>JBDHVD010000229.1:0-13022 GCA_039809525.1 Labilithrix sp. | reverse complement strand
GACGGCGTGCTCCCGGGCGCGCGCTATCCGCGCGTCTGCGACGACGCGGGGCCGCTGCCGGCAGGGTTCGTCGCGCTCGTCGTGCCGCTCGGCGAGCGCGCGGCGATCGGCGCAGGCATCGTCACGCCGCACGGCGTGCCGCGCGCGTCGTGGCCGTCGTTCGCCGGCGCGAGCCCGGCGCCGCAGCGCTACCTGCTGATCGACGCCACCAACGTGATGGCCATCCCGACCGCCGGCGCGGCCTACGAGATCGCGCCCGGGCTCCGCCTCGGCGCGTCGATCGGGTGGGGCCTCGCCTGGGGCGAGACGTCGGCCGCCGCTCCCGGGCTCGCGCAGGACGGCATCTCGCCCGCGCTCGACGACGTGAAGGTCACGGTGAACGCGAAGGACCTCTTCGTCCCGCGTGCGACGATCGGCGCGCACGCGCGCATCGGTCCGCTCGTCGAGCTCGGAGCCATGGCGATGGTATCGGCTCCGATCGACGCCGGCGGAGAGGCGACGACCGAGGCGAACGCCTTCACCGCGCGCGCCGCATCCGGCGACGGATCGAAGATCGCGCACGGACGCATCGACGGCGCGGCGCTCGTCGTGCCGATCCCGGCGGAGGCGTCGCTCGGAGCGCGCGTGCGGATCCCGCGGCGCGGCGCGGCCGGGCGCGATCCGATGGAGAACGAGATCGCCGACATCGAGATCGACACCACCTGGTCGAACGACGCCGCGATCGATCGCTACGGCCTTCGCTTCCCTCCGGGCGTCCTCGTCCCGGGCACCGCCGGGACGCTCCCTGCCGTCGCCGACGCCGAGCGCCGGCACCGGAACGTCGTCGGGCTGCGCGCCGGAGGTGACGCGAACTTAATCCCGGGGACCCTGGCCGTGCGCGCGGGGGCGTTCTTCGAGCCGCGCTCGGGCGCGCCCGGTTTCACCGGCCTCGAAACGATCTCGGGGACGCGCATGGGGATCTCGGCCGGCGCGACCGCGCGGATCCATGCGCAGAAGGGAGCGGCCTTCGACCTCTCGATCGCCTACCTGCACGTGTTCGTCTCGGACCTCGGCGCGTCCGATCCGTCGGCCGACGGCGTGCGCGCGGTCACCGGAACGGCGCCGCACCGCACGCGCTGGCCCGTGGCGCTCGGCACCGTCGAGGACGGCCTCGACGTCATCCACCTCGGTGTCGCTTATCGATTCTGAGCTAAGGTGAACGCGTGCGCGGGCCCATCACCCTGGTCACGTGCCTCGCGATCCTGGCGGCGTGCTCCGGCTCGAGCGGCGAAGCCGGAGGCGGCGCGAACGGCTCGCGATCGCCGGCGGCCGACGGCGGCGCGGACGACGTCGAGCCGGCGGGCGATCCCGCGATCCGCTTCGTCGGCCGCTTCGACACGCGCGAGCCGAGCGGTCCGAAGTGCGGATGGCCCGGCTGCCGGGTGATCGCGCGCTTCGACGGCACGGCGGTGAGCGTGAAGCTCGAGGAGATCCTCGAGGACTGGATGGACGGAGGGCCGAGCGAGTGGGACGTGTCGATCGACGGCGCGATCACCACGAAGCTGGTGATGAAGCCCGGCGTCGCCGACTACGAGCTCGCGACGGGACTGGCTGCCGGCAAGCACGTCGTCGAGCTCTACAAACGCAGCGAGGCGCAGAACGGCGTCACGCGCTTCCTCGGCTACGACCTCCACGGCGGCACGCTGCTCGCGCCGCCGCGCGCGGTCGAGCGGCGGATCGAGATCGTGGGCGACTCGCAGCCGGCCGCGTTCGGCATCGAAGGCGTCGGGCAGGGGCCCGACTGTCCGGGCAACGACTGGGCGGCGCGCTGGCAGAACTTCCACAAGTCGTTCGGCGCGCGGCTCGGCGAGACCTTCCGCGCCGACGTCTTCGGCACGGTCTACTCGGGCAAGGGCTTCGCGCGGAACATCTGGCGCCCCGACGACGAGACGATGCCGAAGATCTTCGGGCGGGCGAACCCGGTCGATCCCACGAGCGTCTTCGATCTGAAGTCGGCGGTGCCCGACGTCGTCGTCGTGATGATGGGCGGCAACGACTTCGCCATCGGGCAGCCGGACGACGACGGCCCCGCGCCGCTCGACGAGTTCATCGCCGCGTTCGACGGCCTGGTCGGAACGATGCGCGAGGCGTACCCGCAGGCGCATCTCTATCTCGCGGTCTCGCCGTCGGTGAGCGACGAGCAGCCTCCCGGGCGGAAGTCGCGCACGAACCTGAAGACGGCGGTGACGACGATCGCCGATCGGCGCACGAACGCCGGCGACGCGCGCGTGCACGCCGTCGAGCCGCCCGTCGCGCAGGAGTCGGAGCTCACCGCGTGTGACGGACATGGAAGCCCCGAGTTCCACGATCGCCTCGCGCGGGATCTCGCGACGGTGATCCGGAGCCACACCGGCTGGTAAGAGACGTGCTTCGTGGAGGAGGCGATGCCGACTCGCCTCTTTCGTCCAGCGCTTCTCCTCAGCTCGATCTTCCTCGCATGCAACGCCGGCTCGGTGGTCACGTCCTCGACGTCGACCTCGCCTTCGACGCCTGACCCCTCCGGTGAGGCCGAGGCAGGAAGCGACGCGGGTACGGCCCCGGTCACACCCGATGGTGGCGGGATCGCCGACGGGCAGGTCCCGGGCAAGGACGTGGATCCCGGAACGCCACACGTGCAGCTCATCGGGCGCTTCGACCTCAGCGATTCGGCGGGGGCGACCTGCGCATGGCCGGGCTGTCGGATCGTCGCGCGCTTCGACGGCACAGCCGTTTCGGTCACCATGAACGAGATCGACGAGGGCTGGATGGAGGGCGCGCCCAGCGAATGGGAGCTCTCGATCGACGGTCAGGTGAAGCAGCGGCTGGTGATGACGCCGGGGCAGTCGAGCTACCCGCTCGCCAGCGGTCTCGCGCCCGGCGAGCACACGGTCGAGCTGTACAAGCTCAGCGAATCGCAGAACGGCATGACCCAGTTCCGCGGCTTCGACTTCGCGGGCGGGACGCTGCTGCCCCCGCCGCCCCGGAAGACCCGCCACATCGAGGTGATCGGCGACTCCGCGGCGGCGGGGTTCGGGATCGAAGGCGTGGGGCAGCCGAACCCGTCGGACTGTCCGGACGCGGACTGGTCGGCGCACTGGCAGAACTTCAAGAAGTCGTTCGGCCAGGTGCTCGCCGACGCGATGGACGCCGAGCTCCACGGCACGGTGTACTCGGGCAAGGGCATCGCGCAGAACATCTGGCCGACGGACAAGGAGACGCTGCCGGTGCTCTTCGACCGGACGCTGCCGGTCTACGCGAAGAGCACGTGGGACTTCTCCACGTGGACGCCCGATCTCGTCGTCATCATGGCGGGCGGCAACGACTTCGCCATCGGCCAGCCCGTCGATCAGGGGCCGGCGACGCTCGAGCAGTTCACGTCGGCCTACTCGGGCTTCGTCGGCAAGATCCGCCAGCACTACCCGCAGGCGCACGTGCTCCTCACCGTGTCGCCGAGCACCGAGGACGATCAGCCGCCGGGGCGCTTCACGCGCACGAACATCCTCGCGGGCGTCCAGGCGGTGACCACCGAGAAGAACGGCGCGGGCGACGCGAAGGTCTCGTGGTTCGCGCCGACCGTCGGACCGAAGAGCGAGCTCGTCGCCTGCATGGGACACGGCACGCCGGCGTGGCACCAGCGCGTCGCCGGCGAGATCGCCGCGTTCGTGAAGCCGAAGATCGGCTGGTGATCCTCAGGTCATCGTTCCCGGCGGCGGGCGCGTCGAGAGGAACGCCGCCGCCGCCGGGATGATGCCCGAGTCGACGCCGTGCTCGACCTCTTCTCGCAAGAGGTCGTAGCCGACGAGCGGCTTCCGCACGAAGTACATCGCGCCGAACAGGACGTGCACGTGCTCGAGGATCGCAGGCTCGTCGGCGGTCGCGACGAACGCACGTGCGAGCGCATCCGCCGCCGACTCGTCGACGCGCCCGTGCACCGCCACCACGTCGGGCGGGATCGCCCCGAACGCCTCGACGACGCGCAGCGATCCCGGCTGCACGCCGATGTCGAGGAACGGTCCGCGGAGCAGCGTGCCGTCGTCGGTGAAGCCGCCGTACGTCGCACCGACGTCGATCAGCCCGTCGACGAGGGCGCGGGCCACCGCGGCGTGCGAGCCATAGAAGGTCTCGCTCGCGAACAGCTTCGCCGGCTCCGGGAAGCGGAGCGCGAGGCGCATGCGCGGGATCACGTATCCGGTGGCGCTGAGCGGATCGACCCAGCCGATGCGCCGTCCGCGGAGATCGGCCAGCACCTGCACCGCGCCGTCGGCGCGCGTGAGCAGCACCGAGACGTACTGATCGTGGCCGCCTCGCTCGGCCGACACGAGCGCGCGCACGACACGCTCGCCCTCGAGGCGCGCGAACGGGATCGGCGGGAGCCACGCGACGTCGAGGTCGCCCGCGCGCAGCAGCTTCACCAGCTCGTCGTACGACCGCGCGTGCCTGCGCACGAGCTGGACGCCGGCGCGGGCGCTGAGCCAGCGGAGCAGCGCGTTCACCCGTGGCTCGACGCCGAGGAAGCTCGCGGGCGGCACGAGCCCGAAGGTGAAGCGCTGCGGATCCCCCATTCACCGAGTATCGGTACGTTCGGTCGCGGCGCGCAAGCCGGTATGCCGACCGTGATGGGCGATCAGGGATCGAGGCCCTCGACGCGAGTAGAGCGAGTCCTGCGCGCCGATCTGCGAATCGTGGAAGCTTGGCGCGAGGCCGGGCACGCAGCGCGCGATCTCGTCGCGCGCCGCGGGCTTCAGACCCTCTTGCACGTCGCGTCGACCGCGGCCGGATCACGGCAGACCTTCTCCAGGCCGAGCGTGCCGCACGCGCCGGATCGAGCAGGCATCCGTCGAGGCCGGGCGATTCGCTCCGGGCGCATCTTTCCGTGGTACGCGCGATGCAGATCGAGGGGCATGGCAACGCGCATGGCAACCCTCCTCTACGGCTCCGTCCGGAGCGCGGACGAGACGCTCCCGATGCCGATCCACGCGCCTGGCGCCCGCGTCCCGGCGGGAGAGGACCAGGTCGCGGCGGCGACGACCGAGCTCGCGCCCGCGCAGCCGCCGATGGAGACGCGCCGCAACGAGACGCCGCCCCCGCCGCCGTCGCCCGCGCCACGGTGGGGCTCGTCGGTGCCTTCGATCCCGCCGCGGCCCGGAGCGCGCGGAGGGCAGCCGCGCTCGGCGCTCCCGGCGATGGTCGCCGGGCTCGTGTGGACGGCGGTGGTGTGGCTCGGCCTCGCGGTCTGCATGATCGCACTCGCGTATCCGTTCTCGACGAGCGATCGGTTCTGGATGCTGATGGTGGGAACGTGGCTCATCGCAGCCGGCGCCGCCTACGCGATCACGTCGCGGCCCGAGACCGCGGCGTGAGCGCGCGCTCGAGCTCGCGATGACGCGCGGCGCGGTCGCGCTCTGCCCCGTCCGGGGCGCGCGTGCACCCGGGGAAATGAGAGCGGCCGGTCACCTCTCCGCGAGGTGCCGGCCCTTCGTGTTTCGTGCGGCGTCGCTCAGCGCGCCGACGCCCGCGCCCGACCCGACGCGCCGCGCTTCGCCGCCGTCGCACGGCCGCCCTTCGCGCCGGCACGCGCCCGCGACGTCCCGCGCGACGCCCGCGCGCCCGCGCCGTTCGTCTGACCGCGCAGCTCGTATCCGCCGACGACCAGCTTCTCGAGCCCGGCCTCGACCGCCTTGTCGAACATCAGCTCCATGCGCTGGCCGAGCGCCTCGAGCTCCCACTCGGGGATCGCGCGCTGGACCTTGGGGAACATCTCGTTCTCCTCCTCCTCGACGTGGTGCTCGATCAGCTCCTTGAGGACCGTGAGCCGCGCCTTGCGATCCTCGCCCTCGGCCATCATGGCGCGTGCGAGCTCGAAGCGCGCGACCGCGTGCTCCTCGAACGACTCCGAGACGAGGTCCTTCTTCAGCTGGCGGACGCGCGGGTAGAAGACGTGCTCTTCGATCACCATGTGCGCGACGAGCTCGTCGGCCATCAGTCGCATCTCCTCGGGATCGACGTCGCCCTCCGACATCCGTTCGAGGGCGTCCTTCGTCGTCTGGTGCTGCTGCTTGAGTAGTTCGATCGCGTTCATGCCCCGAGCCCGAGCAAGACACGTTCCGCCGCGTTCACCGGCGGACGGCCGGCACGTGCACTGCATCGACGGTCGTCCGCGGAAGGTGAGCCATGGCGCGTGTGCGAGCGGTCCTCTTCGACATCGACGGAACCCTGATCGACAGCAACGACGCGCACGCGCATGCATGGCTCGATGCGCTCCGCGGACACGGCAAGAGCGTGCCCTTCGAGCTCGTGCGATCGAAGATCGGCATGGGCGGCGACAAGCTGCTTCTCGACGTCGCGGGCATCGATCACGAGTCGGTCGAGGGGCGTTCGATCACCGAGCGACGCGTCGCCATCCTCAAGGCGCACTACCTCGATGACGTCGGTCCGTTCCCCGGCGCGCGCGTGCTCGTCGATCGCCTGCGATCGCGGGGGCTCGTCTGCGCCGCGGTCACCTCGGCCAAGGCCTCGGACGTCGCCGATCTCCTGCGCATCGCCGCGGTCGCCGATCTCCTCGATCCGGTGATCACGTCCGACGACGCGGACCGCAGCAAGCCCGACCCGGATCTCGTGGAGCTCGCCGTCGAGAAGCTCGGGCTGACCACGGGCGAGTGCGTCTTCGTCGGCGACACCCCGTACGACGTCCAGGCGGCGACCCGCGCGGGCGTCGCCACCATCGCGATGCGATGCGGCGGCTGGCGCGACGAGGACCTGAGGGGCGCGATCGCGATCTACGACGGCCCGGCCGATCTCTCGTCGCACCTCGACGACTCGCCGATCATGCGGGGCATCGAGGAGTCCGACCTGCCCTCGTCCGGTTCGCTCGGGCGCGGTCGCATGCGCCGCGCGCCGATGCGCGGGATGTGACGGCTACTTCCAGCCGGAGAAGCCGCCGCGCCGGCCGTCCTCGCGGCGCGGCTCCTTGCTGGTCTCGAGCGGCTCGCTCGCATCGACCGAGTCGGCGGCGGGCGTCTCGCTGCGCTGCGCCTTGCCGACGCGCGGTTCCTCGCCGAACGTCGCGGCGTTCACCTGCGTGGTGGCGACGGGGGGCGGCGTCGCGGCCGCCTTCGAGGCGCAGCCGGCGAGCATCATCGCCAGGACCACGACGAATCCGCTGCGCTCGAGCTTCATGGCACCGCCTCCTAGCACTGCGGGCGCGAGGTGCAACCATCGTTCCGCCGCCGGCCGAGCCCGATCGCGGGGCCGACGCCGGCTCGTCCGGGGAAATCGGCCACGCGGGGCGCGCCGCAACGCGGCCGTCCGCGCGCGGCCGGGCCGGCGCCGCGGCGCGGCCACGGCCGGGTCGGGCATGCCCACTGCTTCACGGATCGGACGGAGAGAAGGCCCATGCGTAACGCGAGCACCGATTCGCCCGTCGACGATCTCACCTACGACGTCATCACGGTCCTGCATGCCAAGGCCAAGGCGCTCGAGGCGTACGACAAGTACATCGAGGACGCGGTCGACGACGACGAGGCGCGCGAGATCCTCGAGGAGATGAAGCGGCAGGATCAGGAGAACGTGCGGGTCCTGAAGGAGGTGCTCGCGCGCCGCCTCGACGAGGAGCTCGGATACGAGGGCGACGAAGACGAGTACGAGGAAGAGGACTTCGACGAGGAGGAGGAAGAAGAGGAAGAGGAGGACGTGCTCGCGACCGAGGCCGACGAGGACCTCGAGGCCGGCGAGCATCGGGGCGAGGAGGTCGCGCACGTCCGCGCCGAGCCGCCGCCCCGGCGCGGCGAGTCCTCGCATCGCCGCTGATCGGCGCGCGGACGCGCTTCGGGTGGTAGTCTCGATCCCGAGACCACCCCCCGATGAACGTCCGTGCCTCTCTCCTGACGAGCGCGCTGCTTGCGGCGCTCGCGACGACCTCCCTGGCCGCACCCGCCTGGGGCGCCGACGACGCACGGAAGAAGGAAGCGCAGACGCTGTTCGACATGGCGTCGAAGCAGGCCGAGTCGGGCGACACGGCGGCCGCGCTGTCCTCGTTCCGTGCGTCGTACGACAAGTTCCCGAGCTATCGCGTCCTCTACAACATCGGGAAGATGTGCGGTCGCATGGGCGATGCGCCGTGCGCGGTCCGCAGCTACGAGCAGTACCTGCGCGACGGCGGCGCGGAGGTGCCGGCGAAGCGCAAGAAGGAGCTCGAGGCCGAGATCAAGGCGCTGTCGCGCACGCTCGCGCGGCTCACCGTCACCTCGAACGTCACGGGCGCCGAGGTGTCGATCGACGACGTCGTCGTCGGCAAGACGCCGCTCGCCGCGCCGGTGCCGATCGGCGGCGGCTCGCACAAGATCGCGCTCGTCCACGAGGGCGCGAAGGTCGAGAAGACGATCACCGCGGTCGCCGGCGAGAGCGCGAGCGTCTCGCTCGACACGAAGGACGCGAAGAAGGACGAGCCTGCGCCCGCGGCGCCGGCCGCGTCCGAGACGAAGGAGCCCGAGGAGCCGGCCGCGCCGGAGCGCAAGCGCGAGCCCGAGGAGCCGAAGGCGTTCCCCGTCGTGCCGTGGGCGGTGACCGGCGCGCTCGCGGCGGCGACCGTGGTCACGGGCATCCTCGCGTCGAGCGCGTACGGAGACTACAAGGACAAGCGCGAGTCGTATCCCATCACCCGCGACGAGCTCGACGGCGCGCAGAGCACCGCGCGCGACCTGTTCGTCCTCTCGAGCGTGCTCGGCGTCGGGACGGTGATCGCGGCAGGCGTCTCGACCTACTTCACGTTCTTCACCACGTCGTCCACGCAAGGTCCGCCGCCGTCGAAGGCGCGCATCGGCCTCGCGGTCGGTCCGACCGGCATCTCGATCCAGGGGGTGACGCCATGAAACGCGCCGTAGTCCTCTCGCTCGCGGGCGCGCTCGTCGCGCTCGTCGCGTGCGCCGATCTCTTCGACGAGGCCTCGCAGTGCAAGTCGGATCGCGACTGCACCAAGTTCGGCGCGGTGTGCGACGTGGCGCGCGCCGTCTGCGTCGCGGCCGGTGCGCTGCCCGGTGACGACGCGAGCGTCACCGACGGCCCGGCCGGGAGCACGGACGGCGCCTCGCAAGACGTGGTCGTCGGACCGAACTGCGACATCGATCCGAAGCCCGCGCAGGACATCCCGGGCGCCGCGCTCGCGGATGCGGGGGACAGCGAGACCGGCGACCTCACGCTCGAGTGCGACAAGGTCTGGAACCTGAAGTCGCGGCTCTTCGTGAAGTCGGGCGCGACGCTGACCATCAAGGCGGGCGTGACCATCCGCGCCGACGCGAACGCCGCCATCGTCGTGAGGCCGGGCGCGAAGATCGTCGCCCAGGGCACGCGCGACTATCCCATCGTGATGACGTCGAGCGCGGCCGATCCGCAGCCGGGCGACTGGCGCGGGCTGTTCGTCCTCGGCGCGGCACCGCCCGCCGATCAGTCGTACGCCGGCGACGCCGCGTACGCCTTCGGCGGCGCGAACGACGCCGACGACAGCGGCACGCTCCAGTTCGTGCGCGTCGAGTACGCCAACGACGGCCTCGTGCTCGGCGGCGTCGGGAAGGGGACGAAGATCGACTTCGTCCAGGTCCGCAAGTCGGCGGACAACTGCTTCGCCGTCGCGGGCGGGCGCTTCGATGCCAAGCACCTCGTCTGCCAGTACCCGTCGGACGAGATGTTCGAGGTGAGCACCGGCTACCAGGGGCGACTGCAGTTCCTCTACGGCCAGAAGGTGCCGCTCGCGGCGGCCGGCGGCGGGCACAACGGATTCCTCGTCGACGGCAACGCGCTGCCCACGGTCTACAACGCGACGTTCTGCGGCGACGACAAGCCGAACCTGAGCTGGGGCCTCGTCGTCCGCAACGGCGCGCGCCTCGATCTCAACGGTGGGATCTTCACCGGCTGGTACGCCGGCTTCGACGCGGTCGGCAACCTCGGCACGCCGATGGAGGTCCGGCGCTCGATCTTCTTCGGCAACGCCACGAACCCCGCGTACCCGGAGAACGATCCCGATGCGGGCGCCGGCTCGCCGAACGCGAACGACGACAACGGCTTCGACGAGGTCGCGTTCCTCAATGACGGCGCGCGCGCGAACAAGCTCACCGATCCGGGCCTCGGGAGCTGCTACGACCCGAAGAACCCGCAGCCGGGGCCGAGCGCGTCGCTCACCAACGGCGCGCCCACGCCGCCGAACGACGGCTTCTTCGACACCGGCGCGACGTACATCGGCGCGTTCAAGGACCAGAACGACGCGTGGATGAAGGGCGCGTGGGTACGGTTCGACGACAAGTAGCGGTCGCGCTCGTCGCTGCGCTCGCCGCATGCAGCAGCGACGACGGAGCCGCCCCGCGCGGCGTCGAATCGCCGTGCCGACCGCTCGCGGCGCTCGCCTCGCCGCGCTTCGCCGCCCGCGTGATCGCGCGTCGACCGGACGCGATGCTGGGGAGGGTCTTCAGCGGCGCGGGCCACACGTACGTCGGCGATCTCTCGAGCGGCGTCGTCCGCCTGAAGGACGACGGGACCTTCGACGAGCTCGCCATGCCCGCGAGGTCGTTCATCTCCGCCGCCGTGACGCGGACGCCGGGCGGACAGGCTCGTCTGTTCATGGTGAAGGACGGGGGCGACGCGCTCCTCCGTTACACGAGCCCGGACGGCGGTCTCACGTTCGATCCTTCGAGCGAGACGCCGATCCTCGCGCTCGACGGACTGCCGTCGTCGGGCCGCTTCGTGATGCTCGCGTTCGGGCCCGACGGCCTCCTCTACGTCGCGACGTCGGACGGCGACGTCTCGTCGGCGCAGGATCCGACGACCCTCGACGGCAAGGTGCTGCGCCTCGACGTGAGTGGCGATGCGGTCGCGGCGCCGCCGGACAATCCGTTCGCGACCACGGGCGGCCGCCCGGAGGTCTGGGCGCTCGGCATCCATCAGCCCTTCGGCCTCGACGTCGATCCGATGACCGGCTTCGTGTGGCTCGCCGATCGAAACGAGAACGCGCAGCACGAGATCGATCGCGTCACCCGCGGCGCGAACCTCGGCTGGCCGATCCGCGCCGGGTCGGGTTGCGCGCCTCCGGCGACCACGTGCGCGCGCGAGGGCTTCGTCGATCCGCTGGTGACGCTCAGCGGCATCGACGAGGTGCTCGGCGGAACGATCGCCGTCTATCGCGGCGCCGCGAGCCCCATGCTGTCCGGCCAGCTGCTGTTCACGGTGACCGGCTCGCTCCGGGCGGTCGCGGCCTTCGGGCCCTCCGGTCCGCCGCAGGTCACGGACCTCGGCGTACCCGGGTTCGTCTCGCTCGGCCGCTCGGCGGTGGGCGACGTCCTCGGGACGTCGGGGCGTGACGACCTGTACCGGATCGACGGTGAAGCGCGCGCGCCGCTCCCGACGAAGCTCCTCGCGACCGGCTGCTTCGATCTCCAGGCGCCGGGCGGCGCTCCCGCGGGAGCGATCGCGTACGACGTCGCGACCCCGCTCTGGTCGGACGGCGCCGCGAAGGATCGGTTCGTCGTCCTGCCCCAGGGACAGCATGCCCGCGTCGCCGCCGACGGCGACGTGCGCCTGCCGGTGGGGACCGTCGCCGGCAAGACGTTCTCCGTCGACGGGCGGCGCGTCGAGACGCGGCTGCTCGTGCAGCAGGCGCAGGACGACTGGGTCGGCTACTCGTTCGCGTGGAACGAGGACGGCACCGACGCGGATCTCGTCCTCGGCGCACGGGCGAAGCCTCTCGGCGGAGGCAAGAGCTGGTACTTCCCGAGCATGACGGACTGTACTGCGTGCCACACGCCCGCCGCCGGTTACACGCTCGGCATCGAGGCGCGCCAGCTCGACGACGCGGCGAAGGAGAAGCTCGGCGTCCCGTCGCCGGCGCCGCGCTTCGATCCGAAGGACGCCCGCGCCTACCTCCACGCGAACTGCTCGGTGTGTCATCGCGACGGGAGCGCGACCGGGATCGCCGAGCTCGATCTGCGGTTCGACACCCCGCTCGATCGGACGGGGCTCTGCGCCGAGCCCAAGGCGGGGGCGCTGGGGGTCGCGGACGCGCGCATCGTCGCGCCGGGCGCGCCGGAGCGGTCGGTGCTGGTGAAGCGCATGCGCGCGCAGGACGAGACGCGCATGCCGAAGCTCGGGACCCAGGTCGTCGACGAGGCAGGCGTCGCGCTCGTCGAGGCGTGGATCCGCGGCCTGACGTCGTGCCCATGAGCGCGACCTGTTCGGTGCGCGATCGCTGCGGTCCGACGGGCAAGGAGTGCCGCGCCGACGATCGTGCGTGTCAGAACGACGCCGTCCAGCAGGGGCTCGAGATCCTCTGCGAGCGGAAGGACACCGAGCCGGAGACGTACGTCTACTGTCCCGCGGGGACGCAGGCGCGCGACTCGAGCGTGGTGTGGCTCCTGCTCGTGGTCGCGTGCCTCATCGCGGCGGTCGGGGGTGGGATCGTGGCTCTCGTCGTTCGGAAGCGGCCGTAGCCTCCGTCGCCGGTTTCTCCTCCGGCTCTTCGACGGGCTCCTTCGTGGGGCTCACGACCGGCTCGCGCGGCTTCGCGAGCGCGGCGGCGATGGCCTCGGCGCGGAACCCTTCGCGCTCCGCGGTCGCGGACAGCGTGGCGGCGCGCGCCCGTGCGTCCTCGAGCGGTGCGCGATCGAGGACGGCCTCGCGCTCCGCGAGGAAGCGCGCGAGCTCGTCGAAGCGCTCCTTCGTGAGCCAGGTGACGCCGCCCGCGTCGTGCACGTTCATGAACGCGCGCCCGCGCGGATCGGAGAGCGCCGCGTGCATGATCTCGCGGAGGTCGCCCTCCGGCATGGTCAGCGCGAGGAGCACGAGCTGCGCGCGCCGGCTCGCCTCGACCTCGCCGAGCCCCGGCGTGAACGCGTCGACGAGCGCGAGCGGCAGCCCCCACGCGTCGATGAGCGCGCTGCGCGCGAGCGCGGGACCCACGCTGCCGAACAGATCGAGCGCCGCCTCCGCGTGCACCCACGCGAGCAGCACGTCGGTGTCGAGCGCGG
>JBDHVD010000228.1:0-13042 GCA_039809525.1 Labilithrix sp. | reverse complement strand
CCCCCCCCCCCCCCGCCGGCGGCACCCCGCCGGTCAACGTCAACCCGGCCGTCCGCAACATCGAGAAGATCGAGAAGTAGTAGGTCCCGATATGGAGCAGCGTTTCCTCGGAGAGATTCTGAACCGTCGCGCCGGCGTTCCCCTCGAGCGCCTCGAGGCGCTGTACGCCGTGCAGCGCGAGAAGGGCATCGATCTGGTCGACCTGCTCGTGAACGGCAACGTGATCGACGAGTCGTCGATCGCGCAGGCGCTCGCGGCCGAGGCCGAGCTGCCGTACGTCGACAAGGTCGACCCCGACAAGATCTCGACCGCGCTCGCGACGCGGCTGCCGATCACGTTCGCCAAGCAGCACAAGATCCTCGTCACCAACGAGGACGATTTCGCGGTCTACGTGCTCATCGGCGATCCGTTCGACACCGTTGCGCTCGACGAGATCCGCGTCGTGTTCGGCAAGATGGTCGAGGCGTCGGTCGCCGCGAGCGAGAAGATCGAGGACGCGATCAACCGCGTCTACGAGCGCGAGGCCGGCGGCGGCGAGCTCGAGAGCGACGACGCGCAGGTCGACGAGCACGAGGTGGCCGGCGGCGACATCCTCGACTCCGACGACGAGGCGCCGGTCATCCGGTGGGTCAACTCGCTCTTCCTCCAGGCGATGAAGGAGCGCGCGAGCGACATCCACATCGAGCCGGAAGAGAAAGAGGTCATCGTTCGCTATCGCATCGACGGCGAGCTGTACGTCGCCCGCCGTGCGCCGCGTGCGTTCATGAACTCCATCGTCAGCCGCATCAAGATCGAGTCCGCGCTGAACATCGCGGAGAAGCGCCTGCCGCAGGACGGACGCATCACGAAGAAGATCGCGGGCAAGAGCTTCGACATCCGCGTGAGCACCATCCCGACGAGCCGCTCGTACGAGCGCATCGTCATGCGTCTGCTCAACAAGTCGTCGGTCCTCCTCGATCTGCCGGACCTCGGCTTCTCCGCGCGCGACTACGCGCTGATGGACGGCCTCATCCACCGGCCCGACGGCATCATCCTCGTCACCGGCCCGACCGGCTCCGGTAAGACGACGACGCTCTACGCCTGCCTGAACCGGATCAACCAGCCGAACATCAACATCCTCACCGCCGAGGACCCGGTCGAGTACGAGCTGCCGCAGATCCACCAGGTGCACGTCAACGCGAAGATCGGCCTGACCTTCGCGAGCGCGCTCCGCGCCTTCCTCCGCCAGGACCCCGACGTCGTCATGGTCGGCGAGATCCGCGACAAGGAGACGGTCGAGATCGCGATCAACGCGTCGCTCACCGGCCACCTCGTGCTCTCCACCATCCACACCAACGACGCGCCGGGCGCGTTCACCCGAATGATCGACATGGGGGTCGAGCCGTTCCTCCTCCGCTCGTCGGTCATCGGCATCCTCGCCCAGCGCCTCGTGCGCGTCCTCTGCCCGCACTGCAAGGAGCCGTACGAGGCGACGCCGACCGAGCTCGAGGAGCTCGGCATCACGCCCGAGCGGTGCAACGCGCGACGCCGGCGGCAGGCGCTCCCGCAGACGCGCTACTACCCGCGCAACGTGCAGGGCAACGACCCGCTCGAGAACTACCCGGGGCCGTACGTCACGTTCCACCGCCCGAAGGGCTGCGACAAGTGCGCGTCGACCGGGTTCATGGGACGCCGCGGCATCTACGAGCTCCTCATGATGGACGACACCGTCGGGCCGCTCGTCCTCAAGGGCGCCGACGCGCAGACGATCAAGCGCGCGGCGATGGAGGCGGGCATGGACTCGCTCCGCGACGACGGCGCGCGCAAGGTCCTCTCCGGGCTCACCAGCGTCGAGGAGGTCCTCATCGCGACGCAGGACGACATGGAGGTCGAGGCCGAGCGCCCCTCGGTGAGGAACGTGAGGGTCTAGACCCGTGGCCGTCTTCGTCTACAAAGGCCTCGCGGTCGCTTCGGGGAAGACCGTCTCGGGCGTTCGGGACGCGGACAACCCGAAGGTCCTTCGCGCGCAGCTCAAGCGCGAAGGCGTCATGCTCACCGAGGCGACCGAGGAGAAGGGGGGCAAGAAGGGCCGCCGGTCGGTCGACCTCATGGCGTTCTTCCGCCGCGTGTCGGTGGGAGACGTCGCGATGCTCACGCGCCAGCTGGCCACGCTCGTCGCCGCGGGCATCCCGCTCGTCGAGTCGGTGTCCGCGCTCATCGAGCAGGTCGACAAGGAGGAGCTGAAGAAGGTCCTCTCGCTCACGCGCGACCGCTTGAACGAGGGTATCTCGCTCGCCAAGGCGCTCGAGGCGCTCGCCAAAGTTTTCCCGCCGCTCTACGTGAACATGGTCGCTGCCGGCGAGGCGTCGGGCACGCTCGAGTCGGTCCTCGAGCGCCTCGCCGACTTCATGGAGAAGCAGGCGCACCTCCGCGGCAAGGTCGGCGGCGCGCTCGCGTATCCGGTCCTCATGATGATCATGGGCACCGCGCTCATGACCGTCATGATGGTCGTCGTCGTCCCGAAGGTGACGAACATCTACTCGACGCTCGATCGCGCGCTGCCCTGGTACACCGCGCTGCTCATCTTCGTCTCGAGCGCGCTGTCGTCGAACCAGATGATGGGCTTCGTGCTGTCGCTCCAGACGCTCGTCTACACGCGCAAGGCGCTGTCGAGCACGAGCCAGAAGAAGACGCTCTGGACGGTGCTCGCGATCATGGGCGTGTCCGCGATCGCCCTCTGCTTCTTCGTCGTCGCGTCGAAGGGCGCGCTCGCCGTCGGTCTCGGTCTCGGCATCGTCGCGGGCTTCGGGCTCGCGCGGTTCCTCGCGTTCCTCGCCACGCCCAACGGCCAGGTGTGGAAGGACGGCTTCAAGCTGAAGCTCCCGCTCTTCGGACCGGTCTTCCGCATGCTCGCCGTCTCGCGCTTCGCGCGCACGCTCTCGACGCTGCTCAAGAGCGGCGTGCCGCTGCTCAAGGCGATGGAGATCGTCCGTCACGTCCTCGACAACGCGAAGCTGTCGAAGGTGGTCGAGGACGCCGCCGGATCGATCCGCGAGGGCGAGTCGATCGCGCTGCCGCTCAAGCGGAGCGGGCAGTTCCCGCCGATCGTCGTCCACATGATCACCGTCGGCGAGAAGTCCGGCCAGCTCGAGACCATGCTCGAGAACGTGGCGAAGGCCTACGACGCGCAGGTCGAGACGCGCGTGCAGGCGATGACCTCGCTGCTCGAGCCGCTCATCATCGTCATCATGGGAGGAGGCGTCGGCTTCATCGCGTTCTCCATCCTCATGCCGCTCATCCAGATGAACGACTTCGTCCAGTAGGTCCTCGAAAGGTGCTCGTTGAAGACGCGCAGCGACAGAAAGGTGTTCTTCCCGTGGGAGCGACGGCGCGGCCTGTTCGGCGTGCTCGGCCGTGCGCGGGTGCGCCTCGTTGCCGCGGTCGTGGTCGTCCTGGCGCTCATCCTCTGGATCCGCGGGCGCGAGGAGCAGGCGGCGGGCGTTCGCGCGACGCGCGCCACGATCACCTCGGCCCAGCAGGCGATCGCGTCCTACCGCGCCGATCACGCGGGCGCGTGCCCGAAGGAGCTCGGCGAGCTCGTGACCGGGGGCTACGCGCGCGACGTCCCGGTCGATGCCTGGGGTCGCCCGCTGCGCCTGACCTGCCCGGGGCGGCGCGACCCGCAGGGCTTCGATCTCTCGAGTGACGGTCCGGACGGGGTTCCCGGAGGGCTGGATCGTGTGGAGTGAACCCGTTTGGACTGGACTAGGATGCGCACCATGGAAAACCGGATGAAGAACCTTCGTCGAGCCCTCTCGCGTGGCGTCACGCTCATCGAAATCCTGATCGTGCTCGCGATCGTCGGCCTGATCGCCGGTGGCGTCGCGGTCGTCGCGGTGCCGAAGTACCAGGAGAGCCAGAAGAACCAGGCGAAGATCGACGCCCGCACCATCCACCCGGTGGCGGAGAAGTACAAGGTCGATCACCCCGGTGTGTGCCCGACGGTCGAGCAGCTCCGCGCGGAGAAGGAGCTCAGCGCCGCGTCGAAGATCACCGATCCGTGGGACAGCCCCTACAAGATCGTGTGCGGCGACGAGGACATCATGGTGCTCTCCTTCGGCCCCGACAAGAAGGAGAACACGAACGACGACATCCGCATCCCCGAGACCGCGGCCGGCGGAGACAAGAAGTAATCGCTCATGCAGTACGCCTCGATGAGCGGCGCTCGCCGCAGGATCGCGCGCGCAGCACGGCGCGCGATGACGCTCATCGAGGTCCTCATCGTGATGGCCCTCCTCGCGCTGGTCCTCGGCGCGGTGGTGGTCGGCTCCGGTCAGCTTGCGTCGTCGCGCCTCCGGCACTCGTCGACGATGGTGACCGGAGCGATCCGCGTCGGCTTCACGCGCGCGACCGCCTCGTCGAAGACCGTCCGCCTGGTGATGGACTTCGGCGAGAACGCGATCTGGCTCGAGGAGGGCGATCAGCCGCACCTCGTGCAGTCGCGTGACGCCACCGGGACCGGCGGCGCCGCGCCGGCGACCGTCGCCGAGCGGCAGGCGGTCGAGGAGTCGAGCCGCATCCTCAAGGGACCGCCGATCCCGAAGACCTCGTTCAAGGAGATCGACCCGATGGGCATGGTCTCCTCCGATCCGGGGAAGGTGCACAAGCCGCTCGAGCGCGGGATCAAGTTCCGTCAGGTGCAGACCGCGCACGACGATCAGCCGCGCAAGGAAGGCCGCGCGTACCTCTACTTCTGGCCCGGCGGCATGACCGAGCGCGCGGCGATCCAGCTCCGCGTCGGCGACTCCGAGCTCGAGACCGACACGGTCACGCTCCTCGTCCAGCCGCTCACCGGACGCGTGACGGTGAAGAGCGGGCCCGTCGATCTGCCCGCGCCGAAGGACGACAAGGAAGCGTCCGAGCGCGAAGACCCGGGGGCGTTCTGATGAAGGCGCTCCTCCGTCTCGCCAAACGAGGGTTCTCGCTGCTCGAGGTCATGGTCGCGATCGCGATCCTCGGCCTGACGCTCACCGTCATCCTCTCGGCGCAGGGCGGGCTCGCCGCGTCGAACCGCAGCTCGGCGAACATGGGCACCGCCGTGTCGCTCGGCCGCTGCAAGATGACGGAGCTCGAGGAGAAGCTCCTCAAGCTCGGCTTCCAGGAGACCGATCAGATCGAGACGGCGGTCGCGTGCTGCGACGACGTCGTCGACGACGTCTTCAAGTGCGATTTCAAGGTCGAGAAGATCGAGCTGCCGAACATGAACAGCGGCAACGCGCTCGGCGACGGCGGCGCGCTCATCGGCGCGCCCGCGCTCTCGGGCCTCGCGAACCCCGCGGGCAGCGCCGGGCTCGATCTGAGCGGCGACGGCGGCCTGCAAGCGCTCGGCGGCCAGCTCGCCGGTCAGTTCGGCGTCGGCATGCCGGGCGCTCCCGGCAGCGGCGCTCCCGGCGCCTCGGGCCTCATCGGCATGGTCATGGGCTTCATCTACCCGTCGATCAAGCCGATGTACGAGATGAGCATCCGCCGCGTCACCGTCACGGTGAAGTGGAAGGAGGGGCCGAACGAGCGCGAGCTGCCGCTCACGCAGTTCGTGACCAACCCGCAGCGCGCGGGCTTCGCGGGCAGCGCGCTCCTCCCCGACGGCGGCGTGATGGACTTCGCGCCCGGCACCGCCGGCTCGGCAGGCGCGCCCGCGACCGGCGCGACGGGGACGACGCCCGGCCTCGGCACCGGGACCGGGACCGGCGGAGGCACGCGATGAGGCGCGCGCGGCGGAGGCACGGCCGCGGCATGACGCTGCTCGAGGTCCTCGTGTCCCTCGGCGTCATGGCGATGATCTCGCTCCTCATCTACGGCGCGTTCGACTCGATCTCGCGCGGGCGTCGCGGCGAGGCGCTGCGCGCCGATCGCGCGCGCCAGGGACGCGACGCCGTCGAGCGCATCGCCCGCGAGGTCCAGGGCGCGTTCCTCTCGCTGCACCAGCCGCTGAGCCCCGCGATGCAGACGCGCATGACCGCGTTCATCGCGTCGAACGGCGCGAGCTACGATCGCGTGGACTTCACCGCGTTCGCGCACCGGCGCGTCGAGCGCGACGTGAGGGAATCGGACCAAGCCGAGGTCGGTTACTTCGTGGTCCCCGATCCCGACGTCGACGGGAAGATGGACCTCGTCCGGCGCGAGCAGGCGCCGATCGACTTCGATCCGAAGCGCGGCGGCGTGGTGAACGTCCTCGCCGAGGACGTCGAGAGCTTCGACCTCAAGTACCTCGACCCGCTCACCGGCCAGTGGGTCGAGAGCTGGGACTCCACGCAGCTCGCCCAGCAGCTCAACCGCCTGCCGATCGAGATCCGCGTCGAGCTGAAGCTGAAGTCGGTCAAGAACACCCCCGAGTTCAAGTTCACGACGAAGGCCATCCTCCCGATCACGCAACCCCTCAGGTTCGGCATCCCGCAATGACCCCCCGCGCGCGAAAGAAGAGGCGATCGAAGGCGCGCGCGCGCGAGCGTGGGATCGCGCTCGTCATGGTGATGGGCGCCATCGCGATCCTCACCGTGATGCTCGCCGAGTTCCAGGACGAGACGAGCGCCGAGCTCGCCGCGGCCACGGCGCAGCGCGACGCGATCCAGGCCGAGTACATGGCGCGCAGCGCGGTGAACCTCTCGCGCCTGCTCATCGCGAGCGAGCCGACGATGCGCAAGGCCATCGCGCCGCTCTTCATGTTCCTCAAGCGGACGCCGCCGCAGCTGCCGGTGTGGGAGTTCTCCGATCGGTTCCTCGGCGCGTTCAACGACGAGGAGGGCAACAAGGACTTCTCCGGCACCATCGGCCTCGACACCTCGCAGGGCAAGAACCTCGGGATGCCGGGCGGCAAATGGGAGCTCGTGATCGCGGACGAGGACGCGAAGATCAACGTGAACCTCGGCGCGTCGAACGAGATCGCGCACATCCGTCTGGCGAAGCAGATCATGGGGCTCATCTCGCCGCCCCAGTTCTCGCCGCTCTTCGATCAGAAGGACGGCTCGGGGCAGTTCAGCGATCGCCTGCAGACGTGCCAGGCGATCATCGACTGGGCCGACACCGACGAGCAGGCGTTCAACTGCGACATGAGCCAGCTCACCGCCGCGTCCAGCGCCGGCGTCGAGGACAACTTCTACGGCATGCTCACCAAGCCGTACCGCCGCAAGAACGCGCCCTACGACTCGCTCGAGGAGCTGCACATGGTGCGCGGCGTGAGCGACGACTTCTGGCAGACGTTCGTCGATCCCGATCCCGAGAACCCGAAGAAGCGCGTCATCACCGTGTGGGGACAGGGCGCGGTCAACGTGAACACGGCGAACGCGCAGACGCTCCTCGGCGTGGTGTGCGGCGGCGCGCCGACCGCGGAGATCTGCATCAACCCCGATCAGGCCGCGTCCTTCCTCATGGGCGTGACCATGGCGCGCGGCATCACCATGGGCGCGCCGCTGTTCGGCTCGCCGCGCGACTTCGTGCAGGCGATGACCGGTCAGGGGCAGCTCGGCCCGATGCTCGCGGCGATCGGCATGAAGCCGGTGGTCTTCCAGTCCGCCGCCGAGTTCCAGAAGAGCATCACCACCGAGAGCAAGATGTTCTCGATCTACGCCGTCGGCGTGAAGAAGGGCTACCGCCGCGAGACGCGCGTGAAGATCCACGCGGTCGTCGACTTCCGGAACGCGCCCGGCCTCGGCGCGACGGGCCTGCCGGGCGCGACCGGCCTCCCCGGCACCACCACGCCGGGGACGACGCCGGGGACCACGCCGCTCGCCAACGGCCAGCAGGGCGCCGACGCCATGATGGCCGCGATGCGACCGAGCACCGGCGGTCAGATCGTCTACTACCGTGTCGAATAGAGCAGAGAGAAGACCCCAATGAGCACGTTCCTCGGCATCGACATCGGAAACACCGCGGTGAAGGTCGCGGTCATCCGCACCGCCTACCGCAAGGTGCAGCTCGCCGGGCTCGCCAGCGTGGAGGTCGCGCAGGCCGGCGGCGTCGTGGAGGCGATCTCCGCGGCGACCCGCATGGTCATGGGCGTGCAGGGCGGGGTGGGGGACGCGATCGCGGTCGCGATCGACGGCTCGCGCACGACGGTGAAGGTCGTCGGCCTGCCCCTCACGGCGCAGAAGACGATCGGCGACGTGCTCCCGTTCGAGCTCGAGTCGCAGCTCCCCTTCGAGCTCTCCGAGGCGGTGTTCGACTATCGCCTCCTGCCGGGGACGCGCGAGATCAAGGGCGAGGAGCTCGCCGTCCTCGTCGGCCTGGCGAAGACGGCCGACGTGCAGGCGCGCATCGATCTGGCGAAGACGGCGCTCGCGGTCGAGCCGGAGCGCGTCGGCCTGGGCGCGTTCCCCATCGCGAACCTGGTGCCGTGGATCCCCGGGCTCGGCGAGGGCATCGTCGCGGTGTGCGACCTCGGCACCGTGTCGAGCGATCTGCTCATCATGAAGAACGGCGAGCCGGTCTTCGCGCGCACCGTCGGCCTCGGCACGAAGGGGCTGCCGGGCACGGCGGCGAAGCTCGCGCGCGAGCTCCGCACCACCATCGCCGCGCATCGCTCGCAGGGCGGCGAGCCGCCGACGCGCCTCTATCTCTGCGGCGGCGGAGCGTACGTCTCGGGCGCCGAGGCGTTCCTCTCGAGCGCGCTCGACATCCCGGTCGAGGCGCTGCCGATGCCGTCGCTCGAGGTGCAGGGCCTCGCGCCGGACTTCGCCACCACGAACGCGCGCTTCGCGAAGGCCATCGGCCTCGCGCTCGGCCTCGGCCCGCGCCAGGCGGGCTTCAACCTGCGCAAGGGGCCGCTCGCGTTCGAGCGCGGCTTCGCGTGGGTGAAGGAGAAGATCCCGATCCTCGCCGGCCTCGCCGCGGTGATCCTCGTCTCGTTCCTCTTCTCCGCATGGGCGCAGCTCTACGCGAAGTCGAAGGAGCGCGCCGCGCTCGAGGGCGCGCTCGCGAAGGTGACGAAGGACGTCCTCGGCGAGGAGACGACGAGCTCCGAGCGCGCGAAGGAGCTCCTCTCGCAGCAGACCGCGATCAACGACGAGGACCCGCTCCCGCACGCCGACGGGTTCGACGTGATGGTGAAGATCTCCGAGCTGATCCCGCCCTCGATGGTGCACGACATCGAGGAGCTCGACGTGCAGAAGGGGCACGTCGTCCTCCACGGCATCGTCGGCAGCATCCCGGACGCGCAGCAGATCAAGACGAACGTCTCGAACGAGAAGTGCTTCTCCGACGCGAAGATCACCCGGACGAACCAGGTGGTCGGCGACAACCGGCAGAAGTACGTCCTCGAGTTCGACATCAAGTGCCCCGAGGACCAGAAGGGCGGCACGGCGAAGAAGCCGGGCGCCGCGGGCTCGGCTTCCGCCGCGCCGTCGACGGAGAAGAAGTGATGGCCATCTCAGTCTTCGAGAAGTGGGGCCTGAGCCCGCGCGAGCAGCGCCTCGCGACCATCGCCGTCTTCGCCCTCGGCGTCGTCCTCCTCCTCGCGGTGCCCGTCGGGCTCTCCATGCTCGTCTCGAGCCGTCGGGCCGAGAACGACGACCTGCGTGAAGCGCTCACCGCGGTCAACGGTGCGCGCGGCAAGATCCAGGAGCGCAAGGCGAAGCGCGATCAGATCGCCACGCGCTACGCGAAGAAGGCACCTGCGCTCGCCGGCTTCATGGAGCAGAACGCGAGCACGAACCATCTCGCGGTGACCGACTCGGTCGATCGACCGGACGTCCCGCACGGCAAGCGCTACGTCGAGCGGCACACCGTGATCCACCTGAAGAAGGCGGGCATGCTGCCGATCGCGAAGTTCCTCGAGTCGATCGAGAAGAGCAGCTACCCGGTCTCCGTGTCGCGGCTCAACATCCGCAAGCGCAGCGGCGAGCCGGACTCGTACGACGTCGAGGTGGGCGTCTCGGCGTTCGATCGCAACGAGCCGGCGTCCGCGCCGAAGCCCGAAGAGAAGAAGGACGAGAAGCCGTGAATCCCATCTGGAAGGAGCGCATCCAGCGCATCGCCCCGAAGCTCGGGTATCCGGCGTTCTATCTGTTCTGTCTCGGGATCTTCCTCTCGTGGACGTTCCCCTACGACAAGCTGAAGGAGCGCATCGTCGCGCAGTTCAACGCGCAGCAGCGGAACGCGTCGAACCCGCAGCAGCTCGAGATCGACGACCTCGACTCGAGCTGGATCACCGGGGTGAAGGCCAAGGGCGTCCGCCTCATCCAGCCGTCGAAGGATCCGGAGAAGGGGCCGACCGTCCTCGCGATCGACGAGGCGAAGGCCCGCGTGTCGCTCCTCGGTCTGCTCGTCGGCAACAAGGACGTGAGCTTCCGGATCGAGGCGTTCGACGGCGTGATCAAGGGCACCTACGAGGAGAGCAGCAAGGCGCGCGAGATCGAGGTGAACTTCGACGGCGTCGACCTCGCCCGCGTCGACGCCATCGCCGCGAACGTCGGCTTCCCCCTCGACGGCAAGCTGTTCGGCGACGTGAAGCTGATGCTCCCGGAAGGCAAGGCCTCGAAGGGCAACGGCACGGTGAACCTCGAGGTCAAGGACATGGCCGCCGGCAAGGGGGCCGAGTTCACGGTGAAGACCCCGATGGGGCCCTTCACCCTCCCGAAGCTGAAGATCGGCACGTTCACCATCACCGGCGAGGCGAAGGACGGGAAGCTGACGCTCTCCAAGATCGCGAGCAGCGGCGGCGACGTCGACCTCAACGGCGACGGCAGGGTGCAGCTCCGCGAGGTCGCGACCGACGCGAACCTCGACGTGAACCTCAAGTTCAAGCTGAACGACTCCTATCGCGGCAAGAACGACAAGACGAAGCTCCTCTTCGGCACGCCCGGCGGCAAGGACAAGCCGATGGTCGACATGATGCTGAAGTCGAAGACGAGCGACGGCTTCTACAACCTCCGCGTCGGCGGCACGCTCGGCAACCCGAAGCCCGACACCGGCGGACCGAGCCTCAACACCAAGAGCTTCGACTTCAAGTGAGCCAGCCCGCGCGCCCCATCCTCTGCGGCGTCATCCATCTGCCCGCGATGCCCGGCGCGCCGCGCGCGTCGCTCTCGGCGACCGAGTGCGCCCGCCTCGCGGCCGCCGACGCCCGCGCGCTCGACGCCGCGGGCTTCGACGCGATCATCGTCGAGAACTTCGGCGACGCGCCGTTCTTCGCCACGAAGGTCCCGCCGATCACCGTCGCGGCCATGACCGCCTGCGCGATCGCGGTGCGCGACGCCGCGCCTTCGCGCGCGCTCGGCGTCAACGTGCTGCGCAACGACGCCGAGGCCGCGCTCTCGGTCGCCGTCGCGAGCGGCGCCGCGTTCGTCCGCATCAACGTGCACATCGGCGCGCGCGTCACCGATCAGGGCGTCATCCAGGGCGACGCGGCCACGACGCTCCGCCTCCGGCGCGCGCTCGGCGGCGACGACGTCGCGGTCTGGGGCGACGTCGACGTGAAGCACTCCGCGCCGCTCGGGCCGCCGCGTCCGATCGCGCAGGAGGTCGAGGACCTGGTCAAGCGCGGGGGCGCCGCCGCCGTCCTCGTGACCGGCGAGGGCACGGGCAAGGGCGTGGACCTCGAGAAGCTCTCGGCGGTGAAGCGCGCCGCGCGCGCGTCGTCCGCGCCGGTGCTCGTCGCGAGCGGCGCGACGATCGACACGCTGCCTGCGCTCGCCTCCGTCGCGGACGGCGTCATCGTCGGCACCGCCCTCCGCAAGGGCTACGTCCCGGGCGGCGCGATCGACGGCGAGCTCGCGAAGGAGTTCGCCGGCGCGTTCCGCGCGTCGTTCCGCTGAACGCGGGCCGTCAGAACGAGCCGGACAGACCGACCCACGACGGCGAGAGCACCGGCCTGACGAGGCGCGCATGGGTCGGCGTGCCGCGCGACACGCCGGGGGTCGTCGGCTTCGCCTCCGAGCTGCCGCTCGACATGATGAGGCCGATGATGCCGACCGCGGCGCCGACGCCGCCGGCCGCGAACGCGATCGTCGAGATGTTCCCGAGCGACTTCGCGTCGTCGATGTCGCCGGCGCGGGACGCGAGGCACTTGTCGCCGACGCAGTCCTGCTTGATGTCGTCGACCTTCGACATGCTCATGAGGCCGGTCACCGCGCCGACGCCGATGCCGACGACGGCGACGCCGAAGCCGCCGAACATGAGGGCCTTGCCGGTCGACGAGCCGCCGCCGCCGCCCGGCTCGTCGGTCGTCTGCACGGCGGGCTTGTCCGCTACCGCGGGCTTCGCCGTGAGATCGATGGCGACCGCCTTCGTCTCCTTCTCGGCGACGTCGACCTCCTCGCGCGTCTCGGCGGAGCCGGCCTTCGCCACGATCACGTGATGGCCCGGGTTGACCTTGCGCGGGACGCTCAGGACCGCGGGCGGGATCGTCTCGCCGTCGATCGTCACCGAGGGCGTGCCCTCGGCGCCGGTGACCGTGATCTGCAGGGCAGGGACGCGCTTCGCGAGGTCCTCGTTGAGCTGGTCGGCCGTCTTCCGCGCGGCGGTGAACGGCGCGGGCTCGTTCGGCTTCGCCGGGATGCGGATCACGCGGCTCAGCGTCTCGCGCGCCTCGAGCAGCATGCCGAGCTGCGCCTGCATGCGCGCGACCTCGAGGCCGGTGGTCGGCACGTGCATGATCGCGTCGGCCTTCTCGTACGCGGCGAGCGCGGCCTTGTAGTCCTTCGCGTCGCGCTTCGCGTCGCCCTCGTCCATGAGCGCGCGCGCCGTCTCCTTGTCCGCGAGGCTCTGCGCGCCGGCGGACGACGCGACGAAGACGGACGACATCAGGGCGGCGAGCGCGAGCCCGCGCGCGAGCGATGCGGTTCTAGAAGCCACGATCGGGCCTTCCGGTCGAGGTCGCCGTCGCTGTGGGCTTCGGCTTCGGGGGAGAGGTGTACGTCGGGGCGGCCGGGGCCGGCGGCTTCGGATGCGCCGTCGTCGCCGGTGCCGGCGGATGGGGCGCCGCCGCGGCCGTCGTCGCGGTGGCGGCGACGGCGGTCGCCGTCGCCGTTGCGGTCGCCGTCGCCGTCGCCGTCGCCGTCGCGGTCGGCGT
>JBDHVD010000227.1:0-13098 GCA_039809525.1 Labilithrix sp. | reverse complement strand
AACGTGCGGCCGACCTCCACCTTCGTGGCGCACTCGACCAGCTTGAACTGCGTGTTCTGGAACTTGCTGATCGGCTTTCCGAACGCCTTCCGCTCCTTCGCGTACGCGATGGTGTCCGTGAGGACCTGCTCGGCGGCGCCTTGCGAGAGGAGGGCGACGACGAGGCGCTCCTGCTGGAGCTTCTGCATCAACATGAGGAAGCCCGCGCCTTCCTCGCCGAGCCGGTTGGCGGCGGGCACGCGGCAGTCCTCGAACGCGAGCTCCGCGGTGTCCTGCGCGAGCATCCCGAGCTTCTTCAGCTTCTTGCTCTTGATGAACCCCTTGCGGTTCGCCTCGACGACGAAGAGGCTGAGCGACTGGTGCCGCGCCCCGGGATCGTCGTTCGTCCGCGCGGCGACGATGCAGAGATCGCAGAGGATGCCGTTCGAGATGAACGTCTTGGCGCCGTTGAGCACGTAGTCGTCGCCGTCGCGACGCGCGGTCGTGCCGATGGCGGCGAGGTCGCTGCCGGTCCCGGGCTCGGTCATCGCGATCGCGCTGACGAATTCACCCGACGCGCACCCGGGCAGCCACCGCTTCTTCTGCTCGTCGCTGCCGAACTCGTGGATGTAGGGGACGATGACGTCCGAGTGGAGCGGCATCGCGAAGCCCGATTCGTAGATCCGGCACAGCTCCTCGATCACGACGCAGGAGTGGAGGAAGTCGCCGCCCGCGCCGCCGTACTCCGGCTCGAGCCACGGGCAGAGGAAGCCGGCCGCGCCCGCCTTCCGCCACACGTCGCGGTCCACGATGCCCGCCTCGATCCAGCGCATCTGGTGCGGGACGACCTCGCGCTCGAGGAAGGTGCGGAACGATTTCCGGAAGAGCTCGTGCTCCTCCGAGTACAGCGTGCGATCCATGCGAGACCTCCGGGCGCGGAAGTCTAATCGCACTCGGCTTGCGCAGGCTTGCAGACGATCTGCTCGTCGTCGCCTTCGTCCTTTCCCTTGCCCTTGCCCTTCCCCTTGCCGCCCTTCGTGCAGCAGCGCGTGCCCGGCGGGCACTCGTCGCACGGCTTGGTCTCGGACGGCGGCGGGGGCGGAGGGGGAGTATCCTCGTCGGGATGCGACGGATCGGCCGCGGCGACCGCCTCCGGCGCGCGCGCGGCGGTCCCGGCGTCGCCCGCATCCTCCGTCCTCGCGATCGGCTGCGCGGGGCGTTCCGGCATCACCGAGGCGTCGCGCGCCTCGACGGTCTCGAGCTCCGGATAGCTCAGGCACGCGGCGAGCGCGGACGCGACGAGGAACGGAGCGAGGGCTCGGGCAGCGCGGACCATCCACGCCGCCCGGAATCACGATCCGTGCCTCGCGCGAGACGCGCGCTCGAGGTCAGGCCGGGATCGGATCCGACTTCCACAGGCCGTGGAGCGTGCACCACTCGAACGCGGTCACCGTCGTGACGCCCGCGGGCAGCGTGAACTTCACGCTGGGCGGCGCGGGATCGGTCGACTGGAACTCCCACAGACCGACGACGGTGTCCTGCCCGTTCACCTCGGCCCGCAGATAGACCGTGGTGATGTAGTGGACCGGCGGCTTCGCCGCGTCGGACGCGCCCGCGTCGACCGACGCGTCGGCATCGGCACGCGCGTCGGCGCCCGCATCCGCCGCCGCATCGCCGCCGTCCTTGCCCGCGTCACCGCCGTCGTACGCGCCGGCGTCGAGCCCGTTCGCGCCCATCACGTGCTGCACGGTGACGGTCACGCGCTTCAGGTTCCCCTCGGCCGCCGCGACCGCCGACGGCACGTGGCTGCGTTCCTTGCCGGCCATCACGCCGTTCGTCGCCGAGTTGTTGGTGAAGACGTTGCCGTAGATGCGCTTCTGATCGTCCTCGAGCTGACGCGCGCGCGCCTCCCATACCGGGTTCGGCACCGTCGGCGGCTGCTCGCCGGTGTCGACGGGAGGCGTCTGCCCCGGCACGTACTCGTCGCCGTCGGTCGGCGTCGCGCGTTCGGGCTCGGTGCTGCCCGGGCTCTTCAGCGAGCTGCTCGAGTCGGACGAGCACGCCGCGAGGAAGCGAGCGACGCCACCCAGGGCCGAGCCCATCATCAAGATCGGTACTGCACGCGTGACGTCGCGACGCGAAAGCCGCTTGGGCATCGTGTCCCCCTTTCGACTCGACACAGTACCACCGTGCGCGCGACAGGCTAACGTGACGACGCGAATGCACGCATACCGGATCTTTGCATCGATGCCTGTGAGCATCACCGTCCTCGTCGTCGTGCTCTCGGCGTGTCACGAGGAGAGCGCGCCGCCGGCTCGACCTCCTGCTCCGCCTCCGCCGCCGCCCGCTCCGTACTACGCGCCGCCTCCTCCGCCGGGCCCGGCCCCCGTGGCGTGCGCGCCCGAGGGCACGTACGAGTGCAGCGCCGATCGGACCGCGCTCCTCGTCTGTCGAGGCGGCCGCTACGTGATCGCCTCGTCGTGTCGAGGCGCGCGCGGGTGCGTCAGCGGCGCCGCGGTCGCGTGCGACCATTCGGTCGCGAGCCCGGGCGATCCTTGCGACGACGAGCGTTCGCTCGCCTGCGGTAGCGATCGGAAGGCGACGGTGCGCTGCCGCGGAGGCCTCTTCGTGCAGGAGGAGGTCTGCCGGAACGCGTGTTTGTCCGCGAGCGGCCGCGTGCTCTGCCAGTAGTGCTAGGCTCGCCGCCCTCATGGGTCGTCTCTCGCGGTACTTCGAGCTCGTTCGCGACGAAAAGGGCGACGAGCGGCTGCACGTACACCTCGACGGGGTCGCGCTCCTCCGCCTCGCGCTCACCAACAAGGGGACGGCGTTCCCCATCGACGAGCGCATCGCGCTCGGCATCGACGGTCTGCTCCCGCCGCACGTCGGCTCGATCGAGGAGCAGCTCGAGCGCGTGTATGCCGGGTTCGAGCACGAACCGACGGCGCTTGCAAAGTACAGCTATCTCCGGAGCCTCCAGGAGCGCAACGAGATCCTCTTCTATGCGCTGCTCGAGCAGCACCTCGAGGAGATGCTGCCGATCGTCTACACGCCCACGGTCGGCGAGGCGGTCCAGAAGTTCCACAACATCTACCAGAGCGCACGCGGGCTCTCGCTCTCGGTCGACAACATCGGCCGTGCGGAGCAGGCCACGAAGAACTGCCTCCTCGACGACGTGCGCATCGTCGTCGCGACCGACTCGTCGGCCATCCTCGGCATCGGCGATCAGGGCTACGGCGGCATCGCCATCGCCATCGGCAAGCTCGCGCTCTACACCGTCGCGGGCGGCGTGAGCCCGTACCGCTCGCTCCCCGTCGGGCTCGACGTCGGCACGAAGCGCAAGGACCTGGTCGAGGATCCGTCGTACCTCGGCGTGACGCACGATCGGCTCACCGGCGACACGTACCTCGCGTTCATGGACCAGGTGGTCGACGCGATCAAGAAGCGGTGGCCGCGCACCATCCTCCAATGGGAGGACCTCTCGAAGGACACGGCGTTCACCGTCCTCGAGCGCTACCGGGACGTGCTTCCGTCGTTCAACGACGACATCCAGGGCACCGGCGCGGTCGCGCTCTCGGGCCTCGTCGCAGCGTGCGCCTCGCAGAAGCGGAAGCTCGCCGACGAGGTGGTGGTCGTCTACGGCGCAGGCGCGGGCGGCGCGGGCGTCGCGCTCGCGATCATCGAGGGCATGAAGCGCGAGGGCCTGTCCGCAGAAGAAGCGCGGGCGCGCGTGCTGGTCCTCGACTCGAAGGGCCTGCTCGTCGAGGGCCGCAAGATGGAGGACTACAAGGCGCAGCTCGCGCAGCCGAAGGAGCGCGTCGCCGGCTGGTCCGGTCTCGATCTCGAGTCGACCATCCGCCAGGCGAAGGCGACGGTGCTGCTCGGCCTGTCGGGTCAGCCGGGGACGTTCACCGACTCCATCGTGCGCGCGCTCCTTCCGAACACGCCACGGCCGATCGTGTTCGCGCTCTCGAACCCGACGAGCTCGTGCGAGGCGCAGCCGAAGGACATCCTCTTCTGGACCGAGGGCCGCGCGCTCGTCGCGACCGGCAGTCCCTTCGCGCCCGTGCGCGTCGGAGACCGCGACGTGCCGATCGGCCAGGGCAACAACGCGTTCATCTTCCCGGGCCTCGGCTTCGGGGCGATCCTCGCCGACGTCTCGAAGATCACCGACGCGATGGTCGCCGAGGCGGCCTACGCGCTCGCCGACTACACCATCGAGAAGCACGGCAAGGACGGCCTCCTCTACCCGCCGGTATCCGAGCTCCGCGACGTCAGCCTCGTCGTCGCCACGCGCGTCATCCAGCAGGCGTTCCGCGACGGCGTCGCCCGCTCGAAGAAGGTGACGCCCGAGACCGCGGCCGAGTACGTGAAGAAGAAGGCCTGGAAGGCGCGCTACCTCCCGTTCGTCCACGCCTGATCGACCGCGCGCCGATCGCCGCGCTGACCGCCTTGGTCGCCGGGGCGACCGTGGATCGCCGGCGATCGCGCGAGCGTTCGCGGACCTACGCGCGAGTTTTGCTGCACGAGATCAGTGTCACGCGAACGGGCTCCGGCCTCGCGCTTGCTTCGTGGGAGCGCGATGCTCGCCGCTCGCCGCCGGCCGACGATCCGCCGCGTGAGAGACTGGACCTCCGGAGCCACGCTTCGCCCGCCGGCCGCACCCTGCGCGGTGCGACCTCCCGCGCCGACGCAGCCCGATCCGTGGTCGATGTTCCGCGAGGAGGACATCGCGACGCTGGTGCCGAAGTCGAGCGAGATCCGCGCGCTCCTGCAGCGCGACTCCGACGGGGACGAGACGGTGCCGTGGCTCCGGAGGCCGGCGGTCGCCTCCGCGCCGGACACGGAGCTCGCCGCGCTCGTCGCGGTCTACGAGCGGCGCGCCGAACGGCTCGCGAAGGACCGCGCGCACGCGATCGCGATCGTCGCGCAGGCCTGCGAGAGCGATCCGCCGACGCGCGCGCAGCCGAAGCCGAAGCCTCGCGGATCGACGCGTGCGCGCGTGCGCGAGCTCTGCGCCGAGCACGCGTACACCATCATCTTCTCCGTGCTCTGCGTGTGGGGGACGCTGCACCTGATCCTGGTGCGCTGACCGCCGATCAGCGCGCGCCCGCCGCGAGCATCTCTCCGAACGTCTCCCCGAGCCAGTCGAGGAACGCGGGATCCTCGAACACAGGCCCTTCGGGGAACGTCTCGTCGACGCGGCGCTGCAGCTCCGCGTCCCAGCCCGTGAAGTCCTGCACGAGCCCGGCGTGGACCTCGCGCGCACGCGCGCCCTCCGCGCCGCCCTGCGAGAGCGCCTCCTCGCAGACGTAGTAGTTGCACGTCGCGGCGCGCCGATCGGGCGAGAGCGTGCAGCCCTTCGGCCCGAGGTAGACGCAGGCGGCGACGCGGGGGCCGTCCGCGCGAGGCACCGTCTTGCGCCGCTGGATGGTGAGCCATCGCTCGTGCCGGACGAGGCGCTCGGCCGCGAGCTCCTCGACGAGCCAGTCGCGACCGCCGAGACGGACGATGCGCGCGATGTCCGAGAGATCGATGCGCGGAGGCGAGGTGCAGCAGCCCGCGGGCGAGTACGGGCAGCTCGCGCACAGCGACGACAGGATCGTGGTGTGCTCGCGGGCGAGGAGCAGACGGATCATCCGGCGACGGAGATTCTACTTCTTCGAGCGCTTCACCGATGCGGGCGGAGGCGCGCTCGACGCACCCCGCGGCCAGCCGCTCGGCCGCATGGTCCGGCTGGTGACGCAGTTGGCGTGCGCGTGCCCGTCCTCGCGACGGCAGCGGATCACGTGCTCGAGGAGGAAACCGGCGCGGCATACCGCGCAGACGTCGACGACGACGCCGCACGCCGTGCACCTGAGCGCGCGCGCGTTCGCGAGCTCGTCCGTCATCGAAGGCCCCCGCCCACGACCTTACAGCGTACATGATGGCGCGCGATTGGCGAGCCAGGCGATCGCGCGACACACCTCGCCCTACCGCAGCCGTCTCGTTCCTCGTCGCGCGCTTCTTCGTGCTCGTGCGCTGAGGCGGTCCGCGGGCTCACGCGGGGCCACCATATCTCTATCGAGATACGATCGTCACTGCGATCGGGTCAGCCTGTACGCGCGCGCCGTGCCTTCTGGAGAGCGGCGGCCGCGCGCGAAGCGACCTCCGTGTTCGACAGCAGGCGCTCGCCGGCCTTGAACGCGGCGGCGTCGTTCGGATCGCGCTCGAGGAGCTTCTCGACGTGGTCGATCGCCTTGCCCGGCGCGTCCGCCTCGCCGAAGTACAGCTCGACGAGACGCGAGCGACGCTGCGCCGTGAGCGGAGCGGGCGCGCCGGCGTCCTCCGCGAGCGCGCGCTCGATCAGCTCGCACGCGAGCGCGGGCCGCCTCGTCGATCGGCAGTGCGCCTCGAGCGCATCGAGCAGGCGCGCGTTCGTCGGCACGAGCGCGACGAGCTTGCGGCACGCGTCGTCGGGGAGCGGATCCTTCGCCGTCAGCAGCACGACGCGGTTCAGCGCCTGCGTGGCGAGCACCTTCGGATCGCGCGGGGGCGACGCCGCGACCATCGCGAACAGCTCGACGAGCCTCCGCTCGTCACCGGGCTTGTCGCGCTTCGGCTCGAGCCGCGCGAAGGCGTCGGCGCGATCGGGCGCGATCTCGAGCGCGCGCACGAGGAGGCGCTCGGTGGTGGCCTCGTCACCGCGGATCCCCTGGAAGAAGTCGGCCGCGTGCATGACCACGTCGGTCTGCGCGCCCGGCGCGAGCCTCCGCATGCGCGGCCCCTCGATCGCCTTGAGGTACGCGTCGCCGACGCCGTCCTCGAGCCCGTCACGCAGCGCGGCGGCATGGAGCTTCTCCCACAGCTCGCTCTGCGGATCGCCCTCCGCCGCCTCGGCCATCAGGGCGTCGATCGCCGCGAACGGGTTCTCGAGACGCTTGTCGAGCGTCATCTTCAGGCGCTCGACCCGGAGCATGCGCGCCTTGTCCGCCGCCAGCGCGACGGATCGCGACTTGTTCTTCGGAGACTCTCCCTCGCTCATCCCGGACAGGATACGTCAGTCAGTCCTTCGGAGCGGGCGGGATCATGTGCGCGCGCGCGAGCTCGGGCACCACCTTCTTCGTCACGCTCTTCACGAAGTCCCGGCCCGAGGAGGGATTCGTGGTGTTCGTGAGCACGGCCCACACGACCTGATCGCCCGCGCGCGTGTCCCAGAGCGTCGTCTCGAGGTTGAGGATGTCGTCGACGTACGCGTAGCCGCCGGTGTACCCGTAGCCTGCGCCGTAGTAGCCGCCCCAGAAGCCGCCCGCGTAATAGCCCGGCGAGTAACTGAGCTGCTCGCGGATGCCCTTGAAGCTCGCGGTGAGGATCCCGTCGGCGCCGACGCTGTCCACCGCCGCCTGCGCCTCCTCGCGCGCGGGCAATGCGTTCGGGAACAGCTTGTACGAGGGGATGCCCTCGACGCCGTGCGCGCCGAGCGCCGCGACGAACGAGTCCTCCATCGCGCGCCGGTTCGCCTCGTCCATGCGCGTGGCCATCACCACGATCTTGCGCATCGGCTGGATCGTCGGGGACATCGGGGCGGACCACGTCTGCGTGACCGACGTCTTCGTCCCGCATCCGACGACGCCCGCCAGGGCGGCCGCGAGCGCGAGTGCGAGAATGGATGGGTTCCTCATGGTCGGCTCCTTGTTGCCGTCGAGGATGCAGCGGTCACGCCATCGCGGGCTCAGCGCCGCGCGGTCACGACGGCTCCCGTCGACCGCGGCATCGCGTCGAATCGGCCCTGGATGCCGGCATAGATGAACGTCCCCCACTGCGGGGTGCCGAAGCGCTCGGCGTCCTTCCAGATGAAGGTCTGCAGATCGGCGCCGACCATCGGCGCGATCGCGATGTCGCTCGAGGTCCGGAAGTCGTAGCCGAGCTTCACGCTCGCGACCGTGAGCCCATGGTACAGGTTCGTCGTCCCGAACCCGGTCACCGGGTCGACCTCCCAGAGCATGCGATAGCCCGTCCCGATGCGGCCCCAGAAGTCGCCGCGCCGCTCGGGCGTCGCGTGGTACGTCGCGCCGAGGGTGCCGGTCAGACCGTACGAGCCGTTGTTGTTCTCGAGCGCGAACTGCTGGTACTGCGTCTCGAGGCCGACCGACGTGTACTTGTCGATGCGGTAGTCGGCATCGAGGCTGATCGCGAGCCCCGCGCCCGCCGCGTTGCCGATGCTGCGCCCCGGCGAGAGGTTCCCGAACCCCTGCGTGTAGCCGGTCGCGAGCTTCACCTCGAAGGTCTTCGCCGGCGCCTCGAGCGTCGGCCGCGGAGGCGCTTCGCCCGTCTCCTGCGCGCGCGCGTCCGCCGCCCCCACCACCACCATGCCGGCACCGAGCGCCACCGCGAACGAGATCATCCGTGCAGAATGCATGAGTCCCCTCCCCGCGCAGAACGAGGCATCGCTCGTGCCCGATCGCGACTCAGAGCAGCGCCTTGGCGAGGCGCGCGAGCAGCTCCGCGGCGCCGACCTCCGCCACGATCAGCGGCAGCATCGGCAGCGCGGCGCTGCCGAGGACCGACAAGAGCAGCGATCGCGTCACGAGGACGGGGCGGATCTGCTCGACGCGCTCGAAGCTCCCGCCGATGTCGTTGAGCGCCTGGAAGTCCGCCGATCCGAGCGCCTCCTCTCCGCTCCGGTCGAGCCATCGCCGCTCGAACGCATCCGAGTAGCGGTTCGCCAGAGCCCCGTACGTGCGCTGCCCCTCGTGGCGCGCCGCCACGAGCCGCGCCGTGAACGCGCAGAGCGGGGCCACGGCGACGATGACGGACATGATCAGGTACGCGATCGCGACGGTGCCGAACGCCGTGGCGTGCACGTGCTCGAAGCGCATGCGATCGCCCCAGGTGGAGGCCGCCGCCACGGCGCCGGTCATCACCACCACCCCGAACGTCGCCGACGGCTCCGCCAGCGGCGCGAGCCCCGCGAGCCGGTCGGGGTGCGTGGGCCGCAGGGTGAGCGGCAAGCGCGCGAGCTGCAGCAGGTACGAGCCCCACAGGCACCACCGCCAGAGCAGGCGCAGCGCCATGAAGCGGTAGAGGAGCGCGCCCGGGTAGAGGCTCCAGACGATGACGCGCTCGGGCTCGCGCGTGAACGACGGGGCCGCGAACACGCTCACCAGCGCGAGGGTGAACAGCGCCGCCTCGATCACCGCCGAGTCGCGCAAGCGGGACGTGCGCGCGACGATCGTCTGGTGCCGCTCGAGGCACGCATCGCCCACGATGCGCGAGTGCAGCAGGTACCGACCCGCGCCGCGGGCGCGCTCCTCGATGAGCGCCTCCGCCGCGAGCAGGAGCGGGACCATCACGAGCGGGCGCATGTGATTCTCGATCTCGCGCAAGGCGATCGGCCAGTCGCCCGTCGCCATCCGCCACCGCACGCCGGCGACGATGAGCGGGACCCACGCGATCGCGACCACGATCGCGGCGAGACGCGCGACGCCGCGCGGCTGATCTCGCAGGATGCGAAGGCGCTCCTCGACACGGCAGAGCGGCCCGCCGTGCGTGACGGCGTACGTCTCGAGCTCGACCCCCATGACCGAGGCCGTCGCAAGGCACGTGCCCCGGCGACCTCAGGGGCCCGCCACGTGGGCGCAACGAAACACATGTCCAGTTGTTCATGTTTCGTTCGGGATGACGAACCGCAGCCGCCGGGAGATCGGCGATGCTCTCTCTCACGCGGCGGCCGAGGGTCTCCGCGAGGAGGGAATGCATGGATCAGTTCGGCCTGGTGCGCCGCCTTCTCGACATGCAGGAAGAGCTGCTCTCACCCGAGATCGACGTCGACGGGGTGATGGGCAAGATCTGCGCGGCGGCCACGTCTCTGACGGCTGCCGCCGGTGCCGCGCTCGAGTGGCACGAGCCCACGACCGACGAGATGGTCTATCGCCACGCGACGGGGACGCTCTTTCCCTTCGTCGGCATGCGGCTGCGCCGCGCGGGCAGCCTCTCCGGGCTCGCCCTGGAGACCAACCACGTCCTCGTCTGCGACGACAGCGAGCTCGACGAACGCGTCGACCGCGACGCATGCCGGCGCGTATCCGCGCGCTCGATGGTCCTGGTGCCGCTCGTGGCCGACGACGTCGTCGTCGGCGTCCTCAAGGTCGCGGCGCCGACCGCAGGCGCGTTCGACGCGCTCACCGTCGAGCTGCTGCAGCTCCTCGGAGGCTTCCTCGCGACCGCCATCATGCGCGCCGCCGCGTCGGAGAGGCGCGCGATGCGCGAGCGCCATCGCGAGGAGATGGCCGCGCTCCTCGTGCACGACCTGAAGTCCCCGCTCACGTCGGTGGTGGCGAACATCGAGTACATGAGGGCCCAGGTCACGGCCAGCGACGGCGAATCCCTCGAGGCCGCGGGAGACGCTCTCAGCGCAGCCCGGCGGTTGAGCCTCATGATCGGAACGCTCATCGACACCGCGCGGCTCGAGGAGAGGAGCATGCGGATCGAGCCGCGCGACGTGGCCGTGCGCGAGCTCGTGCGGCCCGTCTTCGTCGAACGCTCCCGCGATGCCGCCATGCACCACGTCGAGCTGCGCTGCAGCGTCGACGGCGACACGACCCTGCGATGCGATGCCGGACTGCTCCGGAGGGTGGTGGAGAACATCGTGGACAACGCGATTCGGCACACCCCGAGCGGCGGCCGCGTCGAGGCCGAAGCGGTCCCGCACGACGAGCGCGTCGATCTCCGGATCGGCAACACCGGGAGGCCGATCCCCGTCAGCGAGCGCGCTCGCTTGTTCGAGAAGTACGCGCAGCTCGAGCCGGCTGTCCGCGCGAACGTCGGCCTCGGCATGCACTTCTGTCGTCTCGCAACGGAAGCGCACGCAGGACAGATCCGCGTCGAGTCGGACGCGCGGTATCCGACGGTCTTCGTCGTCTCGCTCCCGGCGGAGGGACCGATGCCGCGCCGCTTCCTCGCGAACCACCGCCCGGCGCCGGCGTGAGCGTGCTCGTGATACGTTGGCCGCGGAGGTCGAGCATGAGGACGCGCCTTCGTCCGTGCGGAACGTGTGGACGTCACGCGGCGGCGCTCTTCTTGGCGACGACGATCGCGGCGTGCACGCGTGGTCCCGGCGAGCCGACGAGCTCGTCGGGCAGAGCGACGGCCGCATCGGCGAGCCCCTCGTCATCCTCCGCCACGGGAGCGCCCGATCCCGCGCCTCCGCCGGTCGCCGACGTGTCGGCGGCACCCGAGGTTCGCCAGAGCACGCCGCTCGACGACGTCGAGGAATTCCTGAGGGGCACGTTTCGCATGCCCGCGAAGGCTCCCACCGAGGGGCCCATCCCGGCGCGGCTGACGACGCTCCCGCGTGATCGGTCGCCGTTGCCGAAGGCCACGTGGCTGCGGTTCCAGAGCTTCGGCGCCGATCGCTACAAGGGCTGGTCGGTGCAGCTGCAGATCGACGACGCGGGCGACCTCCGGCAGGTCGAGCACCTCGGCGACGCGACGCGCGACAAGATCGAGAAGCCGGCGTGGCCGGTGAAGCCGCAGCAGACGCTCGACGCCGCGACGCTGGCGGACCTCCGCAAGACGGCCACCGCGTTCGCCGCCGGATCCGCATACCGCGGCCACGAGGGCCTGACGTACGCGCCGACCTTCGTGGTCACGATCCGGCTCGATGACGGGCCGAAGGAAATCCTCCTCGAGGGGTTCGAGAACGACTTCATCGCCCACCTGCGGAGGATCACGTCGTTCGTCCATGCGACGCCCGCAGCGGGCAAGCGGCCCTGACGGCGACGCGCATCACCTACAAGGGGACGGCGCGGTTCGCTCGACGACGAGATCGCTCGGACGGCCCGCGACCTCGACGAGCACCACGCGTCCGGTGACGCGCTGCTTCGGCTCCGTGGTGCTGGGACACGCATCGCGGAACACCTCGCCGAGCGTACGCGTGACGTTCAGCGTGCCGTCATCGATGCGACCGAGCTTCGCCGTGACGCCGTGCGTGGCCCCGCTGTCCCACTGGAAGGCGAGAACGAGCTCGTCTCGTCCGTCCTTCTCGAGGTCGACCTTCGAGGCGAGGATCGCGTCGACGGGGAACGCGCCGTGGCTGACGAGCTTCGCCCCCTCGAAGACCGCGAAGGCCGTCGTCCCGATCGGCGCGCCGCATTCGTTCACCGCGACGAGATCGAGCACCTCCTGCGCGCCGGAACGCGTGAACGAGCCCTCGATCTCCGCGAGGACGACCGGCGCGATCTCTCCGTTCTTGCGTGCCTCGTCGGGGGTGAGCTTCGCCACGCCACACCGACTCCGACTCGCGAGTCGCTTCGGGAAGAGCGCCGCGAGGATGGCGTTCGATCGAGCGGCGCTGAATCCGTACGTGATCCCCGGGATCGGGCCGAGCCGACCGGCGTCGTAGAGCGTCGTGCGCGTCGCCGGAGGCGCCGCCGCCGACGCGGTCGTCGTCGCCGACGACGCGGCCGACGCCGACGCCCCGGTGTCTTTCGACTTCGAGCAAGCGAGAGCGCCCGCTGCCGCGACGACCACCACGAAGACGGCGACGGCCGAGCGCGAGCCGCGACGAGCGAGCTTCATCAATCTCGGAGTTTACTCGCTACTACTAGAATCCATCGCACTCGCGGACGGCTCGAGCACGTCGTCGGTGCCCGACCAGCTCTCCATCGACCGGACCGGACGCCTCACCATCGTGGAACGGAAGAGCGTGACCGCGGGGCCCGAACGAGCTGGCGCAGCTCCTCGCGTACGCGAGAAAGCGATTCGCGTTACGAGGCTACGAGCGGACAGCGGCTGCGCGACGCCGACGGAACAGCGGCAGCGTGAGGAGGAGCATGCCGAGCTCCCACGGCAGCGGACCGCCCGGCGCGGCGCTGCAGCCGCTGGCCCCTGCCGGACCGCTCGTGCCGTCGGCGCCGTCAGCGCCGTCAGCGCCGTCAGCGCCGTTCGTCCCGTTTGCGCCGTTGCACACGTACGTGGTCGCTGTGACCTCGCCGGCGTCGAGTTTGCCGTTCTTGTTGGTGTCGACGCCCGACTCGATCTTCTGTCCGCCGGTCGGGCAGTTGGTGCCCGCCGCCTCGGCCGTCACCGAGATGAGCGCGTTGGCGCCATTGGCGCCGTCGCTGCCGTTGCACGCGTAGA
>JBDHVD010000226.1:0-13132 GCA_039809525.1 Labilithrix sp. | reverse complement strand
TGCGGCGAGTGGCTGCCGCCGGGGATCACGCGATAGTCGGCGCCGAGCCGCTCGGTCACGCGCGGGAGGAGGGCGCCAAGCACCTCGCTCACGCTCCACCGCTTGACGAGGCCCTGTTCGATCAGCTCGTCAACCGTGTTGCGCAGCTCGTAGAGCTCGCGCATGTCGTCCTGCGGCATGGCGCCATTGTGCCATAGAACCGATCAGGCTTCGTAAGGGACGCTCGGCGCCTGCGCGGCGAGCGCGGGGTTCTCGACGTAGCGGGTGATCGTCTCTGCCAGCGCCGCGTCGCTCCGGACGTGGAAGGAGAGCTCGCTCCCGTTCGCATCGTAGAGGTCGATGCTCCGGAGGCCGCCCTTGATGACGCGCACGAGGCGCCGGACCTGACCGTGCGGGATCCACTTGGGCGGATCCTTGCCCTTCACCAGGATGAACCGCTGCGTGGTGATGACGATGGTCGTGCGGTAGTCGAAGAGGGCCGCGATGAGGAAGATCACGCCGAGGACGGCGACGAGGAACACGACCCCGAGGATCGCGAAGACGATGCGCGCGGTCCTGCCGTCGTCGTGCCGGTAGTAGACGACGCGTTCGCCGGGCGCGAGGGGGATGCCCTTCACGGTCGGCGGCGGGGCCATCGGCGCCGGCCCGCCCCACGGCTGCGGCGCCTGCTGCGGCCACGTCGGGGGGGGTGTCCGGGGGGCGGCGGCGGATAGGGGGCCTGCATCGACGTTAAGCCACTGTAACAGGTGCCCGGCCGTTCCGATCGATGCCGGCCGCGTCAGCGATCGCAGGCGCGGGGCGACGGCGCTGCGCTCGCCCGCCTCTTGCCGCAAGCCTCTGGGACGCCTAAAGGAACGAGCCCATGCGAGCCGAGTGGGTTTCGAAGCGGTCCGGGACGAACGTCACGCAGATGCACTACGCGCGCAAGGGCGTGGTCACCGAGGAGATGGCGTACGTCGCCAAGCGGGAAAAGGTCGAACCCGAGCTGGTCCGCAGCGAGGTCGCGCGCGGCCGGCTGATCATCCCGGCGAACGTGAAGCACACGAACCTCGAGCCGATGGGCATCGGCATCGCGCTCTCGTGCAAGGTGAACGCGAACATCGGATCGAGCGCGGTCACGAGCGACGTGGACAAGGAGCTGCGCAAGCTCGCCATCTCGCTCAAGTACGGCGCCGACACGGTGATGGACCTCTCGACGGGCGGCGACATCGACGGCATCCGCCGCGCGATCATCGCCAGCAGCCCGGTGCCGATCGGCACGGTGCCGATCTACCAGGCGCTCCAGAACGTGAAGAGCGTGTCGAAGCTCACCGCCTCGGACATGATCGACATGCTCGAGCTCCAGGCGCAGCAGGGCGTCGACTACTTCACGATCCACGCCGGCGTGCTCGTCGAGTACCTGCCGCTGGTGAAGGACCGCATCACCGGCATCGTCTCGCGCGGCGGCTCGATCATGGCGCAGTGGATGATCGAGAACCACAAGCAGAACCCGTTCTACACGCACTGGGACAAGGTCCTCGAGATCTGCGCGAAGTACGACGTGTCGATCAGCGCCGGCGACGGGCTCCGCCCGGGGTGCCTGGCGGACGCGAGCGACGCCGCGCAGTTCGCGGAGCTGAAGACGCTCGGCGAGCTCACGAAGCGCGCGTGGGAGAAGGACGTCCAGGTCATGATCGAGGGCCCCGGCCACGTCCCGTTCGATCAGATCGAGATGAACGTGAAGAAGGAGATGGAGCTCTGCCACGAGGCTCCCTTCTACGTGCTCGGCCCGCTCGTGACCGACATCGCGCCGGGCTACGACCACATCACGAGCGCGATCGGCGCGACGATGGCGGGCACCGCCGGCGCGGCGATGCTCTGCTACGTGACGCCGAAGGAGCACCTCGGCCTGCCCGACGAGAAGGACGTGAAGGACGGCCTCATCGCCTACAAGATCGCGGCCCACGCCGCCGACGTCGCGCGGCACCGTCCGGGCGCGCGCGATCGCGACGACGCGCTCAGCCGCGCCCGGTACGCGTTCGACTGGAAGGAGCAGTTCCGTCTCTCCATCGATCCGGAGATCGCGCAGGAGATGCACGACGAGACGCTCCCCGACGAGTACTTCAAGACCGCCGAGTTCTGCTCGATGTGCGGGCCGAAGTTCTGCTCGATGCACATCAACCGCGCCGTCGAGGAGTTCAACCAGAAGCTCGAGGCGGACAAGAAGGCGGGCAAGCGCACGCTCGAGGTGTTGTCGGGTTGAGCAGGCGTCGATGAGGGCAGTGAAGCTCCCGCGCGGGAAGAAGGCGCGCATCGCGCTCGCCGCGGGGGCGGCGGTGGCATGTGGCCTCGCGCTCTTCGCGACGTGCGGCGGATGCGGGCGCTCGGGCACCGGCAACGGACCGAGCGCCGCGGGCGGACCGGCCGCGAGCGGCTCGGCGCCGTCCGAGCGCGCGGCGGGGATCGATGCGCGGCCGGCGCGCGACCCGCAGATGTGGGCGGCGGCGAAGGACGGGGACGTCGAGGACCTCGCGACGCTCGCCGTGCACGAGGGCGCGATGGGCCTCGTCGAGGCCGCCTCCGACGCGGAGCTCCGTCCGACGGCGCTCCGCGCGATGGCGCACGCGCGCGGATGGGCGCAGCTGCCGTATCTTTCCGCCGTCGCCTCGGGCAAGGACGATGCGGAGGCGAGGCTCGCGCTCGATTCGATCCTGGACCTCGCGGCGCGGCCGAGGAGGTCCGAAGACCCCGAGGACGCGAGCGAGCTGGGGGAGGGATGCGAGAAGCTCGTCGCGCTCGCGCGTGCGGCGGACGGCGAGCGCACGCGGCGCATCGCGGCGATCCGTGCGCTGCGGATGATGCCTTGCCCGAAGGCCGATCTCCCGACCGATCTCGACGCGCGCTGAGCCCGTCAGGTGCGCCGTGTCAGTCGCGGAGGAGATCGTCCACCGCCGCACGCAGCTCACCGGCGGAGAAGGGCTTGCCGAGCAGTGGACGCGCAGCGCGCTCGACGAACGCCCTCGCGGCCGGCGTGAATGCGCCGCCGGTCATGAAGACCGTCCGCTCGGCGAGCTCCGGCGCGGCGATCTTGAGCGCCTCGTAGAACGCCATCCCGCTCATCTCGGCCATCATCAGGTCGCAGATGATCGCGTCGAACTTCTCGCCCGCCTGGATCCGCGTGAGGGCGTCGTACGCGCGCTGGCAGATGGTCACCTCGTGGGCGGAGCGCAGCGTCCGCGCGACCGAGCGCGCCACGAGCGGCTCGTCGTCGATCACGAGGATGCGCGCCGTCCTCGTCGAGGGCTGAGGCGCGCGCTGGAGATCGAGGTTCGGCGGTGGGGCGGCCACCGCGCTGGTCGGGAGGAGCACGCGGACCAGCGCGCCCGTCGCGTCCACGAAAAGATCGCCGCCCGACGCACGCGCGAGCCGCAGCGCGACGAGGAGCGACAGGCCGGCGTCCCCCGCCGGTCCCATCTCGGGGGTCGAGGCCCACGGCGCGGGCCCGCCGTTCGCGCGTCGCAGCTCGATCGTCACGTAGTCGCCGGTCGACTCGACGTCGATGACGAGCTCCGGCGCCGCGCGAAGGAGCGTCGCGAACGCGCGGCGGAGCCCGCCGGGCTTGCCGACGATCCGCCGGTCGGTCCGGCGACGGACGGTCGCGTGCGCGGGGGTCCCGTCCCCGGACGCCGCCGCGGCGAGCGCCTCGTCGAGGAGCTCGCCCACGTCGATCTCCGACGCGGGCTCGTTCGTGCCGGTCGTCGCGAGCGGGTTGACGAACTCGCGCATCTGGCGCGCCGCTTCGCTCATGTCCTCGATCGGCTGCTCGAGCGACCGCGCGAGGATGCTCGCGGGCGCCGTCGAATCGCGCGAGCGGGCGATCTCCGCGGCGACGTGCTCGACGTTCGCGGCGACCGCCGCGAGCGGGTTGTTCATGTGATGGCCCACCGCTTCGGACACCGCGGCGAGGACCGCGAGCCACGCGGCGGCGTCGTCCGGCGCGCCGCTGATCGCGCCTTGCCTGCTCATGACAGGAGCTCGAGCAGATCGATCGGGAGTGGCGCCGGCGCGAGGCGGATGAGCTCGGCCTCACGCACCGCCGCGGGACGGGCCGGGGCGCCGGGCTCCGCCCAGAGCGTCGAGCCGCCGGAGCGCGCGTCGGGCGCCGCGCGCAGGCCGCTCTGGTGGACGATGACGTAGACGATCGCCGAGGACGGCCGCCGCGGGCACAGCATCGTAGGGTGGAGGTCGTCGGCGGTGTGGACGCCGCCGGGAAGGAGCTGGGAGTGCATAGAGGTGGTACCGCTGGCCGGCCGAGGTCTTCCCGGCGAGGGCTTGGATGCCTGTTACACGACCGTGGGGGCATTCCGATTAAGGCGCTCTCATTCGTCGTCGGCACCCCCGGCCGGCTCGCGCATCGCGCGCAGCAGCCGGCGGAAGTTCGAGCGGTCGAGGCCGGACAGGCGCGCCGCCTCGGAGACGTTGGAGCCTGCCCGCTCGAGCGCGCGCCCGAGGTAGAGCTCGTTGAAGAGGGCGACGGCGCGTGACTTCGCGGAGGTGTAGGGCAGCTCGAGCAGCGGCGCGAGGTCGATCGTCGCCTCGCCCGGCGGCGCCGCCGCGACCTCGAGCGCCGGGCCGTCCGCGATGGCCGCGTCCGGCGTCGCCGGCGGCGCGACGAACGGGAGGACCTCGGGGACGATCTCCTCCCCGCGGGTGAGGATCACGGCGTGCTCGATGGCGTGCTCGAGCTCGCGCACGTTGCCCGGCCAGTCGTACGTCTCGAGCGCCCGCAGCGCCTCCGGCGAGAGGCGCGTCACGTTCCGCCCGGAAGCGCGCGCGAAGCGCTGGAGGAACTCGTACGCGAGGAGCGGGACGTCCGCGCGCCGCGCGCGCAAGGGCGGGACGTTGATCGTGATGACGTTGAGGCGATAGTAGAAGTCGCGACGGAACGTCCCGGCGTCGATCGCGGCCTTCAAGTCCACGTTCGTCGCCGCGAGCACGCGCACGTCGACGACGGTGGGGGCGTCCGATCCGACGCGGCGCACCTCTCCCGATTGCAGGGTGCGCAGCAGCTTGACCTGCGCGGCGATCGGGAGATCGCCGACCTCGTCGAGCAGGATGGTGCCGCCGTTCGCGGCCTCGAAGAGCCCGGCGCGGGCCGACTGGGCGCCGGTGAACGCGCCGCGGACGTGACCGAACAGCTCGCTCTCGACGAGCTCCTTCGGGATCGCCGCGCAGTTGACGGTGATGAGCGGCTTGCTCGCGCGAGGGGAGCGCTCGTGCACCGCGCGCGCGACGAGCTCCTTGCCGGCGCCGCTCTCGCCGAGGATGAGCACCGTCGAGCTCGTCGGCGCGACCCCCTCGATGAGCCGCATCATCGCCGCCATCGGCGGCGAGCGCCCGATGAGCGTCGTCGCGCCGGTGCGTTCGCGGGCGAGGGCCTTCTCGAGGTCCTGCGCGCGCAGCGCGAGCCTCCGCCGCTGGGTCGCGTTACGGACCGCGATCGCCACCGCCTCGTTGGAGACGAACGGCTTCGTGAGGAACTCGAACGCGCCTGCGCGGATCGCGGTGACGGCGACGTCGACCTCCGCGAATGCGGTCATCACGATGATCTCGGTGGTGATGCCCGCGCGCTTCGCGTGGGAGAGCAGCTCGGTGCCGCTCATCCGCGGCATGTTCACGTCGAGCAGGGCGGCGTCGAAATCGCGCGTGGTCAAGAGCTCGAGACCGGCGTTGCCGTCGGGAGCGGTCGTGACCTCGAAGCCTGCGCGCTCGAGGATGCGTGCGAGCGAAGCGCGCAGGGCGCCGTCGTCTTCGACGACGAGGACCCGCCCTGCATCGGACGGGCGCTCGCGTGCGGCTTCATCGGGGAGAGGGGAGGTGGCCACCGGGTGGGCACAGCTTAACCCCGAACGCGGAGCGCCGAGACTACAGGTATGAAGTCTGCGCCCCGGAAGAGCCAGCCCGTCCGACGCCCGCTCGCCTCACGTCAGCCCCCACAGCCCGACACCACGCCTCACGTCGTCGTCCTCGATCCCGACCAGGTCGCGCTGCGCGTGCTCGGGAGCGCGCTCCAGGACGCCGGCTTTCGCGTGTCGGCGACGTGGAGCATGTCCGAGGCGCTGAAGCTCGTGCAGGAGCATCGCGCCGTTGCGCTCGTGGTTGCGACGAGGGGTCGCGCGAGCGACGCGCTCGTGGTGCTGTCGTCGGCCGCCGCCCGCGCGTCCGGCTGCATCCGGGTGGTGCTCGCGTCCGGCGGCGACACCACGAGCGAGGCGGACCTCGTCCTCGCGAAGCGCGATGCGCCGGCGCGCCTGCCCGCGGCGCTCCACGAGCTCGTCGCCGCGCGTGCGCCGGCCGTCCCCGACCCGACCGAGGCCGCGCGCGAGAAGGCCCGCCGCATCGTGCTCGCGGTCGCGCGCGACGGTCACGAGGGCATCGACCACTGCGAGCGCCTCGCCGCCGAGGCGCGCGCGCTCGCGATCGCGCTCGGGCTCACCCCGGCGCGCGTCCTCGACATCGAGCTCGGTGCCCTGCTGCACGACATCGGCATGCTCGCCGTGCGCGACGAGGCGTTCACGCGGGCGGGGCCGCTCGTGTTCCGCGAGCGCGCGCAGGTCCAGCAGCATCCGACGGTCGGTGCGGACCTCCTTCGGGACGTACCCGAGCTCCACCGCGCGATCCCGGTCGTCCTCTGTCATCACGAGCGACCCGACGGCAGCGGATACCCTCGCGGCCTGACGAAGCACGCGATCCCCTTCGACGCGCGCGTGTTCCAGGTCGTCGACGCGTACGAGGCGCTCGTGATGGGGCGCCCGTGGCGCGCCGCGCTCGATCACGACGCGGCGCTCGCGCGGATGCGCGAGGGCGTCGGTACGCAGTTCGATCCGGAGGTCTTCGCGGTCTTCGAACGCATGCCGGCGTCGACCTGGACGCTCCCGCGCGCGCGCGGCGGCGCCGGGATGGCGGCGTGAGGGTCAATTCGACCCCAGGCGGGTACGAACTGCCCCCGCCCTCGGCGTCCCGGAGAGGGAAAATGAGGTCACGGATGACACCGTCTGCAAGTAAGTTATCGAAATGATGATGAAAAACGACCTGGATCGGGCGTTGCTAAAGGTCAGGCAACAACATCAGGAAGGCTGCCATGACGACCATGATCCCGACCTCCGCCCCCCTCGCTGCCGACGCCTACATGCCCACGAGCCACGACGTCCGCCAGCACATGCACCTCGTCTACAAGGTCGTCGGGCAGATGCAGCGCAAGCTCCCGCGGAGCGTGCAGCGCGACGACCTGGTCTCGGCGGGGAGCGTCGGTCTGCTCGCCGCGCTCCGGCGCAGCGGCGGCGACGTCGGCTCGCCCTCCTTCGAGTGCTACGCGTGCATCCGCATCCGCGGCGCGATCCTCGACGAGCTCCGCACGCTCGACTGGTCGCCGCGCCGCCGCAAGCCGAACGCAACGGCGCCGGCGACCTCGCCCGCGACGGAGCCCGCGGCCGTCGCGCCGGTCACGGTCGTGCGCTTCGACGATCTTCCGCCGATGAACGAGCCGATGGCGGCGACCGGCTGCCCGGAGGAGCCGCGGGTGGCCCAGGACACGCGCCGCGCGATCCTTGCCGCGATCGCGACGCTGCCCGAGCGCGAGCGCGAGATCGTCGAGCTCCGCTACTTCGAGGACGTCCCGGTGAAGGAGATCGCAGCGAAGCTCGGCGTGAGCGAGGCGCGCATCTCGCAGCTCCACTCGCGCGCGACCGCCGCGATGCGCAAGCACCTCGTCGATCTCGACCCGCGCGCGCTCGTCGCGGCTGCGAAGGACGACGGTCCGACCCCCTCCAAGTTCCCGACGCCGCCCGCGTCCCGCATGCGCCGCCGCGTGTCGCTCCCGGCGCCCGCGCGCACCCCCGCGTCCATCGACTACCGCCAGGCGGCCTGAGCCATGACGAGCACGACGATCACCATCCCTTGCGAACGTCCCGACGAAGACGCCGCTGCAGAGGCGATCCTCGGAATGCTCACCTCGGTCGCGCGCACGCTCGCGACGGCGGCCGACCTTCCGCTTCGTACCCGGCGTCGCCTCGCGCTCGCGCTCCGCAAGGAGACCGTCCGCCTCCGCCGCATCGTCGCGACCGGGCACGACGAGGCCGACCTTCCGCGCGTCTCGATCGGGCCGGAGGCGCTCCGCCTCGCGACGAAGCCCCCGCCGCGCGATCTGCAGTGGAGCATCCTCGACTCGGTCGTCGACGGGCTCGACGTGCGCCTGCTCGCGCAGGTGCTTCGCCGCGCCGCGGGCCGTCCGGACTCCGAAGCCCTGCTCTACCACGCGGCCTCCGCGCTCGACGCCGCCGCCTCGCTGCTCGACATCGCCGTGGCGAGGACGAGCGAGCTCGTCGTCGAGCGCGAGCGGACGCATCTCACCGAGCTCCTCGAAGCGACGGTCCGCGCCTGCAGCGACACCGTCCGCCATCGTCGCGTGACGTTGCTCGCCACCATCGACGCGGGTGGGACGAGCGTCGACAAGGACCTGCTCGGCCGCGCGCTCACCACGCTCGCCATGCTCGCGATCACGTCGATGCCGCCGGACGCGACGCTGCAGATCGACGGCACGGCCGGCCGCGCGTTCGGGATCGAGGTCTCGTTCACCGGGCGCTTCCGCGGGCTCGACGGGACGTCGGCCCTCGCCGGGCTCGAGCTCGTCTTCGTCCGCGAGGTGCTCGCCGCCCACGGCGCCCTGGTCGCCATCGACGAAGAAGGCGGGCGCACGTCGATCCGCATCGAGCTCCCGCGCGGCGCCGAGTCATCGCTGCTCCGCACGGCGTGAGCGGCTCGCTCCTTCAGATCTGCCACCCGAGGCCGTTGTCATGAACATGAGTGTCGTCTCGTCTCGTCTCGTGCGTCGGGCGCTGCTGGCCCCGACGATCTGCGCGCTGCTCGCCGTCGCGAGCCGCGCCGGCGCGGAAGGCCCGCGCGTGCATGCCGGAGGCGGCGCCGTACACGCCGCGGGCAACGACCAGGGCCGCGAGTTCGGCTGGGGCGGCCGCGCCGCCCTCGGCGCCGAGCTGCCCGTCGGCCGGATCGTCAGCCTCGGCGTCGAGGGATCGCTCGCGACGCTCTCGAAGGGCGATCCGCCTGCGGACCCGACGCTCGCACCGCATCGCGCGGGATCGCTGGTGACCGCCGCGGCCGGCGCCGTGCTGCGCCCGTTCGCGAGCGGCCCGTTCCTCGCGGCCGAGGGCGGCGGCGCCGCGACCGGCGGGATGCTCCGGCCGGTCGTGTCCGCGCGTATCGGCTGGGAGGTCCCCGTCGGCGACGGCGCCTGGGCGATCGGCCCGACCGCGGGCTACACGCACGTGTTCCAGCCCGACAGCGCGCTCCGCCCGGACGATGCGCGGCTCGTGTGGGGCGGCCTGCAGATCTCGTTCGGGAGCGCGCGGAAGGCGCCCGTGACGCCTCCCGCCCGTCAGGAGGCGCAGCCGCAGCCGCAGCCGCAAGCGCCCCCGCTCGTCGTCGCGGCGGTCGAGAAGTCCGGCGACGAGGACACGAAGACGTCGTCCGTGCGCATGGAGGCCGATCGGATCGCGGTCGACGAGCGCATCGAGTTCGCGTTCGACAGCGACGAGCTCGAAGGCTCGGCCGGACCGCTGCTCTCGGAGATCGCCGCGTACGTCCGCAAGAACCCGCAGATCGTCGCGATCGAGATCGAGGGGCACGCCGACGACGTCGGCCCCGACGACTACAACCAGCGCCTGAGCGAGCGGCGCGCGCAGGCCGTCCGGCGCGCGCTCGCGGCGGAGCTGCCGGGGGTGAAGCTGTCCGCCCGCGGGTACGGCAAGAGCCGGCCGCGCGTCGCCGGACGCAGCGAAGGAGATCGGCGGGTCAACCGCCGCGTGGAGTTCGTGGTGACGACCGATGCCGGCGCGAAGGACGCGCACGGCCTCGCCCATGCTCGTGTGGAGGGAAGACAGTGAAAGCGCTTCATCGCGGCCCGCGCGGCCGTGTCGGGTTGATGACCGCACTCTTCGCGGCGAGCGTGCTCGTGGCGTGCGCCACGGAGAACGGCGTCGTCGGAGGCGACTGCGCCGAGGGCTTCACGCGGTGCGGCAACGTCTGCGTGGACCTCACGAAGGACCCCGGCCACTGCGGCGCGTGCGGCAATGCCTGCACGGGCGGCGCATCGTGCTCGGCGTCCACGTGCAGCGCGCCCGGGGCCGGGCCGAGCGCGTCGAGCGACGCGTCGCCTCCGAGCAGCGACGGCGGCGGTCCCTCCGTCGTCGGACCGTGGCCGAGCGGGGACATCTCGGCGAATGTCGACGCGTCGACGGACGCGGGCGCGACCGTCTGCGCCGCGCCGAACGTCGAGTGCGGATCGGCCGGCTGCGTCGACGTCCGGACGAGCACGGACCACTGCGGCGCATGCAACGCGTTCTGCGCGTCCGGCCGGTGCATCGACGGCGTCTGCGAGGGCGCGCTCGCCGGGCACGCGGTGCTCATCGGGCACGACTACGCCGCGCCGCTCGCCTCCGACAGCTACCTCTCGTCGCAGGAGCGCCTGCTCGCCAACGCGGCCATGCTCGCCCCGTCGAGCACCGTGCGGGTGGTCGCCGTCGAGACCTTCGCGCACGCGAAGGCGGCGACGAACGTACGCCTCATCCTCATGCGAGCCGCGGCCGAGAAGGGGCGCTCGCTCCAGCTCGGGACGACGGACGATCTGGGCTCGGTGAAGCGCTCGAGCGCCGACGTCGTCCTCGTGCTCGACCAGGTCGCGGCCGACGGTCGGTTCGCGTCGAAGGCCACGGCGGCGCGCGATCCGCTCGCGCGCTTCCTCGAGGCGAGCGGCGTCGTCATCGTCCTCGACGGCGCGTCGGCCGGGAGCGAGATGGTCTCGTTCACGCGAGACGCGGGCCTGTTCGACGTCGCCGGGCACGTCCCCGCGAGCGGTCCGTTCTTCGTCGATGCGCGCGACGTCGTCGGGTTCGGCGTTTCGTCTCCGTACGCCGCGCGGGAGCACACGACCGCGTTCGGCTTCGGCGAGCTCGGGAGCGGCGGCGCATGGGTCACCGTCGCCGACGCGAACGGCGCGCCCGTCGTGCTGCACGGCGCGCGCTGAAGCGGCTCACGCCCGGCGGAGGTGCAGGCGGAAGCAGGCACCCCGCCCGGGCGCGGTCCAGAACGAGAGCTCGGCGCCCATGTGCGTGGCGTACTCGCGGCAGATCGCCAGCCCGAGGCCCGCCGCGCCGTCGCTCCGTCGCGTCGTGTAGAACGGCTCGAAGATCTTCGCCTGCTTGTCCGGCGGGATCCCCGGGCCGTTGTCGCGCACCGACACGACCACCCGTTCGCCCGCCGCGTAGGCGTGGAAGCGCACGCGGGGCGACGAGAGAGGACGCGCCGCCGTCACGGCGTTCGCCGTGAGGTTGATGAGGATGTCGTGCACGAGCGAGCGCACGGCGAGCGCGTGGAGCGCCTCCTCCGCCACGACCTCGACGTGGATGCCCTCGAGCATCGGCGCGGCCTCCGCGACGACGTCCGAGACCAGCGATTGCAGGTCGACGGGCTCGAGCGGATGCTGCTCCTGGCGCACGAAGTGCTGGAGCCGCTGGAAGACGACGCGCATGCGGGCGAGACCGGCGCGCGCGTCCTCGACCGCCGCCGAGAGGTCGCCGGTGTTCGCCTCGGTGCGTGCGAGGAAGTCGCGCGCCGCGTGCTCGCGCTTCGCCCGCTCGGGCATCGGGGCGAAGACGACCGAACGCAGCACCTCGCGCGCCTCGAGCAGCGTCTTCAGCTCGTCGCGGACGAGGTTCACGTTCATCTCCACGACGGCGAGCGGGTTCTTGAGCTCGTGATGCAGTCCGCCGGTGAAGCGGCCGAGCGACGTCAGGTGGCTCTGGAGATCGAGCTGCCGCGTCAGGTCGGCGATGCGCGTCTGCGCCGCGTAGTTCGCGCTCGCCGACTTCACGACCGCCTCGACGCCCTCGGGGACGAGCGGCAGTCGGATGGACGCGAACGCACCGGCCGCCTCGGCGACGGTCGCCGCGTCGGGCGGCCACCGCCGGTCGAGCAGGAGGATGATCGCCGCGTCCGCGCGGGCGTCGCGGCGCAGATCGCGCACGCGTGCGGCGACGACCTCGTCGTACGGCGCGCCGTCGCCGGCGGCGAGGACGTCGGCGACGAGGACGCCGGCGGTCTTGAGCAGCTCGGCGCCGCCGATGAGGTACGGCCCATGCTTGAGCAGGTCGGCGAGGTCGCCGCGGGCGCGCTCGTCGGCGATCATGAGCGCGACCTGCTGGCCGTGCGGAAACGCGAAGATCCCGCTGGACTCGTCCTCGGAGATCCCCGGCGGCGGCGGCTCGGTCCGGCTCGGAAAATCTCTACGCGCCATCGCGAGCGCGGGAGCTTACCACGACGTCATCTACGCCGCGCGACGTCGCGTGCTCGTATCGAGCAAACGGAGCCCGCCGCCGGTCCGCGGCTCGGCGCCGGTCGACCGCTGGAGCTTCAGACGCAGGTTGTTCGGGCTGTCGGCCACGGCGAGCGCCTCCGCCGGTGCGACCCGGCCGCACGTCACGAGCTCGAGCAGCGCGGCGTCGAAGGTCTGGCAGCCGTCGTGCGCCGACTGCTCCATCGCGTCCTTGAGCGCGTCGATCGCGCGCTTCTTCACCAGGTCCTTCACCCTCGGCGTGTCGAGGAGGATCTCGAGGGCCGCCGCGCGGCCGCCGCGGGTGTCGGGGACGAGCCGCTGCGAGACGACCGCGCGGAGGGAGAGCGAGAGCTGGTGCAGGAGCTCGGCCTGGCGGTCCGCGGGGAAGAAGTTGAGGACGCGCTCGATCGCCTCGTTGGCGTTGTTCGCGTGGAGGGTCGAGAGGCAGAGGTGGCCGGTCTCGGCGAACGCGAGCGCGGCCTCCATCGTCTGGCGGTCGCGGATCTCGCCGATGAGGACGACGTCCGGCGCCTGGCGCAGCGCGCTCTTCAGCGCGTCCGCGTACGAGTGCGTGTCGACGCCGACCTCGCGCTGCGTGACGACGCACTTCTTGTGCGGGTGCACGAACTCCATCGGGTCCTCGACGGTGACGATGTGCCCGGTGGAAGTGCTGTTCCGGTGGTCGATCATCGCGGCGAGCGTCGTCGACTTGCCGCTTCCGGTTCCGCCGACGACGAGCACCAGCCC
>JBDHVD010000225.1:0-13147 GCA_039809525.1 Labilithrix sp. | reverse complement strand
CGCGAGCGACGGCAGCGTGTCGGACCGCGCCCGCCTCGACGCGCCCTACCATCCCGATGCCTCGTGCCCGGTCACCATCGAGTCGCCCGAGCTCCTCAGCGTGAAGCACGTGCCCGAGGGGAGCACGATCACCTGGAACTCGAATCCGCCGTCGAGCGGAGACCACTTCCCGGTGTGGGCCGCGTTCCAGGAGTACACCTCGCCCGTCCCGCGCGGATACCTGGTGCACGACCTCGAGCACGGCGCGGTGCTCCTCCTCTACAAGTGCGACCCCGCCTGCCCGGCGATCGTCGACGAGCTGCGGAAGATCAGGGACGCCCTCCCGTCCGATCCGCTGTGCGCGCCGGACGTGCGCGTGCGCGTGATCCTCGCCCCCGATCCCGACCTCGACGTGCCCGTCGCGGCCGCGGCCTGGGGATGGACCTACAAGGCGCAGTGCGTCGACGTCCCGACGCTCACGCAGTTCGCGCGCGATCACTACGCGCAGGGCCCCGAGAACGTCTGCTCGCAGGGCCGCGCGTTCTAGTCACCGGTCACTTGCGCGGCGGCTGCGGAGGCTCGGGCGCGTACGCGTCGTCGATCCGCTTCTGCTCGCCCTCCGGGACCGGGGGGGACGCGGGCGGCTGAGCGCTCGCCTCGGGCGGAGGCGGCTGCTGCGAGGCCGGCTTCTTGTTCGGGTGGATGACCTTCTCCACTTCCTGGCCGAGGCTCTCGAACGCCCGAGCGACCTCCTTGGCCGCGTCCTTCGCGACGTCCTCCACCTTGTCGGTCGGCAGCTTCTCGACCGCGCCCTTCGCGGCGCGGAAGAGGAGGCCGAGCCCCTGCTTGAGGTCGTCGACCGGATTCGGCTTGTCGTCGCTCATGGGCACGGATCATGACCATGACGCGGCGCCCTGTAAAGGCGCCCCGGCCGTGTATCCTCGGGCTCGTGAGTGGAGGGCTCGTGAGCGGAGACCGGCGCGCGATCCTCCGGAACGTCCGCGCGTTCGCGGGCCTGTCGGACGAGGAGCACGACGCCGTCCTCGCGGTGCTCCGCGCGCAGCGCGGCAGTCCGGGCGACGTCCTCTTCCGCGAGGGCGATCCCGGCGACGCGCTGATGATCGTGCTCGACGGGCAGCTCGTCGCGCGCGTCCGCACCGCCGCGGGCACCGAGGAGGAGGTCGCGCGCCTCGGTCCGGGCGAGGTCGTCGGCGAGATGGCGTTCGTCGACGCGGAGCCGCGCTCGGCCACCGTGTCGACGCCGGGCGGCGCGACGGTGCTCGCGTTCACGCGCGCCGCGCTCCGCACGCTCGAGAAGACCGCGCCCCGCGTGGCCGCCGCGATCCTGCGCAACGTCCTCGTCGACGTCGCCCGCCGCCTGCGCGACGCGGGCGAGAGGCTGAGCGACGGCGCGAGCGGCGCATCGACGCGGAGCTCGATGGATGCGGGCGCGGCGCGCTCGTCGGCGCGCGCGCTCACCGCCGACCAGCTCCGCACCATCCCCGCGCTCGCGGGCTACGGCGCCGAGGACCTCGAGCTCCTCGCGTACGTGTCGACCTTGCGCTCGTTCCCTTCCGGGAGCGTGCTCGTGCGCGAGGGCACCGAGGGCGACGCCTGCTTCCTCGTCGTCGCGGGCAGCGTGTCGATCACGCGGCAGGCGAGCCGGGCGCCGCTCGCGACGCTCGGCCCGGGCTCGCTCGTCGGTCAGCTCGCGCTGCTCGATCGCGCGCCGCGATCGGCGACGGTCTCGGCGGCGACCGACGCGATGGCGCTCGAGGTGAAGGCGGCCGCGTTCGCGAACCTCGTGTCCGCGCATTCGCCGATCGCGCTGCGCTTCCAGGAGCAGGTCGCGCTGGCGGGCGTGCGCCAGCTCCGCGCGGCGACGCGCAAGCTCGCCGACGAGGCCGCGAGCGACGCGCGGGGCGGCCCGTCGTCGATGCGCATGATCGACATCGACGACTGGGACGAGGGCGGCGATCCGGGCGAGCTCGAGCTCGCGGTCGATCCCGCGTCGCTCCGGCGGCGCTGATCGTCACTCGAGCGCGATCGCGTCGCCGCTCTCCCACGTCCAGCCGAGCGCGCCCGATCGCAGCCGCGCGCGCACCTTGCTCTTGCCGACGCGCAGGTTCGTGTTGCGGAACGAGTAGCTGTGGCCCTCGTTGCGATCGTCGACCGTCGCGACGTGGAAGACGCCGTCGTCTTCGTTGTCCACCGACGTCGAGAGCACCGGCATGTCGACGACGCGCTCGGGTGACGTGTCCATCGCGCCGTTCCAGATCAGGAGCGCGCCGAAGGCGAGCACCGGCAGGAACACGAACGCGATCACGCGGCACACGAAGATGTCGTTGTGCGAGGTCGAGCGACCGCGGAGGAGCAGCGTGAAGACCGGGGCGACGAGCGTCGCGAGCACGACGCCCGCGAGGATCCCGACCACCAGCGGGCGCGCGCTCACCGTCATGAAGCGCGCGCAGCCGATCACCGCGACGAGGATCGCGATCGGACCGAGCACGTACGTCAGCGTCTTGGTGAGCGCGACGACCGGCGGGACCGCGACGTGCTCGACGACGAGCGGCCTCGGCGCGCCCGCGAGCACGCGCAAGAGACCGAGGCGCCGGCGGATGGCGGCCGGGTCGAACGCGGCGCCGTCCTTCCCCACGTAGAGCTTCACGTAGGAGTCGGCGAGCTCGATCTCGCTCCGGTCCTTCAGGAGCAGCACGGCGGCGGCCCGCGCGGCGGGCGACGCGAAGACGGTGAGGACGTCGGCATCGGCGGCCTCGGTCTCGATGTAGACGGCGTCGTCGAACGAGGTGTCGCCGGTCTGCACCTCGCGGACGATCCCGCGCTCCTTCCGGTCGGCGTGCTCTCCCGTCTCGCGCACGAGGCGCATCGGCGGGAGCCCGCTCGCGCGCACGACCAGGTCGACGCCCATCACCGTGCCGCTGTTGATCGAGAGGCTCACGTCCGCCGCGAGCCCGTCGCACGAGAGACGGACCGCGGCGGTCTTCTCCGGGGGAGCGCCGAGGTCCGCGAGCAGGGGCCGGAGCTCCTCGTACGAGCCGCCCTGCACCTCGGTGAGCTCGATCTTCGCGCAGGAGAGATCGCCCGCGTCGCGGAGCGCCGGCTGCTCCGTCCCGCAGCGCGCGCACCGGAAGCCGTCGAGGCGCGCGTCCTCGAGCGCGATCCGGGCGAGCGCGCCGCACGACGCGCACGCCACCGCGGCATTCTTCGCGCTCGTGCGCGCCGACGTCCGGTACGCCATCGACCGCGAGGATAGCGGTCAACCGACCTTCATGCGCGACGTCGACGCGGGCGCCCACACGGTGACCCGGTTGCGGCCGCCGCGCTTCGACGCGTACAGCGCCTCGTCGGCCGACTTGAAGACGTCGTCCCACTTCTCGCCCGCCTCGGGGAACGTCGCGCAGCCGACCGAGCAGGTGACGCTGAGCGGACCGTTCGGCGTGTGGAACACGGTCTTCGCGAGCTCCTCGCGGATGCGCTCGCCGAGCTGCTGCGCGCCGGCCTCGTCGGTCTGCTCGCAGAGGACGACGAACTCCTCGCCGCCGAACCGCGCGACGACGTCGGTGGTGCGCTTGGTCCGCTCGAGGATCGCGCCGAGGCCCTTGATCACCACGTCGCCGACGTCGTGGCCGTAGGTGTCGTTCACCTTCTTGAAGAAGTCGATGTCCGTCACCAGGACCGAGAGCTTGCGGCCGAAGCGATGCGCGGCGGCCATCTTCTGCGCCGCGGCGTCGAGCATCGCGCGCTTGTTCAGCAGCCCGGTGAGGCCGTCGGTCGTCGCCATGGTCTCGAGCTTGTGGACCATGCGCGCGTTGGAGAGCGAGACCGCGAGGTGCGACGCGAGGACCTCGAGGGTCGGCCGCACGGTGTCGCCGAACGCGTGGCGCCGCTTCGCGCCGAGGATGAGGGTGCCGAGGACGCGCCCGTGGTGGAGCAGCGGCAAGACGAGAAGGCTGGGAATATTCGGCCAGGCGAGCCGTTTCGTGAGCACCACCTGGTGGGCCGGGTCGTGCTCACCCTTGTAGGGGAGGGGGAAGCGGTTGGTCACGACCATCGAGACGAGGCCGGTGTTGTGCTTGAAGCGCTGACCGACCAGGTCGTCGATCTCGCCGCCTTCGCTGCGCGCGGCGCAGACCTGGTGCATCCGGGTGGCCTCGTCCCAGATGGTCACGGCGGCGAGCTCGAAGCTCGCGATCTCGCGGGCCGCGCGCACGCCTGCCTCGACGACGTCCTTCTCGCTCAGCGCCGCGCCGAGCGCCTGCGCGGCGCGATAGAGCTTGCCCTGCTCGACCTTCGCGCGCTCGAGCTGCACGAAGACGCGCTCGTTCTGGATCGCGCGGAGGCAGTAGCGCGCCGCCTGCGACGCGAGCTCGTGCTCGTGCGGGGTGAACGGCCGGTTCTCGACGCGATCGAGCGCGAGGACGCCGCGCACGATGCCGTCGTCGACCACCGGGATCGCCGCGAGCGCCCGCACCGGGCACGAGGCCGCGTAGTACGGCACCTTGTACGACGGGCGGAGGTTCTCGAGGAGCACCGCCTCCTTCTTCGCGATCACCGCGGCGAGCACGCCGTCGCCGATGGAGAAGGGCGCATCGTGGATCTCGTCGGACGCGGTCGAGAGCTCGCTGATGCGGAGGTGCGTGCCGGAGTCGGTGCGCCAGAGCAAGACCGCGGTGTGGAGATCGAGCGAGCGCCGGAGCAGCTCCAGTGCATAATGCACGGACTGATGGATCTCCTCGACGCTCGATCGCGTGAGCCGCTCCTCGGTGTCCTCCTTCGTGGCGGCGGCGTCGCCGGCGCCGAGGAGGCGATAGCTCCGCGCGTCCTGGCGGAGGCGCTCGATCTCGCGCTCGACGCGGCCGCGCGCGGTGAGACGGATGCGCGCGACCTCCGCGCGGAGGAGCAGCAGGTTGAGGAGGGCGAACGCGCACGCGAAGCCGGCCTGCGTCGCCAGCGCCTCGTAGCTCGTCTCGCCGAGCGTCTTGTGACGGATGATCGCGTCGAGGGCGACGACCCAGCCGACGACCGCGAGCCCCGCGATCGGGCGGCCGAACGACGCGACGAGCGCGACCAGCACGTAGGTCGCAGGCGAGAAGCGGCCGGAGAGCGTGCCGTCGAAGCGCAAGAGGAGCGCGTCGAGCCCGACCGCGAGGAGCGCGCCCAGCTCGAAGTCGAGCAGGAACTTCGCGTCGCCGGTGAGGCGCAGCTTCGAGCGCAGGCGCTTCGCCAGGAGCAGAGCCCAGACGACGGCCGCCGCGACGGGGAGCGCGGAGACGGGTGCGGTCGCCCCGCCGAGCACCACGTACACGGCGAGCCCGCACGTCAGCGCGATGCCGTAGCCGGCGCGCGCGACGCGGCGCACCAGCAAGGTCGCACGGACGAGGTGATCCATTCCATTTTCCGGTATCAGGGGCGCGTGCGAGCGGCCAAACGTTCAGCGACTCTGGCAACTTGCTTGACTCGTGCGTAGATAGGCGGAGACCCGTGACCGCTGCGACGACGACCGAAGGCGCCGAGGAGAAGGGGCTCGCGAACGCCCCCGTGACGGGTGCGCTCATCGCGACCAACATCGGCGTGTTCGCGGCGCAGGTCTTCCTCGCCGGTCACTTCCGCTTCGCCTTCGGCGGCGGGACGGGCCGCGACGCGAACGTCTGGTCGGCCGTCCTCCACTGGCTCGGCGCGAACCACTCGACGTTCACCATCGCCGACAACCGCCTCGAGACGCTCGTCACGTCGTGCTTCCTCCACGGCTCGGCGCTGCACCTCGCGTTCAACATGCTCGTCCTCTTCCAGGTCGGGCCGTTCCTCGAGCGCGCCATCGGCCGCGCGCGGTTCCTCCCGCTCTACATTGGCGCCGGCATCGTCGGCAGCGCGTTCAGCGCCATCGCCGGACGCTTCTTCGGCGCGTCGCTCAGCGTCGGCGCATCGGGCAGCATCTGCGGGCTCATCGGCGCGATCCTGGTGCTCGGCGTCCGCACGCAGGGATGGCGCGGGCCGCTCGCGCGCCAGATGGGCACGTGGCTCGTCGTCCTGTTCCTCCTCGGGTTCGCGAAGAACGTGCAGGGCGGCATGGTCCAGGTCGACAACGCCGCGCACCTCGGCGGCGCGCTCGGCGGGGTCATCATCGCGTCGACCTGGCGGCGCGGTTACGTGTACCCGAAGCGCGCGCAGGCGGTGATCGTCGCCGCCGGCGTCGCCCTCGTCGTGGCCAGCGGCATCGTCGTCTACGTGCGCGACCGCACCGATCCGTACCTCTTCATGGACCTCGACGAGCGGATCGCGACGGCGCGGTCCGCGATCGAAGCCGGTCGCTGCGAGAAGGCGATGCACGCGATCGCGCGCGCGCGGCAGATGGATCCGGTGAACAACCGCATCCGCGCGCTCGCCGAGCAGATCGACCGCGAGTGCCAGGCGCCCTAACCGCCGCCGAGCGCGGCGCGGTAGGCGCGCTCGGCGCGCACGAGGTCCTCGTGCGCACGGCGGACGGCGGCGCTCTCCTTCTTCCGCGTGCGGACGACGCCGGCGGGGACGCGGATCGCGAAGAGCGACGCGCGCGGCACCCGCGGATGGTGGCCGCCCTCCTGCGCCGAGGCGAGGAGCGCCTGCACGCGATCGGAGAGGAGGAACGGCAGGAGGTACGCGAGGTCCTCGCCGGGAGAGCGCGGCGAGAGCACGTAGAACTCGGTGGAGACGGCGAGGTCCGCGACGTCGTGGCCGACGAGCGCGATCTGCCGGAGGTACGGGCGCAGGCGCGAGACGATGAGATCGCCGGGGCGCGCGCGCTTCTTCCCGCTCTTCGGCGTGCCGGTCGCGCGCCGCGCGGCGGCGAGATCGAGGACGCCGTCCCTCGCATGCGTCGTGTCGACGACGACGCTGCGCGCGAGGTCCTTCGGATCGAAGCGCTCGCTCCGCTCGATCACCAGCTCGCCGAGCGGAGTGCCCTCCCCTTCGCCCGCGCTGGCGACGAGGTGCCGCTCGGGCGCGAGGACGAGCTCCTCGCCGAGCTCGGCGAGCGTGCGCACCGCGGACCGGGCGCGGCCGCGTGCGACGTCGTCGAGGTCGTGTCCGTCGGGCGTCGGATCGCCGGCCGCGTCCTTCCCTGCCCGCTCGCTGAGGACGAACGTGGTCTCCTCGCGCGGATCGGGCGCCTCGCCCGGCATCCGCTTCGTCGCGAACAGCACGAAGCAGCGCTGCGAGGTGTGGGGCATGAACGTCTCGCGCGGGAGGCCGACGATGCGCTCGACGCGCGCGTGCTCGAACAGCCACCGGCGCATGCGCGCGAACGCCTCGCCCGCCGCCTTGTTGTACGGGAGGACGATCCCAAGGCGGCCCCCGGGGCGGAGGAGATCGAGCGAGCGCTCGAGGAAGAGCACGTCGCGCTCGGGCGTGCGCACGTGACGGGCGAGCGCGAAGCCCGTCGGATCGGCGCGGCCGGCGAACGGAGGGTTCGTCGCGATCACGTCGGCGCGCGGGAGCTCCGCCGTGCGGAGGCCGTCGTCGCGCAGGATCGCGCGCGCGTCGCCGCCTCCGGCGAGCGCGAGGAGGCGCGCGACGCGGACCGCGCGCGCGTCGACGTCGCAGCCCCACGCCACGAGCGCGCGCGGCCGGGCGTGCGCGCGGGCATGCGCGAGGAACGCGCCCGATCCGCACGCCGGATCGACGACCACCTCGCGGGCGCGCGGCGCGAGCACGCCGATGACGAAGTCGACGACGTGCCCTTCTGGCCCTTCGACACGCGCGAGACGAGCGCCTCGAACACGGCGTCGAGCGCATCGACGCGCGCCAGCGCGGGCGCGAGCAGGGCGTCGACGCGGGCGAGGAGATCGCGATCGACCTCCGCGATCGACGCGGCGGCGAGACCGAGGTCCGAGGCGTGCTTCGCGCGCACGTCCTTGCCGAGGAGGCGCGCGGCGGCGACGGCGAAGACGAGCTCGAACGCGTCCTCGCCGCTCGTCGCGAGGACCACCTCCTCGACGTGGGCGAGCATGCTCGTCGCGCTCGCTCCGGGGCGGTGCCGTCTCGGCATCGGCGCGGACGCTATCATGTCGGAGAAGGCCGACGCGATCCGATGTGCGTCTCGAACCGAGAGCGCATGACGCCGCGCGTGGCGCTGGTGGATGACGCACGCTTCTCGTTAGACTCGAAGGGATGCGCCGTATCCTTGCCTTGATCCTCGCGAGCGTCTCTCCGATCGTCGCCGCGAGCTGCACCGATCAGGAGAACCCCTCGTTCCCCGTCGCTCCGCCCGACGAAGACGCCGGCGGCGCCGATGCCGAGCCGGTCGACGGATCGGTCACCGGCGATCCGTCGAAGGGCGTCCTCCTCGAGGGCACGGTCATCGGCGAGAACGGCCCCTTCGAGGGGATGGTGCTCGTCGGCGAGGACGGCATCATCGCGTGCGCCGAGCCGGGGCAGGCCTGCGCGGACGATCCGAAGGCTGCGGGCGTGGCGCGCGTGAACGTCGACGGCGTGATCGCGCCGGGCCTGATCGACACGCACAACCACATCCTGTTCGACATCTTCGACGGCGACGACTGGCTCCCCTCGCAGGTCTACACGAACCACGATCAGTGGCCGAACGAGCCTCGCTACAAGGAGATGGTCGACATCAAGCAGTGCATCGTCGACGACTCGCAGGGCAAGCCCACGTGGTGCCCGGCGCGCCTCGACGGCGCCGGCAGCCTGCGCTGCGAGGTGCTCAAGTTCGGCGAGCTCAAGGCGCTCGTCGCGGGCACGACGTCGGTCGTCGGTCTGCCGGGCACCGCGTTCCCCTGCTTCGGATCGATCGCGCGATCGATCGACACGCAGTTCAACGGCCTCGACGGCGACAAGGTGCAGACCGCGGCGATCCTGCCGTCGAAGTCGACCGCCGACGGCGTGTGCCGCAACTACGCCGAGGGCAAGACGGCGGCCTACCTGATCCATGTCGGCGAGGGCACCGATCAGAAGTCGCTCGACGAGTGGGCCGAGCTCGGGACGCTGACCACCACGCAGGGCTGCCTGTACGCGCCGCAGACCGCGATCACGCACGGGACGGCGTTCACCGCAACGGAGTTCCAGGTGATGAAGGAGAAGGGCATGAAGCTGGTGTGGTCGCCGGCTTCGAACATGGCCCTCTACCAGCAGACGACGAACGTCCCGCTCGCGCTCGACCACGGGATCCTGACCGCCATCGCACCGGACTGGTCGATGGGCGGCAGCCCCAACATGCTCGACGAGCTCCGCTTCGCCCTGAAGGTCTCGAAGGAGAAGTGGGGCGGACGCCTCACGGCGAAGGACGTCGTGACGATGGGGACGAAGAACCCGGCGGCGATCCTCGGGCTCGGCGACAAGCTCGGCGTCCTGAAGAAGGGCTACCTCGGCGACCTCTTCGTGGTGCGCAAATCGGGCAACGACGCGTACGAGGCGGTCCTCGCGGCGTCGCCGAAGGACGTGCGGCTGACGATGATCGGCGGCAAGGTCTTCTACGGCGACGAGGCGCTCCGGCCGCTCGCCGCATACGGCCCGGCGTGCGAGAAGCTCGTCGCGTGCGGCGCGGACAAGTTCGTCTGCGTCGCGGTGCCCGGGGTCCAGACGGACAAGCTGGGTCAGACGCTCGAGCAGGTCACCGGGCTGCTCGAGGGCGCCCTGAAGGAGCTCGACGAGGTGCGCGTGACCGTGGGCAACAAGACCGACGGCCTGAAGTTCAGCCCGCTGACGCCGCTCGTCTCCTGCCCGAAATAGCGGCCGATCGCCGGGCGAGAGAGCCCCTGAGGGCCAGACGTCTCGCCTGCGTCGCAGGTGACGCGAGGCGTCGGACGGGGCCGGACCGCGTGCTAGAACGCGCCCCCTCGCATGAGCTTCACCCGCATCCTCGGCGCGACGATCCTCGGTGGTGTCCTCGGCCTCGCAGCCTGCGCGCAGGGCGCGGCCGACGCCGATCCGACGGCGGGCACGCCGAAGAAGACGGTCGACCAGACCGAGCCCGATCCGCCGAGCGTCAAGGTCCCCGGCAACGGCAACGGCAACGGCAACGACGAGGACCCGCCGCCGGCCGACGAGGACGACGCGGGGCAGACGACGACCGACGCGGGGACGACCACCGACTCGGGCGCGCCGACGGACGCGGGCAAGGCCGACTCCGGATCCGGCGTCGACGCCGGCGCATGCACGAAGACGCCGCCGAGCAACGCGTGCGGGCTCGCCCCGCAGTGCGGGTGCGCGGCCAACGAGACGTGCGACATCACGAACAAGACGACGGGCGCGGTGGCCTGCACGCTCGCCGGCGGCGGACCGCTCGCCTCGCTCTGCACGACCTCGAGCCAGTGCGCGAAGGGCCTGACCTGCGCGTACGGCGCGTGCCGTCCTTACTGCTCCACGATCAACACGGCGTGCAGCGGCATGGCCGGGGTCGGGATGTGCACCGAGCTCTACGATCCGGCGCTCGTGCCCAACGGCAAGGTCTGCACGATCACCTGCGACCTCCGCAATCCGTCGGCGGTGTGCGGCTCGAACAACTGCATCTACGACGGCAGCGTCAAGTCGACCGACTGCGACAAGGCCGGGACGAAGAACTTGTATGATGCATGCAGCACGTACAACGACTGCAAGCAGGGCATGGCTTGCGTGAACCATCCGGTGTTCGGCGCGGAGTGCGAGAAGTGGTGCCGGCTCGGCCAGAACGACTGCGGCGTCTTCGAGACCTGCGAGGACGTCTACGGTGTGAACGCGCCGACGAGCGGCGGCGTCAAGCTCGGGCACTGCCAGTAGCGGCGCGGCAGTAGCGGACGCAGCGGGGGTCGCCTACCCTTCGGCCCCATGGATCGCCTCACCGATCTCGACCAGGCCTGGCGCGAGGGCGCGCACGGCGCGCAACTCCGCGCGGTGAAGAGGGGCGCCGAGCGCCTGCGCGAGCGCTTCGCCGCCGGGCCGCGCTGCGTGTCCGTGCGGACGCTGCCGCTGACGACGCTCGCGTATCCGACGCGCTACGCGTTCTGGGCCGCGGCGATCTCGCCCGCGCCGTTCGTGATCATGACCCACCGCTGCCTCCTCGTGCAGTTCCTCGAGCGCGGCGAGCTGAAGAACCTCCTCTTCAACCCGACGGACATCGACGGCGCGCGGGCGACGCCGTTCTTCGCGCGGATGATCGAGGAAATGGGCGAGCGGGTCACCGAGATCATGGCGAAGCGCTGGGAGCCGCTCGAGACGCAGCTCGCGCGTCTCGGCGTGCAGCCCGAGGACGTCGATTACATCGCCTACGACCACTTCCACACGCAGGACCTGCGGAGCACGCTCGGCACCGCGGACGGCGCACGCAAGGCGCGGTTCCCGAACGCGAAGCTCCTCGCACCGAAGAACGAGTGGGTCGACTGGGAGGACCTGCATCCCTTCCAGAAGGCGTGGTTCGTCCGCGACGGCCGCCAGGGCGTCGACATGCGCAACGTCGTGCTCACCGACGGCGACCTCGCGCTCGGGGACGGCGTGATGCTCCTCCGGACGCCGGGCCACACCGTCGGCAACCAGACGCTGTTCGTGAGCACGGACAGCGGCGTGTGGGGCGTGAGCGAGAACGGCACGTGCGCCGACAACTGGTCGCCGCTCGAGAGCAAGATCCGCGGCCTCGCCTACATGTGCAAGAAGCAGGACCTCGACGTGGTGCTCAACGCGAACACGCCCGAGCTCGGCGCGGTGCAGTACACGTCGATGATCCTCGAGCGCACGATCGTCGATCGCGTGAAGCGCGCGCCCGCGTTCGTGCAGATGTTCCCCTCGAGCGAGGTCACGCCGAGCCTCGTCAGCCCGGGTCTGAAGCCGACGCTGCTCCACCTCGAGATCACGCACGGTCACGTCGCGCGACCGGCGGGCCGATCGGCGACCGCGGCCCAATGAGCAAGGCGGATCCCAAGAGCTGGGGGTTCCCCGCGTTCGCGCGTGACTTCCCGAAGGATGACGCGCTCGACGCGCTCGTCGCGGCGTACGCGGAGGGGGACTACCGCGCGGTGACGGACGGCGCGGCGAAGCTCGTCGCGAGCACCGAGGACGACGCGGTGAAGAAGGCCGCGCTCCTCCTCGCCGAGCGGGTGAAGCCCGATCCGACCTCGCGCGTGGTGTTCCTCCTGACCGCTGCGCTCCTCGCGTTCCTCACCGTCTGGTGGGTCACGCACGACGGCCCGCCGAAGGACTCGCCGCCCGCGCCCGCCGGTCCCGTCCCGACGGTCGAATTCGTGAAGTAGCGTCCTGCAACGTGAACGCCCGGCGCACGAAGCGCCAGGCTGGCGCGAGCGGCGCGCGGAGCCGTGGAAATCCGGGGGGCTCTGCGCCGGCATGCGCATTGCTCCCGCCCGCGCACGCCATGACGAATTCGACGCTTGTCGGCTTGCGCGCCCCGGGATCGCGTGGGACATCCTCGCCCGTGCGGACGTCGCTCCTCCTCCCGCTCGCCCTCGCCTCGCTCCTCTTCGGGTGCTCGAGCACCGTGACCGGCACCGGATCGTCGGGCGGCAGCTCGGGGAGCTCGGGATCGCCCACGGAGAGCGACGGGACGTCGGCGACCGGCGGGACCAACACCAGCTCGAGCAGCGGCACGCCTCCCGAGACGAACGAGTACGACGCGCTCTTCGGACCCCCGGAGAACAACGCGCTCACCGAGGGCGCGATCGGCGGCCTCTGGGCCGGCCAGGCATCCTCGAACGATCTACGGCTCAAGATCACGGCGAGCTCGATCACCATCGCGATGAAGTGCCGGACGAGCACCATCGGAACGAAGGTCGCCGCCCAGGTCTCGGGCACGTCGATCCGCATCGTCGAGAGCCAGCAGATCGGCAACGAGTACGATCCGTGCAGCATCAAGCTCCGTCCGCTCACGATCGCGAAGTGCGGCTCGACGGGCGACTACAGCTGCTTCGACGTGGCGGGCACCGTCCTCGTGTTCCAGAGCGCGCCGCTGTTCTCGGCCGGCGGCTACACGCCCGACTCGCAGTTCACGAAGCTCAGCGACTGACGTCGAGCTCGAGCCAGAGCGGGGCGTGATCGCTGCCGAAGCGGTTCGCCTTCTCCTCGTCGATGTCCGCCTCGGTCACGCGCGGCGCGAGCCGTCGCGACACGAGCGCGAAGTCCACGCGCGCGGCGTCGAGCCGGCCGAGCGAGGCCGCACGCTTCTCGAACCACGTGT
>JBDHVD010000224.1:0-13194 GCA_039809525.1 Labilithrix sp. | reverse complement strand
CGGCTGCTGTTGCTGCATGCCCGGCTGCTGTTGCTGCATGCCCGGCTGCTGCTGCTGGCGCCCCTGATCGCCCACGTTGCCGGTGAGGACGATCTCGACCCGGCGGTTCGTCGCGCGCCCCTCCGGCGTCTTGTTGTCGGCGATCGGCTGCGTCTCGCCCGCGCCCTCGGTCGCGATGCGGTTGTCCGGGACGCCTCGCGCAGTGAGGAACTTCTTCACCGCGTCCGCGCGGCGTTGCGAGAGCGCCTCGTTCAGCTCGTCGCTGCCCTTCGAGTCGGTGTGCCCGATGATGCGGATCTGGCGGTTGTCCTCGCGGAGCACCTGCGCGACCTTCGACAGCCTCTCCTGGGCGCTCGGGAGGAGCTCGGACTTGCCGCTGGCGAACAGGACCTCGCCGCCGAGCGTGAGCACGAGCCCGCGCTCCTCTTCCGCGGCCTTCATGCCCTTCATCTTGCCGAGCGCTTCCATCGCGCGCTGATCGGCGGCTGCACGCGCCTGCCGCTCCGCCTGCGCGGTCGCCTGCGTACGGGCGAGCTGCTCCTTCGTCTGCTCGAGCTGCTGGCGCGTCGCCTGCTGCTGCTGCTGCTGCATCTGCCGCTTCTGGTCCTGGGCGATGCGCGTCTGCTCCATCGAGGCAAGAGCGCTCGCATTCGCGCCGGCCATCTGCGCCTGCCGCTTCGCGACGTACGCCAGGTCGCGCGTCTCGGGCTCGTCGCCGTCTTCGGCGAACTTGCGCTCGGCCCGGTCGAGCGCCTGACGAGCCTCGTGCATGTCGGTCTGCGCGAGGTTCGCGCCCGGCGTCTGCGTGGCCTGCTGGTACGCCGCGCGCGCATCGCGGAGCTCCGCAGGCGGCTTGGACGCGCAACCGGACGCCGCGAGGAGGAGGACGAGTGAGCTGCCCAGTACCTGATGAATCGTTTTCATGTTCACGACCCCTGCCGCATCGAGCTCTGCATCATCTGGATCTCGCGCTGGGCGCGGTCCGCCTCGTACTTGGCGCGCGCCTCGTTGACGAGGCTCCGCGCGAGGTTCGCGTCGGCTTCCGCCCGCATGAGGACGTAGCGCGCGCGATCGTTCTCGCCGTCCGAGATGAGCTTCTTCGCACGGGCGAGGTTCTCGTTCGCGAGGCGGAGATGCAGCGCGGCCGACGGCTCCTGCGTTGCGCCCATCGCCTGCGCGCCCTGGATCGCTCCCTCGGTGCGGCCGAGCCGGTCCGCCGGGATCGCGCTCTTGCCGCATGCTGCCGTCGCGATGGCGATGGCAACGACCAATAGTCCGCGTTTCATTTGCAGCCTCCAGTGCTCGTCCGTCGACGAGCGCCCACGCGGGGTGCATTGGACGTGCCCGCAGCGGCGCGCGTGATTTTCGCAGCGGAGGACGACGAGCGCCTCGTCGTGCACCTCGGTCCAGCCCTCGCGATCGATCGCGCGCCACGCGACGCTCATCCGGCTCTGGGTGAGGTGCACGACGGCGAGCGCGACGAGATGGATCGCGTCCCAGTCCCACGAGTAGAACCGCCCCCCGTGGCGGCGCGCGACCTGCGCCTCGACGTACGGCCCCTCGACCTCGTCGTGGTTGCCCACCGTCTCGAAGACCGGAAGCCGCAGGCGAACGCCGTCGCCGTACCACGCGACGAAACGGTCCCCCTGGAGGAAGGTGACGTCCGACGCCTCCGTCGCGCCGGTGGGGGTGGAGCAGGAGCGGGCGGCCGCGCGGTCTCCGCGAGCTCGGCCGGCAGACGTAACGGAGGGTCGGCGCAGCGCGAGCGCACGCACGGTCCGTCGCTCCGCGCGGCCGCGGTGTGCCTACTTCTTCGTGCCCGCGTCGCCCGTGTCGGCGTCTTTCGCGCCTGCGTCGACGAGGTCCATCGGCAGCTCGGTGACGTTCGGGAGCAGCACGATCTCGATCCGCCGGTTCTCGTGCCGCCCCGGCTCGGTGCTGTTCTCGCGCACCGGCTCGTGCTCGGCGTACCCCGCGGCGACGAGGCGTCCCGGAGGGAGCCCCGACGCGATGAGCTGCTCGGCGACGGTCAGCGCGCGCGCGGTCGAGAGCTCGAGGTTGTTTTTGAACGCGGAGGGTTGCACGACGGGCACGTTGTCGGTGTGCCCGGCGACCATGAGGCGCCGATCGGGCACCTGCTTCAGCACGGCGGCGACCTCGCGCAGCGCGTCCTTGCCCTCCTTCGACACGTCGGCGCTGCCGGACGCGAAGAGGATCCCCGCGGGGAGCTTCACCACCATCCGGCCGTGACGGAGGACGACCTGCAGCTTGCCGCTGTCGATCATCTTCCGGAACTTCTCGGTGAGCGACTTGAGCGCGGCGACGCGCTTCTCCGCCTCTTCGTGCTGGGCGCGGAGCTCGGCGAGCTCGCCGCGCGAGGCATCGAGGGCCTCGGCCGCGCTCTCGCGCGCGTCCTTCTCCGCCGCGTGCTCCTTCGTGCACGCTGCGAGCGAGTCCTGACATCCGTGCTCGGCCGAGGTGACGTCGTGGATCCTTCGGTCGGCGTCGGTGCGGACGTGCCACGCGTACGCGCCCGCGGCGACGGCCGCGCCGCCGAGGAACCCGGTCACGATGCGGAAGAACGTGCTCGCCACCCGGCGAGCATAACCGAGCTACGGCGATCCGATCACGGCACGACCTGTACCGTCGCCTGGGCGACCGCGCTCCGGTTGCCTGCCTCGTCGCGGGCAACTGCCCTCAGCTCGGTCGCGCCCGGCGGCAGCGCCGACGCGTCGACGGTGACGAGGCCGAGCGGCGCGGGCGCTTCGAGGATGCGTGCCCCGCCGACCCAGAGCTCGACGATCGGCGCGGTCGGTCCGTCGTCCTGCGCCTCGATCCTCACGTCGAACGTGCCGCTCACCGTCGCGCCGTCCGCCGGCTCGGCGATGGTCGCGGTGGGCGCCGTGCCGTCGATCCGGAGGTGGAACGTCTCGGTGCGCGCATTGCCGGCTGCATCGCGCACGACCACGATCGCGTCGCCCTGTCCCTCGGGCAGATCGCTCGCCGGGAACGCCACGCGGGAGACGTCCCACTCGGTCCCGACCGTCGCGGGGTACGCCTTCGGGAAGTCGTGGTGCAGCGTCTTGCCCGCGAACGTCAGGTCCATCGAACCGAGCACCCAGGCGTCGCTGACCCAGACGGCGATCTGTCCGTCGAGGCCCTCGAGGCGCGGGCTGACCGCGGCGCGTTCGAGCTCGGCCTCCGGTGGGGTCATGTCGACGAGGAAGTCGTTCACCCGGCGCTCGCGGCAGGCGCCGCGCGCGTCGCAGGCGACGAGCGTGAGCGTGCCCATGCCTTCGCCGAGGTCTCCGCCGGAGAGGACGACGGTGCCCGAGGCGCCGTCGAGGGTGCGCCGCGTGACGTTCTTGAACGTCGCCGTCAGGCGCGAGAGCCGCTCGTCGTCGGAGAGGCGCACCGAGATGCTCCGGCTGGCCGAGAGCGGCGGCCACTCGGGGATGTCGATCGCGTCGAACTTCGGCGGCGTCGGCGAGGCGGTGGGCGCGGGGGCGGGCGCGGGCGGCGGCGGTTCGCTCGTGGTCGCGCATCCCGCGAGCGCGACGACGACGACGGCCGCGGCGCGCGCGGCGGAGGTGCGGCCGCTCACGGCCGGTCCTCCAGGCGGATCGCGCCGAGGGGCACGACGTCGTCGCCGTTCGGCTGGTAGACGCGGATGACGCCGTCGGCATCGGAGACGTACACGCGCCCGCCGGTGACCGCGACGCCGGACGCCGCACCGGTGAACGCCTCGAGCGAGACGACGCGCGGGGCGCCGTCGAGCGCGACGGTGACGAGGTAGCTCTTGTAGAGGCCGCGATCGAGCGCGACGGCGTACGCACGATCGTCGTCTGCCGCGAGGCCCGCGTAGGTGAGCGCGGGCAGCGCGACGTGCTGCGCAGGGCCCGAGGGCGGATGGAGCACGAGGCCCGCGCGCGAGCCGAGCACCGCGACCTCGACGAGGCCGCGCGGGCCGACCGCGAGCTGCCGGCGCGGAACGCGCGTCCGCCAGAGATCGAGGTCGAGCGCGTCCTCGGCATCGAACACCGCATGCGGCAGGCTCTGCGTCGCGCCGAGCGCCGCGCCGGCGAGATCGCGACGGAGCGTGTCGGTCCATTCGGGGGCCGCGTAGTAGACGGCGCTGGCTCCGGTCGCGATCGAGAGCGGGAGGTGCGCGTCGGCGCCGAGCGGCGCGACCGCGCGGAGGACGCCGGACGACGTGTAGAGCTCCACGTTGCCGGTGGTCTTCGCCACCGCGATCGCGTCGCCGGCGACGGCGATCGTGCTCGCGAAGCCGGTGAGGGGCTGCGCGCGGCCTTCGACGCGGACGTCCGTGCCGGCGACGGCGACCCAGCGTCCGTCGTCGAGCATGCCCACGGACGACGCCGCCTTCAGCGCGTCGTCGCCCGGCTCGGGCGCGCGCTCGACGAGCGTGGTCGGCGTCGCCTGGAACACGCCGCCCTGCGGGCCGACCGCGACGATGCGGGTGCCGTGCGCGGCGATGCCGAGGAGCGCGCGCGGCTCGTCGTAGCGCCGCGCGAGCGTGAGGTCCGTCGCGTTCCGTACGTCGATCGCCCGGACGCCGATGCGCCGCGCGTCACCGAACGCGAAGACGCGGTCGCCGTTCGGCAGGACCTGGATCGGATCCTTCGCCGGCGGGGGCGGGGCCCAGACGCGCTCCCAGTCGACGATCTCCCAGGGCGGCTTGCTCGAGCAGCCCTCGGCCGGATCGGGCGCCTGGGCCTGGGCGAGCGCCTGCGTGCATGCGAGCTTCGGCTGCGAGGCGTCGATGCGCAGGACGCCCCACTCTCCGCCGGCCACGAACAGCGCGCCGCCCTCGGCGCGTACGCCGCTCGCGTAGAACTTCGGATCGGCCACCGTGCAGCGACCGAGGACCTTGGGCGCCTCCTTCGTCGTCACGTCGATGGCGACGACGCCCTGGCGACCTGCCGCGACGAACGCGACGTCGCCCACGAGCGCGACGTCCTTCGCCGCGGTGAAGAGATGGCCCCCGACCTTCGGGAACGGGACGGTCGCGCGCACCGATCCGCTCGCCCGATCGACGATCGAGAAGCTGGTGCACGCGGCGACGTAGAGGTGCCCCTCGTCCGACGCCACGCCCGCTGCGTGACCGGGCACCGCGATGGCCTTCGAGAGCGCCGGCACGGCGCCGGAGACGTCGACGGCGGCGACGCCGGCCTTGCCCGTCGCGACGTACGCGGAATCGCCGCGCAGATCGGCGTCGAACGCGGGCCCGGCGAGCTTCAGCGAGGCGGCGCGCGTGGGGTGCGCGGGATCGCTCGCGTCGACGACGACGAGCCCGTCGGTGCCTGCGGCGAGGAGCACGCTCGCGCCGCGCGCCTGCGCCGCGAGGGGCTGGCCGACGCCGGTCACCAGCGACGCGCGCGCGATGCGCTCCGTCCCGGCGAGATCGAGCGACCAGAGGTGGGTCCCGTCGACGGCGAGCAGATGCCCGTTCACGATCGCGCCGTCGCGGAACATCGGCGCCTCGAGGGCGCGCGGATCCGCGCCGTCTCCGTCGCCGCAGACCTCGTCGACCAGGATCCAGCGGAGCCCCGAGCGTCCGCAGCCCTCGTCCGTCTCGATCGGCTTCCATCCCATGCCCGTCGGCGCAGGCTCGCTCGGCGCGCCCCCATTCCGGTCGCGGTCGGGCGCATCGGTGACGTCGCGGTCACCTATCTCCGACGACAGGCTTCCGCCACCGCCGCACCCGCCGCCGCTCGACGAGGAGGACCGGGTGGTCGCCGAAGAAGAGCTCGAACGCGACGAGCCGCAGGCAAAGAGGATCACGCACAGCGCCGCGAACGCCGTGGGGCGAGAGGTGAGAGACATGCCGCCTCCGTCACGAAGAGAAGAAAGGAAGAGGTGCTGCGTGCCGGCGTCGCCTCCAGCAACGGCGGTGCCACGCGCGATCGCCCGTGTATTCCCGCGCGTTCGCCGGGCAGCGAGCGCCGCGCGCGACGCGGGGGCCTGATCGCGCCGTCCTCCGGTGTGGCTCGGCTACGACAGTCGGGCGGCGCTCACGCGCCGATGAGCTTCCGCTGGCGGAGGCGCATCATGCCCGCGTTCACCTCGGGCGCCGTCGTCCGCAGCGCCTTGGCGATCGCCTCGACGTCGGCGTCCGCGCTGCGCTCGAGCACCTCGAACAGCCGGCGGTCGAACGCGATGTCCGCGAGGAAGCGGCGCCCGATCGTGTCGACGATCTCCATCGCCGCCGCCGCCCCGCGCGCGTCGTGGAACTGCCCACCCGTCGAGATCGACAGACGGCGGAACGCGCGGTCGAGCACCGGCTCCACGTCCGCGCGTCCCGGCGCGGTCATCGCGAGCGCGTGCACGAAGACGCCCGCCTCCTCGAGACGGTTCGCCATCTCGTCGAGGTCGAGGCCCGACGGGTCACGCCTCGCGTGCGTGTCTCCGGCCGCGCCGCAGGCGTGCGGGGGCGCGTCGCCCACGAGGACGACGACGCGGTACGCGCCGGTGCGCCACGGCAGGTCGAGGCACGCGGAGAGGCCGGTGAACACCGCCTCCGGGTAGTCGCCGCCACCCATGACGGCGAGCCCGTCGAGCGTCGCCTTCACCGCGCGCGGATCGCGCTCGAACGGATGGACCTCGCACGTCTTCGCATCGCAGTGATCGCGGTAGCCGACGATGGCGACGCGCAGGCCGTCGCCGAGCGGCGCGCGGAGTGCGTCGAGGATCGAGACCATGTGCTCGCGCGCCGCCTGGATGAAGCCACCCATGCTGCCGGTGAGGTCCACGCAGAACGCGAGGTCGAGACGGGAGAGCGTGTCCACGGTGATGGCGGCGCAACGTAACCACGACGCGCGCGCCGTCGAGCCCGCACGCGCTCCGGGCTTGACGACCCGATCGCGTTGTCGTCCCATGCGCGCCCGATGACCTCGTTCGCTCGCTCGGCCCTCGCGTCCGTCCTCGTCCTCGCCGCGGCCTGCACGCCGTCGGGCTCGTCGTCGAACGCGGGCGCGTCCGCCTCGACGACCACTCCTGCTGCGAGCGGCTCGGCGCCTGCTCCGGCCGCGTCGGCCTCGGCCTCGAGCGCCGCGGCGGCCGGCGCGGCGAGCGCCGTCGCGAGCGCGGCGCCGGCCGGCGACGCGGAGGACGGCGGACCGAAGACGGTGCCCGACATCGAGTACGTGCCGACGCCGGCGAACGTCGTCGAGAAGATGCTCGAGGTGGCCAAGGTCGGAAAGGAAGACGTCCTCTACGACCTCGGCTGCGGCGACGGCCGCATCGTGGCGACCGCGGCGAAGAAGTTCGGCATCAAGGCGAAGGGCTTCGACATCGATCCGGTCCGCGTGAAGGAGTCGCGCGAGACGGTGAAGAAGATGGGCGTCGAGGACCTCGTCACCATCGAGCAGAAGGACATCTTCGAGGTCGATCTGTCGCCGGCGACGGTGGTGACCCTCTACCTCTTGCCGGAGCTCAACGTGCGCCTCGTCCCGCAGCTCGAGAAGCTCAAGCCGGGCTCACGCATCGTCTCGCACGACTTCGACATGGCCGGCGTCGAGCCGGAGAAGTGGTGGACGGTCATGGCGCCGGACCACCGCGACGCCAAGAAGACGCGCGAGCACTACGTCTACTTGTGGAAGACGCCCCTCAAGAAAGCTGCGCCCGCTCGGAAGAAGTGAGCACCCGGGGCGTCGCGCGCGGCGCGCCGCTGCGGTCGTCGAAGAACGGCGACGGCTTCCCCGTCCCGGTGAGCTTCCACTTCGCCATGTTTCGCGCGGCCCTCGCGATCAGCGCCGCGAGCTGACGCTTGCGCTCGCGCGGAGCGTCCGCGCCCCGCGCGGCCTTCGTCTGCACGATCGTCGCCGGCCCGAGCGCCGCGTCGATCGAGACGCCGCGCGCCGACGGATCGACGAACGCGAGCACCAGGCCGACGACCGGCAAGTTCGGCCCGAACGTGTTGCCCACCGGCGTCTTGCACGCGGCGCAGTACCAGCGATGCATGCCCTTGTCCGAGAGGCGCATGCACGCGAGCGCCCTGTCGTCCTCGTAGATGCGGACGCGCCCCTGGTTGATCTGGAACACGTCGGTGCCGCCCCAGCGGTCCATGACGTCGTCGCGTCCGAGGAAGCGCGCGAACGCCTGGCAGTCCTTGCAGTAGCAGACCGTGCGAGTCCCGCTCGCCGGCGACACGTTCAAGACCACGCCGCGGAGCTTCCCGCATGCGCAGCGAAGGGGGATGTCGAGCGCCATGCGCCGCACCCTAGCATCGCGCTCAGAGCCTCGCCGGCTTCACCACGGCGGGGGCGACGGGGGCCATCGGCGGCGGCGTGAGGTACTGCTTCGGCCACAGGAACGACGGCGCCCGCGACCAGTCGCCGAGGAAGATGGTCGTGCCGTTGCCGCCGAGCTTGCCGAGCGCGTCGTAGCCCGCCGCCTGCACGGTGAGCGGCGTGTGCGCGGCCGCCTCGGCGCGGTTCTCGTTCGCCTTCGCCGACGCGAGCAGCGAGCGCTCCTTCGCCGCGGCCTCCGCCCGGATCACCTTCTGCTGCGCCTCGAGCCGGTCGATCGCGATCTGCTGCTGGAGGACCTCCTTCTGGTTCTTCGCCTCGAGGAGCGCCAGCTCCGCCTCGCGCTTCGACTTCTCCGCCGCGATCTCGTTCTGGATGCGCGCCTGGTTCGCCTCCGTCTCCGCCTTCAGCTTCGCCTGCGCGGCCGCGAGCTCGAGCTGCATCTTCTCGCGGGCGGCCTGCGCCTCGATCGCCGCCTTCTGGCGCGCCGCCTCCTGCTGGCCGATCAGGCGCTTCTCGACCGCGGAAGCGATCTCGGGCGAGGCATACTTGATCTGCTCGAGGGTGATCGACGCCACCTCCACGTGCTTGCCGTGCGTGCGGCGCCGGAGCTCCTCCTCGATCTGGTCCTCGACCTTGTCGAGCTGCCCGACGAGGTTCGTGTACGAGTGGCGCGCGAGGACGTTGCGCGCGGCGCTGCGGAACTCGGGGCCGATGACCTCCTCGTAGTAGTCCTTGCCGATCTCGGTGTGCAGCGCATAGAGCTCCGAGATGACCGGGCGGTACATCACCGAGATCTTCACGTCCATCGCCAGGCCCTCGGAGGACGGCGTGAACACCGTCTCCTTCCGCGTCTGGTACGTGACGTCGTAGGTCTCGATGTACCCGCAGTCGCGGAACGTGCACCAGCCGAGGCTGTACGAGCCGGGTTGCATGACCTCCGGCTTCACGCCCCCGTCGTGGGGATCGTAGCGGAGCCCGCGCTGGCCGGGCTCGACGGCCTGCCTCGCGCAGCCGCCGAGGGCGGTGAGGGCCAGGATGACGAACGCCGTGGTGCGCACGCGATGATGCATGGTTCCTCCTCTTCAGTCCGCTTCGCCGGGGGCGTCGGAGTCTCCGTCGTCGTCGGTGTCCGGATACGCGCCGGAGGCGCCGACGACGCCTCCGTCCGGCAGGTCGTACCTGGGGCCGGCCGCCTTCGGCCGCTCGACCGGATCGGCCGCGGCGAGCCAGCTCGTGAGATCGCGGCCGATGCGCGTCATGCAGCCGTAGAGCACCGGCGCGCCCTCGTCGGCGGGGACGAGGCCGCCGTCCCGGCATGCGGTCTCGGTCTGCGCGATGTGCGCGCCGCCGACGCGTGCGCGCAGCGTCGCGCGGACGCCGATCGTGACGATCAGCCGCGTGCCGTCGTGCTCCGCCTCCGCCTTGATCACCTCGACGAACAGCTGCCAGCCGCCCGGGCGGCGCCGCTGGTTCTCCGCCACCCAGGGGACCGCGGCGCTCGACACCGCGCGGCCGAGCGCGGCCTCGAAGTCGCCGACGACGATGCTCGTGCCGGAGACGGGGAGGGGATCGCGCACCGACGTGCTGCGGGTGACCACCTCGAGCGGCACCGATCCGTTCGGGCGCGTCAGCGGGATCCCGGCGGACGAGAGCAGCGGAACGATCCGCCGGCTCCCGCACGCCGCGCCCGTCACCACGACGAGCAGACACACGATCCCCGTCGCCCAGCGCATGGGCATGTCGACTCCCCGAGCCATGTCGTCGTCCGCGCAAGGCGCGCGCCGCCGATCGACTCGTGCGAATTCGTGCAGATCGCACGCGACCGTCAACCGCGTTCACGTCGCGAGTCGCATCGTCGTTGCGATCAGCGACGGGCGACCTTCGCCGCGCCCGTGCGGTACGACTCGACGATCGCGCGCTCCTCTTCTCCGACGTGCGCGACGTCGCGGGCGATCGCGACGGGATCGTCCCCGGCGAGGATCCGCTCGCGCGCGGTCTTGCCGCCGACGAGCAGATCGAACGCCGGGATGTCGTCGACGAACTCGTAGCGCTCGGTGCGGAAGCGGAAGGCGTCCGGATGCGCGTGGTGCGCGAACGCGACCAGCGCGACGTAGACGGCCACGGAGCGGAACGCCGCCGGATCGGTGGGGTGGATCTGCACGCCGCCGCACTCCTTGCCCGCGTGCTTCTGGAACATCGGCTGGAACGAGACCGGCCGCGCGCGGAACGCGCCGAGGTCCGCCTCGTTCAGCGCGTTCGCGAGGCGCTTGCCGTCGAGCCACGGTGCGCCGACGAGCTCGAACGGCCGCGTCGTCCCGCGGCCCTCGGAGAGGTTCGTGCCCTCGATGAGGCACCCGCCGGGATACACGAGCGCGGTGTCGCGCGTCGGCATGTTCGGAGACGGCATCACCCAGGGCGGCTCGCCCCGGTCGGTGCGCACCACCTCGACGAGCTCGGCGTAGCCCTCCATCACGCTCCGCGCGGCGACGATCTCGCCGAGCGTCAGCGCGTGACGGATCGGCACCTGCTCGAGGCCCACGAACGAGAGGAATCCGGGCTCCTGCAGCCGGCCTTCGAGGACGCTCGTGCCGAGCGGGTTCGGGCGATCGAGGACGACGACCTTCACCCCCGCGTCGCGGCACGCGCGCGCGACGAGCACCGCGGTCCACACGAACGTGTAGTAGCGCGCGCCGACGTCCTGCAGATCGATGATCACCGCGTCGAGCCCGGCGAGGTGCTCGGGCTTCGGCGAGAGGTCCTCGAAGCGATCGCCGTAGAGGCTCACGACGTCGGTGGTGTGGCCGACGGTGGCCATGTCCTGCGCGTGGCCGGCCCAGCCGTGCTCGGGTCCGAAGAGGATCGAGGGACGGATCCCGAGCTCCGCGAGCACGTCGAGGACGTGGACGTAGTGCTCGTTCACCGAGGCGGGGTGCGCGAGGAGGCCGACCTTGCCCTGGCAGAGGCGCGCGACGAGATCGGTCAGCGAGGGCAAGCGATCGAGGCCCGTTTGCATCGGGCCGGCATCCTACTCCCTCGCGGCGCGATCAGGGCACGAGCGTCGGTCGCTCGTGGACGTCGAGCGTCGCGACGTCGACCGCCTCGTGCTCGTCCGTCGCTTCCAGGTACGGCGAGGAGGCGAATTCTTCGGGATCGAAGGCCACGAGGTTGGGGAGCGAGTCACGCATGGTGCCGCTCCCGAGAGCAAGCCCGAGGCCGCACCGGAAACACGCGAGAGCTGGGTGCGACGCGCGAGGCGAGCGGATTCTTCCGTCCTCGCCGTGCCTACCGCAGCCCTCGCATGCGGTGGCCGTCGATGCCGGCCGGCCTCAGGGGACGGCGACGTCGAAGTGGACCGCCCAGTTGTAGAGCGGGCTGCCGCTCCGCGACGGCGTGTCGTCCGAGTCGCGGAGGTTGCCGCGCGCGCCCTGGGGCGTGCCGATGCAGGTGTTCTTCACCTGGTTCATCGCGTAGCGGAGGCGCTTGTTCGTGCCCGCCGGCGCGCTCGCGAGCGTGATCTGCACGGTGTCCGGCGCGGAGACCACGACGCCGGTGATCGCCGGCGCGGCGGCGCCCGACGAGTCGACGTACCCGAAGCCCTCGTTCGCGGCCGCGGCGACGAGCGCCTCGTCGATCACGAGCGGCGGCTTCGGGACGTGGAACTGCACGGTGATCACGTTGCCTGCGCGGGTGACGCTCTTCGGCCGCACGGGCTCCCACGGCTTCCCCGCGAGGACGACGTGCGCGTAGACCTTCGCGAAGTACTCGCCGAGGTGACGCTCGCCGGCGTTCGTGAAGTGGAGGCAGTCGTTCTGGTTGAGCGCGAGGTGATACGAGGGGCCGACGAGGACGACCTTCCCCGGCGCCTTCACGTGCCCGTCGAGCTGGTTCTGCGCGACCTTGCTGTACGGCCCGTGGTTCCAGCCGCTGATCTGCGAGACCAGGAGCGGCACCGGCACCGTCTGCCCGGTGATCGCCTGGATGCTCGTCTCGTAGTCCTTCTGCCACTCGACGAGCGCGTCGGAATAGTCGGCGATCGCGCCGGGCGTGCCGTCGTGGCCGTCGAGGGGGAACTCCCATCCGCCGCTGGCGTACGAGTAGTCGTCGCTCTCGCCGTGGATCGTGGCGACCGCCCGCACGACGTAGGACTTGCCGGCCGCGGTCGCGAGATCCTTGCCGCTCTGGACCTCCTTCATCCCCTGCGTGAACGGCGCGAGGTACGCGTTCTTGTAGTTGCAGATCGTGTTGGTGGTGTTCGCGATCGGCGTCACCGGCTTCCGCAGGCACCAGTACGTGTTGCCGCTCCGGCCGTGGATGCTCACGAGGACGTCGTGCTTCGCGAGGCCGTGCTTCGTGGTCGCGAGCAGCGAGACCTCGTTCGCGAGCCCGGCGGCGCTCGTCTCGACGCCGTAGTTGAAGAACTTGTCGCCCTCGACCAGCGGCACGAGCGAGGCCGGCGTCTCGTACGTGGTGCAGCCCTCGCCGTCGCACGACACGTTCGCATTGTTCGGGCGGCCCTTCATCGGCATCACGCCGGTGTCGAACATCACGTTCGTGTACGGCTGCGTCGTCGAGAGCACGGGCGTCCCGCTGTTCGACACGGCGTTCGACTGGCCGGTGACGAGCACGTGGTTGACGTCGAAGTCGACGTACGGGTTGCCCGCGTCGATCCCGGCGTCGGTCCCGCCGTCGACGGCGGCGTCGGAGCCCGCGTCGCCCGGCGACGATCCGTCCGCGCCCGCGTCCTTGCCCGGATCGCCGCTGCTCGATCCGCCGCTGCTGCTGCTGCTCGAGCTGCTGCTGCTCGCGCCGCCGCTGTCGGCGGGAGCCGACGGGGAACCGTCCCCCGCGTCCGATCCTCCGGCCGGCAGCGGCGGGACGTCGAGCCCGCATGCGGCATGGAGGAGACCGGCGGCGAAGAGCG
>JBDHVD010000223.1:0-13207 GCA_039809525.1 Labilithrix sp. | reverse complement strand
GAACGGCGGGATGATGCCGAGCGTCTTCGGGACCGACGACATCGCGAACGCGACCTGCTGCTGCACGGTCGACTGCGCGGCGTTGAGGTCGGTGCCCCACTTGAGCCACACGAAGACGATGCTGAGGCCGGAGCGCGAGATGCTCTCGACGTGATCGACGCCCGGGGTGGCGCTGACCGCCTTCTCGAGGCGCCAGGTGATCGTCTTCTCGACGTCCTTCGGGCCCATGCCCGAAGCCTTCGTGCCGATGACCAGCACGGGCGGCGACAGCTCGGGGAACGTGTCGACGCTCATGCGCGGCGTCACGACCGCGGAGAAGACGACCAGCCCGATGCAGAGCATCAGGACGAAGATCGGGTTGCGCAGCGCGAGACGGATCACTGCTTCGCCTCTTCGGGCTTGGGGGGAGACGACTTCGGCTCGGGCGCGTCGCCCTTCGGCGGCGCGTCGACCTTCGCCGCGACCTTGTCGTTGTTCGCGAGGAGCGCGCGGCCCTGGGTGACCACCTGCGTCCCGGGCTTGAGGTCCGGCTTGAGGAAGAGGCTGCCTCCGCGCTCGCCGAGGACGACCGCGGTCTGCTTCTTCGCCACCGAGCCCTCGACGACGAAGACCGTCGCCGTCTTGCCGCGGATCCTCGCGGCGAGGAGGGGGACCTCGGTCGCCGGAACGGCCTGCCCGACGTCGACGTGGATCTCGGCGGTGGTGTTGACCGGGATGTCGCGGTCCTTGTTCGGGATGTCGACCTCGAAGTGGACGGTGCGCGTGGACGGATCGGCCGCGGGCGCACGCCGCGCGATCTCGCCCGTCAGCTCCTTGCCCGTCGAGAGCAGTCGCACCTTGATCGGCGTCTTCGGCGCGACCGCGTCGAAGTCGCTCTCCGGGACGTCGCCGCTCAGGCGGACGACCGAGCGATCGACGATCTGCACGATCGCCGAGCCCGGACGCATGAACGATCCCGGGTCGGCGAGGCGCAGCGCGACCTCGCCGTCGAACGGCGCGCGGAGCACGCAGTCGTTGACCTCCAGCGACTTGCCCGACGCCTGCGCGAGGAGGGCCTGCATCTGCGCCTCGTTCGCCGCCGCCGCGGCCTGCTTCTGCTCGACCTCGTTCGGCGCCGCATAGCCCCCGTCGAGCAGCTCGTTGAGGCGGGCGGCCTCCTTGGCCGACGCCTTCTGGCGTTGCTCGAGCGCGCGGGCCTGCATCGCGACCGCCTGGTTCGCCGCCGACGCGTTCCGGCAGTCGAGCGTCGCGAGCACGTCGCCGCGCTTCACCTGCGCGCCCGGCCGCACGAGCACGGTGTCGACGTAGCCCGAGGCGAGCTGCGGGCCGACCCTCGCCGAGAGCCACGCCTCGAGCGTGCCCACGTAGCGGCGCGACTCGCGGAACGTCGTCGGACGCGCCTCCACGACCGTGACGCCCTTCGGCTCGTCCGCGAGCGCGACCTTGTTCACGCCGCTCTCCGCGCGATGCAGGAGGAAGCCGCCACCTCCCAGGACGAAGACGACGACCGCCGAGATGCCCACCGGAACGCGATAACCACGCGAGCTCATCGAACCTCCGCCACGGCGCGCTCGAGCGCGGCCCGTGTCCTTGCCATCTGGAATCGACCGATGGCGAGCTGGATCTCCGCCTCGGTGCGTACTGCCTGCGCGTCGGCGAGCTCCGTCGCCGTGCCGAGACCCACGCGCATGCGGTTCTCGGCCTGGTCGTAGTTGGCGCGCGCCGCGTCGGCACCCCGCTCGAGCGCCGCGAGCGACCGCACCGCGACGTCCGCGTCCTGCCACGCCGCGGCGATCGCCGTGCGCTGGTTGCGGAGCGCGAGATCGGCCTCGCTCGCGAGCGCCTGCTCGCGCGCACGCGACGCGTCCGCGCGCCGGGCGAGCACCGGCTCGATGATCTGCCACGAGAGGACGACGCCGACGTCGTAGTTCGGCACGACCGGCAGCCAGCCCTCGGCGTACGGCGTGGGCCCGGACGACGGGAGCGCGCCGCCCGCGCGCTGCGAGTACGCCGCCGTGAGGTAGAGGTTCGGCCGGTTCTGCGCGTCGAGCGCGCGGGTCTGCGCCCGCTGCGCCTCCGCCCGCGCCCGCCCCTCGAGCACGATCGGCGAGCGGTCGCCGCGCCGGATCAGGTCGCCGAGCGCCGGGAGCGACCCGCGGTCCTTCGCGGGTCCCGCGACGTCGAGCTCGATGTCGTCGACGCCCGTCGCGGCGGCGAAGACGGCGCGTGCAACATGCAGCGATCCGCGCGCGCGGGTCATGCCGGCCTCGTAGCGCGCGACGTCCGCCTCGGCGCGGGTCTGCTCGATCGGCGGGCGGAGGCCGCTCGCGACGTTCGCCCGCGCCTGATCGCGGTACTTGCTCGCGCGCTCGAACGCGTTCCTCGATGCGTCCTCGATCGCGGTCGCCGCGAGCACGGCGTAGTAGGCCTGCTCGACCGCGAAGTCGACGTCGAGCGTCGCATTCGCGAGACGGACCCTCTCGATCTCGGCGGTCAGCGACGCGGCCGCGCTCTCGGCGGCGATGCGGCCGAAGTCGTAGATCTGCTGGCGCGCGCCGATCGCCGCCGCCGTCGACGGATACGGCTGGAACGAGTACGTGCCCTTCACCTGCGTCGCGCCGACGCGCGGGATGTCGACCGTGGGGACGTTGAGCAGCGTCGTCGTGCTGTTGTTCGTCGTCGCGCCGATCACCTCGGCGAACGCGCCGACGCGCGGCAGCCACTGCGCCGACGGAACGTCCGCGTCGGCCTGCGCCGCGTCGAGCCGCTGCTTCGCGGCGATGACCCGGAGGTGATGCGCACGCGCGTAGGCGACGGCCTCGTCGAGCGTCATCTTGCGCGGCGCGGGCGCCTCTTGCGATCGGGCGGGCGTCGCCGTGACGAGCGCGACGCCGATCACGGCGGGGCCGAGGAAGCGAAGTGGGCGCATGGGTTCGCGCCGCGTCGGAGCAAGCCGTACGCCAACCCGTTCGCGCGTGAATTCCGCCGGTTACGCGGACGTAATCGGGAATTTCTCCCGGTCCGACCCGGAGCGGATCCGAGCGCCGGCCGCGCGCACCCTCGGCGCGCCGCAGAACCACGCGCGGCGCGAGCATTGCTTGGCGCGCGATCGATCATGCGCTCCCACCGGTCGCGCGCGGCGGCCTTCGTCGTCCTCCTCGTCGCTCTCGTGACGTGTCGTCGCTCGTTCGCCGATGAGGGAGGCAAGAACGGACGCGAACAGGCCGTCGTCGTCGCGCACGACGACACGGGGTTCAAGCTCGCGACGAAGGACGAGAAGTTCGAGATGCGCCTGTTCGGGATCGTGCAGGCGGACGTCCGCGACTACCTGCGGAAGAGCGACCGCACGGACTACGAGCGGTTCCTCGTGCGGCGTGCGCGCCCGTACATCGAGGGGCACGTCATGGGCGACTTCGATTACCGCCTGATGATGGACCTCGGCAACGGACGGGTCGATCTGCTCGACGCGTTCATCGACGCGAAGCTCTTCGGCAAGGCGCTCCGCTTCCGCGCCGGCAAGTACAAGCAGCCGTTCAGCTACGAGCAGTACCGGATGGAGGACCTGACGCTCGCGGTGTTCGAGCGATCGATCCTCGACACCCTCGCGCCGGCGCGAAACGTCGGCGCGATGATCCACGGCTCGCTCGGCGACAGGAACCTCGACTACGCCGTCGGCCTCTCGAACGGTCTCCGCGACAGCGACTTCGAGGAGAAGCGCAACGAGAAGGACGTCGTCGGCCGGGTCGTGACCCGACCCTTTCGCGCGTGGGACGGCCCCTTGAAGCTCTTCCAGCTCGGCATCTCCGGAGCCTACGGCGAGGAGACCGACGCCTTCGATCCGGAGGCGTTCGCGACTCCGATGCGGGTCCGCTACTTCCGCTTCGCCGAGGGCGTGAACGCCGCCGGCCCGCGCCTCCGCGCGTCGCCCGAGGTCGCGTTCTTCTACGGCCCGTGGGCGTTCGCCGCCCAGTACCTCGTGCAGCGCCAGCGCGTGGAGAGCTCGAAGGTGCCGGGATCGCCGTCGGCGATCGTCCCGATGGACGCCTTCTACGCGCTCACGAGCGTCGTCCTCACGGGCGAGCACCGCTCGAGCTACGCCGAGTTCATCCACCCGAAGCGCCCCGTCAGCCTCGAGCACGGGTGGCACGGCACCGGCGCGTTCGAGCTCCTGCTCCGTACGAGCGGGATGAAGATCGGCGACGTGGTCTTCGACGAGCGCTACGGGCTCGCCGAACGAGGCCAGGTCACGGACCGCGTCAACGAGATCAGCGTGGGCCTCGACTGGTACCTCTCGCGCTGGATCTGGGTGATGGGGAACTTCGAGCACGCCTGGTTCGGCGATCGGCTCCCGCTCGGGGGCAAGGGCGGGGCGCTGCTCGCGAGCCAGCAGTCGCTCGGCCTCCGCACCACCGTCATGTGGTGATGGTGATCGTCGCGCGCGTGCCGGCGCCGTCCTTGCGGCGGGCGAGGGTGATCGCGCCGGCGTGATGACTGACGATCTCGCGCGCGATGGTGAGGCCGAGCCCCGAGCCTCCCTCGCCCTTGCGGGTGCTGAAGAACGGCTCGGCCGCCTTCTGCGCGACGTCGTCGGGGATGCCCTTGCCGTCGTCGTCGACCACGAACTGGACGCGGTTCTCCTCGGCCGTCACCGACAGGCGCACGTGCCCGCCGCGCGGCGTCGCCTCGCACGCGTTGAGCAGCACGTTGACCAGCGCCTGCTCGAACAGCGCCGGATCGCAAGAGACCGGCGGCAGCGCCTCGTCCACCTCGCACGCGATCTCGATGCCTGCCTTGTCGAAGCGGTGACGCACGAGATCGACCGCGCGCTGCGCGACCGCGCCCGGCGGCGTCTTCACCAGCAGCGGGGCGTCGCCGCGCGCGAGGGCGAGCGAACCGCGGACGATGCGCCGGATGCGCTCGACCTGCTCCCCCACCATCCCGAGCGCGGTGCGGGTGCGCTCGTCCTCCGTCCGGTCGAGCGCCTGCTCGACGCGGCCGACGATGATCCCGAGCGGGGTGCCGATCTCGTGGGCGATGCCGGTCGAGAGCGCGGCGAGCGCCGCCATCTTCTCCGCCTTGGCCAGCGCGGCTTCGCGTTCGCGCTCGAGCTCGCTGCGCTGCCGGCGCTGCTCCACGCTGGCGAAGACGGCGACGACCACCGTGACGATCACGACGGTCATCGCGAGGCGCCACTGCTCGTGGATCTGCCGATCGCGCACGCGCTCTGCGGACGAGAGGACGACGACGCCCCATTCGCCGGTGCCGTTCGGCGGGATCGCGCGGGCGAGCCCCGCGATCGCCGTGCGCCGCGGGAGCCCGAAGGTCACCGCCTCGTCGCGCGGGAGCACGACCATGTCCTCGTGCGCGTCGAGGGCGGCGCGGAGCCGGCTCGAAGGAATGATCCGATCGTCCGCGGTCAGGAAGCCGCCCGAGCCGGGACGCGCGACGAGGACGATGAGCTCCCGCGGCTTCTCGATCCGCTGGAGGCTCGCGAGGAGCGCGGCGACCTCCTCGTCGTGACTCGCGTCCTGCCGCGAGAGGCGGTCCTCGAAGTCGTTGCCGATCGCCGTCGCGAGGAGCCGCTGGCGATGCGCGAAGTCGGCGAGCGATGCCGCGCGCTCGTTCGTCGCGGACCACACCGCGCCGGCGAGCACGAGCCCGACGGCGGCAAGCATCGTGAGCACGCGCCACGAGCGGGCGAGCAGGGCGCGGAGGTCAATCTTCCTTGCCATCGTCGGTCGCCAGCCACTTGTTCAGCGTCTTCGCGTCGATCCCGAGCTTCTCGCACGCGAGCATCTTCCGCCCGCCGACGCGCTCGAGCGCCCACGCCGCGTATCGCCGTTGCAGCTCGCGCACGGGCACGATCTCGCCGCCGAAGTCGATCGCCGCGCTCGGCGGCCGCCGCTTCGACACCGCCGGCGGCAGGTCGGCGACCGCCGCCTCGGCGCCGCGCCCGAGCAGCACCGCGCGCGCGACCGCATGCTCGAGCTCGCGCACGTTGCCCGGCCACTCGTACTCGAGCGCCCGCTCGATCGCTTCGCGCGAGAAGCGCTCCACCGTCGCCTTCGGGGTCGCCGCGCGCGCCGCCTCGATGAACGACGCGATCAGCAGGGGGACGTCGTCGCGCCGCTGGCGGAGCGGCGGGATCTCGATCGCGATCCCCTCGAGCCGATAGAGGAGGTCCTCGCGGAAGCGGCCGTCCTTCACCAGCGCGCGCAGGTCGCGGTGCGTGGCGGCGACGATGCGCACGTCGATCTCGCGCTCGCGCGCCGAGCCGACCGCCCGCACCACCCGGCGCTCCAGCGCGTCGAGGAGCTTCGCCTGGAGCGCGGGCACCATGTCGCCGACCTCGTCGAGGAACAGCGTCCCCCCGTCGGCCTCGACGAAGAGCCCGAGCTTGGTCGCCGTCGCGCCGGTGAACGCGCCCTTCACGTGGCCGAAGAGCTCGCTCTCGAGCAGGTTCTCCGGCAGCGCCGCGCAGTTCACCGAGACGAACGGACCGGCCGCGCGCGGGGACAGCCCGTGGAGCACGCGCGCGACGAGGCCCTTGCCCGTGCCGGTCTCACCCGCGAGCAGCACGGGCACGTCGGCGTCGGCGACGCGCTCGACCAGCTCGCGCACCTCGCGCATCGCGCCGCTCTGGGCGACGAAGCCCTCGAGCGAGTACTTCTCGCGCAGCGCGCGGCGGAGCGTGCTCGCCTCGCGCCGGAGCGCGCGCTCGTCGAGCGCACGGCGGATGAAGATGTCGAGCTCGGCGACCTTGAACGGCTTGAGGAGGTAGTGATACGCGCCCTTTCGCAGCGACTCGACCGCGCTGTCCACCGCTCCGAACGCGGTCATCACGATGACCGGACGCTCGGGGGCGATCTTGCGCGAGAGGTCGAGCAGCGCGATGCCGTCGACGTCCGGCATGCGCAGGTCGGTGACCAGCAGGTCGAACGATCGATCACGCACGAGCGCGGTCGCCTCGTCGCCCGTCGTGGCGGTCGTCACCTCGTACCCGCGGTCGACGAGACCGTCCGCGACGGTGCTCGCCATGGCCGCATCGTCGTCGACGACGAGCACCCGGTCGGTTTTCGCCGGCATCAAGCCGACTCTACCAGCGCGCGGTCAGAGCGCGAGCCCGACGCGGAATCCGACCTCGTGCAAGATGTTGGCCGCGGGATCGCTCGGCGAGGCCTTCGCGCCCGGCGCCGCCGCCTGGTTCGACGCGCCGGCGCCGGTCGACGGCGGCGATCCCGGGAACGAGTAGAGCGAGTACTCGGCGGTCAGGCGGACGTGCTTCGTCGCCCAGTAGTTCGCCGCGAGCTGGAGCGCGTCGACGCGGATCCGGTTCGTGTTCGTCGAGATGCCCGCGTCGGGCACCTCGGGCGAGCGGCCGTTGCCGTCGTACTTCATGTGCACGGTCTCCGCGCGCGCGAGGAGCTGCAGCCCGTAGGGCGCCTCCGTGCCGCGGTCCTTCGGCGGGCGGATGCCGAAGTAGCGGCCCGCCGGATGGCCGTTCACGCGCACGTTGCCGATCGGCCAGTACGAGAGCTGGAGGTAGCCGCCCCAGCCGTCGAGCAGACCCTGGCGCAGCGTCACGCTCCGCGCGTTCGCCGCGGCCTCGCGTCGCTGCTCGTACGCGTAGACGAGCTCGCCCTTCACGTCGAAGCGCTCGAACGGGACGTACACCTCGCCGGCGATCACCGCCTGATTTCCGGACGGGATGATGTGCACCTCCGTCTTGTCCTGCGTCGTGTACGTCGGCGACCAGTAGGCGTAGCCGCCGGGGGTCGACATCGTCGGGGCGTCGTAGTTGATCGCCTGATCGTCGCGCGAGCCGTAGCGACCGCTCGCGCCGACGTGGAGACGCTGGAGCGCGCCCTTCTGCGCGGCGAGCGGACGGAGCACCGCGCGCGCCATCCCGTCGAAGCGCGTGTCGACGTTCGGCCGGTTCATGCCGTCGCCGCCGTACACGCCGAGCTGCCACTCGAACGGCGCGACGCCGTCCTTCGTCGCGCCCCAGAACGTGAGACCGAGGTCCTTGTTGTACGGCGCCGCGATGGTGCGGACGACGAGCGCGCGCTCCATGAAGTCGATCCAGCGCGAGCTCGTCACGTTCTCCATGGTGATCGGCGTGTTGTTCTGGCCGGCGTAGAGCTGGAGCCACGGCTCGGCCTGCCAGCCCATGAAGCCGTCGTAGACCGACGCGGTGCTCGTGGTGTTCTGGTTCTGGTCGATCTGGGTGGGCGCGAAGTTGCCGCCGATCCAGAAGAACCAGTGCTTGCGCACGAGGCCGCCGGACTCGATGACGAAGCGGCGGAAGAACATGTACGGCGCGAGCTCGCTGCCGTTGCTCTTGTGATAGTTGCCGACGTTCGGCCCGGCGAAGGCGTACGTGTCGACGTGCACGCGTCCGCCGGTGTTGATGATCAGGTTGTCGTCGGCGCTCCGGAGGAAGAACGTGCCGTCGGAGTAGTCGAGGTACGCGCGCGGAGAGCCGAGGTTCGGCGGCGGAGGAGGAGGAGGAGGAGGAGGAGGAGGCGCCGGCGGGGCGGGCTCGGCGACGGGCGCGGCTGCAGGCGGCGCCGGGGCCGGCTCGGGCGCGGTCGACGGATCGTCCTTCGGCTCGGCCGCCTGGGCACGGGCCGCCGCCGGCGCGAGGAGCGCCGCGAGCAGGAGAGGAGAAGAGAGGAGGAGAGGACGACGGCGTGCCTTCATGGTCGTTCGGGGGAGCACGGGCGCAGAAGACCGGATCAAGTGGGCAACGAGCGCTCGGTCGTGTGACTGTTTGGTGTCAGGTGACGCCAGCGTCGCCCTTGCGTCACGCGAATCTTTTTCGGGTGACGTCGCCGTGACGCCGCCGCCGCATCGCTGTTCACGCGATCGTCACGTACGAGCCACACGCCGTGCGCGGAAACCGGGCATGGTCCGCATCGTGACTGTGGCCTCGACTCCGAAGATGAGGGCGACCGAGCTGATCGTTCGCTACGGCGACAAGGTCGCGATCGAGGGGGTCTCGATCGCGATCGAGCCGAACGAAGTGCTCGCGCTCATCGGGCCGAGCGGCTGCGGCAAGAGCACGTTCCTCCGCTCGCTCAACCGCATGAACGAGACGATCGACGGCGTCACCACCCGCGGGAAGGTGGAGCTCGAAGGGCACGACATCTACGCGCCCGAGGTCGATCCGGTGCTCGTCCGGCGCCGGGTCGGGATGGTGTTCCAGAAGTCGAACCCGTTCCCGAAGAGCATCTTCGACAACGTCGCCTACGGGCTGCGCATCGCCGGCATCAAGGACGAGAAGGTCGTCACCGAGCGCGTCGAGCGCGCACTGCGCCACGCCGCGCTGTGGGACGAGGTGAAGGATCGCCTCGGCGAGTCGGGCCTGCGCCTCTCCGGCGGCCAGCAGCAGCGCTTGTGCATCGCGCGCGCGCTCGCGGTGGAGCCGGACGTCCTCTTGATGGATGAGCCGGCGAGCGCGCTCGACCCGATCGCCACGGCGCGCATCGAGGACCTCGTCGCCGAGCTCCGCAAGTCGCTGACCATCGTGATCGTCACGCACAACATGCAGCAGGCCGCGCGCGTCTCGCAGCGGACCGGCTTCTTCTACATGGGCCGCCTGGTCGAGGTCGCCGACACGTCCACGCTCTTCACCCGGCCGAAGGAGCGCGAGACCGAGGACTACATCACCGGCCGCTTCGGATGACGACGGAGGCTCGCATGCGTTTCGCCACGTTCACGATCGCCGCCCTGGCCCTGGTCGCCTGCACGCGCGGTGAGGCCCCCCAGGCCGGCAGCTCGACCACCTCGGGCGCGAAGACGGAGAAGTCGACCGTCGCGGTGAAGGGATCGGACACCATGGTCATCCTCGGCCAGCGCTGGGCCGAGCACTTCATGAAGGAGAACCCCGGCGTGACCGTCCAGGTGACCGGCGGCGGCTCCGGCACCGGCATCGCCGCGCTGATCAACGGCACGACCGACATCTGCGAGGCGAGCCGCCCGATGAAGGACAAGGAGAAGGCGGACCTCAGGACCAAGCGAAGCCTCGAGGCCGTCGAGAAGAAGGTCGCCCTCGACGCGCTCGCGGTCTACGTGAACGACAAGAGCCCGCTCCAGGAGATCTCGATCCCGCAGCTGTCGAAGATCTACAAGGGTGAGGTCAAGAACTGGAAGGAGGTCGGCGGACCGGACAAGAAGATCGTGCTCTACGGGCGCGAGAACAACTCCGGCACGTACGGCTACTTCAAGGAGCACGTCCTCGCGGAGAAGGACTTCGCGCCGGCGGTGCAGACGCTCGCGGGCACCTCCGCGGTGGTGAACGCGGTGAAGGGTGACGAGGCCGGCATCGGTTACGGCGGCATCGCCTACCTCGAGGGCGTCCGCGCCCTGAAGGTGAAGAAGGACGAGGGGGCGCCGGCGATCGCGCCGTCGCTGAAGACCGCGCAGGACGGCAGCTACCCGCTCGCGCGCTTCCTCTTCTTCTACACGGCGGGCGAGCCCACCGGGAACACGAAGAAGTTCGCCGACTGGGTCACGGGCCCCGAGGGCCAGAAGGTGATCGACGAGGTCGGTTACTACCCGCTCCCGAAGTGAACGGGCCGAAGCCGTGGACGTCATGCTCCTCGCGAAAGAGGCCGTGGGCCCCGACTCGACGAAGAAGGACGCGCGCTCGCCGTTCGCGCGCCGGCCGCGTCCGCGCGAGCGGGTGATCGAGGCGCTGATCAAGCTGGTCGCGCTCGTGTCGATCGCCGGCGTCGCGCTCATTCTCGTCTTCATCGGCAAGGAGGCGCTGCCGGTGCTGTCGCTGCGCGAGGTCTCGCTGTTCGGCACGACCGACTGGCAGCCGGTCAGCGAGGTGCCGCGTTACGGCGTCGCGCCGCTCGTCCTCGGCACGCTGAAGGTCACCGCCGTCGCGCTCGCGATCGCCGTTCCGCTCAGCGTGGGCGCGGCGATCTACGTGGCCGAGATCGCGCACGCGCGCGTCCGCGAGATCGTGAAGCCCGCGATCGAGCTGCTCGCCGGCGTTCCGAGCGTCGTCGTCGGCTTCTTCGCGCTCGTCGTGATGGCCTCGTGGGTGCAGCGCGTGCTCGGCACCGAGCACCGCCTCAACGCGCTCGTCGCCGGCGCCGGTCTCGCGTTCGCCATCTGTCCGATCGTGTTCTCGGTCGCCGAGGACGCCCTCCGCGCCGTTCCCGGCACGTACCGCACGGCGGCGACGGCGCTCGGATCGACGAGGGCGCAGGTACTCCTCCGCGTGGTGCTCCCCGCCGCCTCGCCCGGGATCGCGGCGGCGATCGTGCTCGGCTTCGGACGCGCGGTGGGCGAGACGATGATCGTCGTGCTCGCGTCGGGCAACGCGGCGATCCTCGATCCGAGCCTCGGCCTCTCCACGCGCACCATCACCGCGACGATCGCCCAGGAGCTCGGCGAGGTGGTGGTCGGCTCGGCGCACTACCACGTGCTGTTCGCGCTCGGCGCGCTCCTCTTCCTCGCGACCTTCGCGATCAACGTCGCCGGCGTCCGCGTGGTCGGCGCGATGCGCCGCCGGCTGGGGGACGCGTCGTGACCGCCGCGCTCTCGCGGCCCGAGGCCCCGCGCCTCGTGCGCCGGGCGTCCGCGCAGAGCGGCGACGCGATCCTGCGCGTGCTCACCGGCGGCGCCTGCCTCGTCGTCCTCGGGATGCTCGCCGTCATCCTCTTCGACGTGCTCCGCGGAGGCGCGCACGTCGTGTCGTGGTCGTTCGTGTCCGAGGCCCCGCGCGAGGGCATGACCAAGGGCGGCATCTTCCCCGCCATCTTCGGGACCGCCGCGCTCACCCTGCTCATGACCGTCGCGGCGGTGCCGGCAGGCGTCGCGACGGCGGTCTACCTCACGGAGTACGCCTCGCCGAAGTCGCGGATCGCGCGCCTCGTGCGGATCAGCATCGCGAACCTCGCCGGCGTCCCGTCGATCGTGTTCGGCCTCTTCGGCCTCGGGTTCTTCGTCTCCACCGTGGGACGAGGGATCGACGTCGCCGTCTTCGGCGGCGCGAACGTCTACGGCAAGCCGGCGCTCGTCTGGGCGGCGCTGACGCTCGCGCTCCTCACGCTGCCCGTCGTCGTCGTCTCGACGGAGGAGGCGCTCCGTGCCGTCCCGCGCGAGCTCCGCGACGCGAGCCTCGCCCTCGGCGCGACGAAGCTCGAGACGATCGTGCGCATCGTCCTGCCCGAGGCCCTCGGCGGCATCCTCACCGGCGCGATCCTCGCAGTGAGCCGCGGTGCCGGCGAGGTCGCGCCCATCCTGTTCACCGGAGCGGCCTACTTCCTCCCGCAGCTGCCGACGCACCTCGACGATCCGTTCATGAACCTCGGCTATCACGTGTACGTCCTCGCCACGCAGTCGCCGGACGTCGACCGGACCAAGCCGATGCTCTACGGCACCGTCCTCGTGCTCCTGGGGCTCACGTTTCTGCTCAACCTCCTCGCGGTCGCCATCCGCGCCCGCGTGCGGAGACGGATGAAGGCGGTGGTCTGATGGCGGGCGCACACACGAGCCGGGACTTCGAGGCCGAGCTGCGCGAGCTCCGCGCCCATGCGCTCGCGATGGGCGCACGGTGCGAGCGGATCCTCCAGCTCGCGCTCGACGCGTTCTTCGACCGGGCGCCGCCCTCGGCGACGCACGACATCGAGCAGCTCGATCAGCAGATCGATCGCGACGAGATGGACATCGACGCGCTCGTGCTGCGCATCCTCGCGCTCCGGCAGCCGGTCGCGTACGACCTCCGGCTCCTGTCGGCCGCGCTCAAGCTGGTCACCGATCTCGAGCGCGTCGGCGACGAGGCGGTCAACATCGCCGAGCGCACGCGCGAGGGCCCGGGCGCCGCGCGCGAGCGGGTCCGCCTCCAGCTCCAGGAGATGGCCGACGTGTCGCAGGAGATGCTGCGCGACGCGCTCGAGGCCTTCGTCCGCGCCGACGCGAGCATCGCCGAGGCGGTGATCGCGCGCGACGACGTGGTCGACGAGCGCTACGCGAAGGCGGTGGAGGAGATGACCGCGTTCATGTCGGCGAACCCGGGGGAGATCGCCGCGGGCATCCGCGTGATCCACGTCGCCAAGTACCTCGAGCGCGTCGGCGATCACGCGACGAACATCGCCGAGGAGGTGATCTTCATGGTGCGGGGCGAGGACGTCCGGCACGCGCGCACGTATCCGCCGCCCGCGGTCGCGCCGCGTACCGAGCACTGACC
>JBDHVD010000222.1:0-13216 GCA_039809525.1 Labilithrix sp. | reverse complement strand
GAGATCGTGTCGGTGCTCCACGCGCTCGGCCTGCTCGGCGTCGTCGACGTCGTCCCCTCGCCCGACTTCGTGAAGGGCCGCGCGGCGCCCGTCGATCCGAACGTGGTCGCGCTCGACGAGGAGGCGATCCGCGCCCGCGTGCGCGCGCGGCTCGAGCTGGTCGACGAGGGCGACTACTTCGCGGTGCTCGGCGTCGCGCGCGACGCGACGAGCTACGAGGTCCGCCGCGCGTTCCTCGAGCTCCGGCGCACGTTCGAGCCGTCGCGCATCCTCACGCCGCGCGTCGCCGACCTCGCCGACGACGTGAAGAAGATCGTCCGCGTGCTCGAGGAGGCGTACGAGATCCTCCGCGACAACGCGCGGCGCGAGCGCTACCGGCGCGCGATCGAGGCGAGGCCCGAGTAGCGCCTCCTCATCGGCAAGGGCAGCAGGCGTACTCGTAGCCGGCCGGCACGACGATCCTCAGCGAGCGGCAGCCGGGCGGGAGCGGCGAGCGGCACGATACGGCGTACTCGTCCGGACAGCAGCGGCTCTCGCATCCGTCCTGGGGATGGCCGTCGACGTAGTGCCGGCCGTAGCAATCGCGCACGCCGTCCCCGAGACAAACCGCTCCTCCGCCGCCGTCCCGGCTACAGGTGAGGAGCACTCGATTTGTCTCACATACGTTCTCGGCAGTGGACGCGTCCGACGTAAGGCTCGGATCGTATGCGCACGAGGGAGGCGCCGACGCGCTCCCGCACGGGTGTCCGTCGTCGAGAACGAGCGCATCCGCGACGCTTGCGTCGGTCTCGGCGTCCGTCGCCGCATCCTCCGTCGCAGGAGTCACCTGTCCAGAATGGCATCCGGTGATCGCGAGCATGCTCGCCAGGAGCACCGCGCGAGCCGTGCTCGAAGCCGCTGCATCGCCGACCGACATCGAGCACCCCCTTCGACCGTCATGGTAGCTGCCGGCGCGCGATCGAGGCGAGGGCCGAGGTGTCGTGCGGCACGAGCGCGTCGCCGAGCGACGCGAGCGCGTCGAGCGGGACGAAGACGAGCTCCGACACCTCGGGGCCGGGGCGGTACTGCTCGATCGGCCGATCGGATCGCCACACGAACACCTCCTCGTGCTCGCGGCACACGATGCGCCTCGTTCCCTGGCCGTGCACGCTCTCGTGACGGAACCGGCCGACGTATTCGAGCGCCTCGAGCGGCGGCGGGGGGACCCCGAGCTCCTCCTCGATCTCGCGGAGCGCGCCGGCGATCCCTTCGCCGAAGCGCACGTGGCCGGCGGCGCTCGCGTCGAGGCGGCCGGGCCACACGTCCTTGTCCGGCGCGCGCCGCTGGAGGAGGACGCGGTGATCGGACGTGACGATCCAGCAGAAGAACGCGAGGTGCCAGTCGCCGTCGCGATGGATCGCCGAGCGGCGCTTCGCGATGCCGGTCGGCTGGCCGGAGGCGTCGTACACCTCGAGCAGCTCGCCGGCGCTCACAGCGCGACGACCTGCCCCTCGAGGAGCGCCGGGATCTCGCTCGCCGCGACGTCGAGCTCGTCGGGGTAGTGGATGAGGCGCATCTTCTTCTTCACGGCCGGATCGAGCCCGAGCAGATCGGCGTAGGCGGTGTGGGCCGGGCCGTAGTTCGTCTCGTGCACGACGAGGTCCGCCTCCGCGAGCCACGCGACGAGCTCGGGATCGAACGCGGTGTCGCTCGAGATGCCGATGCGCACGCCGCCGGCCTCGACGAGGAGCGCGCTCGTCGGCACGTGGTGCTTGGTCAGGCGCGCGCGAATCGTGAACGGGCCGATGGTGGTCGCTCGGTCGAGCGACACCTCGCTCCACGCGAAGTAGTCCTCGAACGCGAGCTCGCGGAAGCGCGAGCCGTTCCACAGGCGGCCCATCGGCGCGGCGAGGCGCTCGGGCCAGATCGCGTCCTTCACCGGCGCGATGGTGTGGAGGCCGAGCGGCTTCTTCTGGGCGAAGTGCTTGAAGAAGCCGACCCCCTCGAGGCCGTTCATGTGATCGCCGTGGACGTGCGTGACGAGCACGTCGTCGATGGCGAACAGATCGAGCGACGAGGCGTGCGCCGGGCCGGCCTTGTCGCGCGCCTGGCGAAGGACGCGCCGGTACGAGTCCGGGCAGTCGATCGCCAGGCGGAACCCCTCGTGCTCGAGGAGGAGCGCGTGCGTGTTGTGCTTCTCGGTAAACGTGTCGCCGACGCCGAGGACGAAGAGCTTCACGTCACCGATCGTAGGGTCACTTCGCGTTCTTGAAGATGCCCATCACGTCCTGGAGGAGCTTCACCGCCTCCGCCTTCGGACGCTGGAAGGCGTTCCGTCCCATGATCGAGCCGAACGCGCCGCCCTCGGCGAGGCCCTTGACCTCCTCGAGGACCGCGGGCGTGTCCTTCGCCTCGCCGCCCGAGAAGATGACGATGCGCTTGCCGTTGAACGCGGACTGCACGACGTGGCGGACGCGGTCGGCGAGGGTCTTCGTCGGGATGTTGTACTTCTCGAAGACCTTCTTCGCCTCGGCCTGCTCGATGTGGTCCTTCGGCGGCTTGACCTTGATGACGTGCGCGCCGAGCTGCGCCGAGATCTGCGCCGCGTACGCGGTGACGTCGGCCGCCTGCTCGCCCTCCTTCGACAGGCCGGCGCCGCGCGGGTACGCCCACACGATGGTGGGGAGGCCCGCGTCCTTCGCCTCGAGGATCAGCTGGCGAAGGTCCTCGTACATGCGGTTACGCATGCCCGAGCCCGGATAGATCGTGTAGCCGATGCCCGTGCAGCCGAGGCGCACGGCGTCCTTCACCGAGCCGGTGATCGCGCTGCACGGCTGCTCGACCTTCGCGAGCGTGTCCGAGTTGTTGAGCTTCAGGATCAGCGGCACCTGACCGGCGAAGCGATCGGCCACGAACTCGAGGAAGCCGAGGGGCGCGGCGTACGCGTTGCAGCCGGAGTCGATGGCGAGCTGGACGTGGTAGTCCGGATCGTAGCCCGCGTCGTTCGGCGCGAAGGAGCGAGCGGGGCCGTGCTCGAAGCCCTGGTCGACCGGCAGGATGACCATCTTGCCGGTGCCCGCGAGCGTGCCGTGGTTCAGCATGCGCGCGAGGTTCGTCTTCACCCCGGGGTTGTCCGAGCCGTACCAGGACAGGATCTGCTTCACGCGGTCGCTCTGCGGCATCGCTCGCTCCTCTTCTCTATAGAGGTCGGCGAGGCTAGTCCGCGGCCGGCGCGCGATCAACGGGCGCGGGCGCCGCACCTCTGCCGGTGGGGACGGGGCCCCGGGCGCACTAAGCTCCTGTGCATGACGACCATCGGCTTCATCGGTTCGGGACACATCGGCAGTCAGGTCGCGCGTCTCGCCGTGGCGAGCGGCTACGACGTCGTGCTCAGCAACTCGCGCGGTCCGGAGACGCTCTCCGACCTCGTGCGGGAGCTCGGGCCGAAGGCGCGCGCGGCGACGGTCGAGGAGGCGGCGCGGATCGGAGACGTCGTGGTGGTGTCGATCCCGCTGAAGGCGATCGACCGCGTCCCGGCGGCGCCGCTCGCGGGCAAGATCGTGATCGACACGAACAACTACTACCCGCAGCGCGACGGCCAGTTCCCCGAGCTCGACGCGGAGCAGAAGACCACGTCCGAGCTCCTGCAGGAGCGCCTGCCCTCGTCGAAGGTGGTGAAGGCGTTCAATCACATCTACGCGCGCGAGCTGACGACCGACGGCTCGCCTGCGGGCACGCCGAACCGCCGCGCGCTCGTCATCGCGGGCAACGACGCCGGCGCGAAGGCGACGGTCACGAAGATGCTCGACCAGTTCGGCTTCGACACCGTCGACGCGGGGCCGCTCTCGGAGAGCTGGCGCATCCAGCGCGACACGCCGGGCTACGGCCCGCGGCGCAACGCCGAGGAGCTCCGCAAGGACCTCGCGGCGGCCAAGCGCCCCGCGCCCGTCACTGGAGCGTGAGCGCGCGCTCGGTGCGTGCGCTCGCGACGGTGAGCGACACGTGCCAGCCCCCGGCGTCCGCGCCGGTCGTGCGGAGCGCGGCCACCCGGAGCACGATCGCGCCCGCGGGCTCGTCCGCGAGCAGGAAGCGCTCGATGGTGGCCGTGCCTCGCTCGCCACGGAACACGCACGGCCAGCTCCGCGCGCCGGTCTTCACCACCACGTCGACGAAGCCGGCCTGCGGCTCCCACGCGAGGACGAGGTCCGCGTCGCGCGCGACGATCGCGCCCGGCGCGGGAGCGGAGAGCGCGACGTCGGCAGGCGCGGTCACGGCCGCGGTGAACGGCGGGACGTCGGCGGAGCCCGTGCCGCGCACGGTGACCGGCTCGCCGGGACCGAAGAGCGGCGCCGCCGACGACGCGACGTGCGCGCCGGTGTCGCGATCGAAGCCCACGCCGAAGCCGCTCGCCCGCGGCGTGTCGACGATCACCGCGCCGGCGTCGACGAGGCGCGCGCCGCGCGACAGGGACGGGCCGCGGTCCTCCTTCATGCAGCCGAGCGTCCCGGACGCGGCCATCGCGTCGTAGTCGTAGGCCAGCGGCGAGATCGCGCCGGCGAACACCAGCGCCGACGCACCCCTGGGCTCGACGAACGCGCTCACGCCGCCGCGCGCGTAGCGTCCGTCGGGCGTGCGCGGCTCGGAGGCGCATCCGCCGAGGTAGAGGAGCAGGATCGCAGCGCGACGCACGTGCCGAGATTACGTCACTCAGCAGTGAGTGGCGGGCATTCCGCTTGCGAAAATGGGTGCCATCTGGGAAACCCCCCTGCAACGATCATGGCCGAAGCGAGCAGCATTCCAGTCCAAAAGACCCCCGCCGTCGTGGGGACCACCCTCCGCGAGCACGTCCTGCACGGAATGCACGCCGCACCCGGCGCGACGGGCGAGTTCACCTCGCTCCTCAACCATGTCTCGCTCGCCCTCCGCATCATCAACTCGCGCGTCCGCGCCGCCGGCCTCGCGGACCTCCTCGGCTACACCGGCGAGACGAACGTGCAGGGCGAGAGCGTCCAGAAGCTCGACGCCTTCGCGAACGAGGTCCTCCTCAACGTGCTCGAGCGCAGCGGTCACTGCGGCGTGATCGGCAGCGAGGAGGTCGACGAGGCCATCCTCGCGCAGCACCACGGCAAGTACGTCGTGCTCTTCGATCCGCTCGACGGCTCGAGCAACATCGACACGAACGTCGGCATCGGCACCATCTTCGCGATCCTGCGGCGTTCGGATCCGAAGCTCTCGCGTCCCAGCCTCGCGGACGCGCTCCGTCCCGGCCGCGAGATCGTCGCCGCGGGCTACGTGCTCTACGGCCCCTCGACGATCTTCGTGCTCTCCACCGGGCAGGGCTGCCACGGCTTCACCCTCGACCCGGCGATCGGCGAGTTCTTCCTCTCGCAGCCGGACATCAAGGTGCCCGCGCGCGGCACCTGCTACTCGGTGAACGAGGGCAACTACAGCAAGTGGACGCCGGAGATCCAGAAGTGGGCCCGGTGGATCAAGGGCGAGATCCCCGCGGGCACGAACGCGGACGGGAGCGAGCCGTTCAAGACGCCGTACGGCGCGCGTTACGTCGGCTCGATGGTGGCCGATGCGCACCGCACGCTGCTCAAGGGCGGCATCTTCGCGTACCCCGCCGACAGCAAGAGCAAGAGCGGCAAGCTCCGCCTCCTCTACGAGGCCAACCCGATGGCCTTCCTGTTCGAGCAGGCCGGCGGCGCGGCGACGAACGGCAAGGAGCGCATCCTCGACATCATGCCGGCCGAGCTCCACCAGCGCACGCCGGTGATCCTCGGGTCGCGCGACGACGTCGCGGCGTTCCGTCAGTTCACGACCGGCGAGCGCGCCTGAGCTAGGCGGCGGCGACCGCGCGGCGGATGCGCGCGTCGGCCTCCTCGGCGATCGGCCCGAGGCCCTTCGCTGCGCCGGCCGCCGCGAACATCTCCTTCGGTGCGAGCGCCGACACGACGACGTCGTCGCCGTCCTTGGTGAGCACGACGTTGCACGGGAGGAGAAGCCCGACGCCGGGATCGACCGAGAGCGCCGCGTGTGCGAGCTTCGGGTTGCACGCGCCGAGGATGACGTATGGATCGATGGCGACGCCGAGCTTCTTCTCGAGCGTCTTCTGCACGTCGATCTCCGTGAGGATGCCGAAGCCCTCCGCCGCGAGCGCCGTGGTGACGCGCTCGCGCGCGGCTGCGAGGTCGAGGTTCGAGAGCCTGCGCGTGATTCCGTAGCCGACGTCGATGTTCATGGATCACTCCTGGGTGGCATGCGCGCCCGGCGCGGTGTCGACGCCGAGGACGCGGTAGAGCGGGCAGTAACCGGCGAGCCCGGTGACGAGCGGAACGACGCCCAAGAGGCCGAGCCACGACTCGGGGCCGACGAAGACGAGCGAGAGGAGCACGAGGCCGGAGACGACGCGTACGACGCGATCGACGGTTCCTTCGTTGCGGATCATGATGCCACCTCCGAGAGGGCAGCCCGAGCAAGCGCCGGACCGCGGCTGTTTCCTCGAACGTTTGCGCGTCGCGCGTGCGCGAGGCGCAAGGACTGCGGGTCAGACCGCGGCCGGTGCGGCCTTCGTCGCGCGCGCCGCCTCGACCTTCTCCTTGATGTCCGCCATGTCGAGCGCGCCGAGCTTCGCGACGAGCTCGTCGAGGGCCTTCGGGGGGAGCATCCCCGCCTGCTCGAAGAGGAGGACGCCGTCGCGAAATGCGAGGAGCGTGGGGATCGCGCGGATCTCGAACGCGGCGGCGAGCTCGGGCTGCGCTTCGGTGTCGACCTTCCCGAAGACCACCTCGGGATGGCGCGCGGCGGCCGCCGCATAGATCGGCGCGAACGCCCGGCAGGGCCCGCACCAGGAAGCCCAGAAGTCCACGAGGACGATGCCCGGGCGCTGCACGGTCTCGGCGAAATCGGCGGTGGTCAGGTCTCGAGTGCTCATGATGCTGGTGAGAGCCGGCGGGCGGGGGAAAGGGTTCACCGGCCGAGCTGCGCGGCGGCGCGAACCCTCGCGGCCCTTCGCTGGCTCTCACGGCAAAGACCGCGACGGCCAACACCCTTCCGGAGCCACCGATGAACATCGAGACCCTCTTCGACCCTGCCACGTACACGCTCACGTACGTCGTCTTCGACCCGAAGACGCGTGACGCGGTCGTGATCGATCCCGTCCTCGACTACGACCCTGCTGCGTCGCAGACCTCGACGAAGTCGATCCGCGCCGTCGAAGAGCTCCTGAGGAAGAACGACCTCCGGCTGCACTACGTGCTCGAGACCCATGCCCATGCCGATCACCTGAGCGGCTCGCAGTACCTGAAGCGCAGGTTCGACGCGCGCATCGGGATCGGCGAGCGCATCCGCGAGGTGCAGGAGGTCTTCAAGGGCGTGTTCGACCTCGGCCCGGACTTCGCGACCGACGGACGGCAGTTCGATCATCTGTTCGCGGACGGGGAGAAGGTGAAGGCGGGGAGCCTGGAGATCGAGGTGATCGCCACGCCGGGGCACACGCCGGCATGCGTCAGCTACCGCATCGGTGACGCCGTGTTCACCGGCGACGCGCTCTTCATCGAGGACTACGGCACCGGTCGCTGCGACTTCCCGAGGGGCAGCGCCGATGCGCTGTACTCGTCGGTGCACGAGCGCCTCTACGCGCTGCCCGACGAGACGCGCGTGTTCGTCGGTCACGACTACCAGCCGAACGGCCGGCCCCTGCGCTTCGAGACCACGATCGGCAAGTCGAAGGAGGCGAACGTACAGCTCCGCGCGAGCACGACGCGCGACGAGTTCGTGAAGATGCGGACCACGCGCGACGCCACGCTCGCCGCGCCGCGCCTGCTGCTCCCGAGCGTGCAGGTGAACGTGGACGCCGGCCGGCTGCCGAAGCCGCGCGCGAACGGGCGGCGCTACCTCTCGATCCCGCTCGACATGAAGACGACGACCGAAGACGACGGGACCCCCGTCTGAAGGAGGACGACGATGAACGTGCTGTTCGAGGACGCGAAGCCCGCGGCTGCGGGCTATCGCGACGTGGATGTCCTGCGTGTCGACGCGGCCCGCGGCAAGACGCGGATCGTCGACGTGCGCGAGCCGGCCGAGTGGAACGGCGAGCTCGGTCACATCGCGGAGGCGGAGCTCGTCCCGCTCTCGACCGTCGAGGCCGCGGCGAAGAGCTGGGACCGTGATCAGGAGATCGTCCTCGTCTGCCGCTCGGGCAATCGCTCGGGACGCGCGGCCGCGGCGCTCGCCGCGATGGGCTTCGGGCGCGTGATGAACATGGTCGGCGGGATGCTCGCGTGGAACGATGCGAAGCTCGCCGTCGAGCGATGAGCGCGCGCGCGAGCCTCGTGCTCGTCGCGCTCGCGCTCGCCGCGGGCGGATGCCGGCGCGGCCCGGCGCCGAGCGCGGAGCCCGAGCCGGCCGCGGCGCCGGCGCGTGTCCCGCTGCGCGTTCCGGGCGACGAGACGATCCCGGAGGGCCCGCGCGGCGATCTCGTCCGCCGCGGGCGAACGATCGCGACGCGGACGTCGGAGGAGCTGCCGGCGATCGTCGGCTCCGATCTCCACTGCACGAGCTGTCACCTGGAGGCGGGGACGCGCGCGAACGCGGGCCCCTGGGTGGGCCTCTCGTCGCTGTATCCGCAGTACCGCGCACGCGCCGGCCGCACCGTCACGCTCGAGGACCGGATCGACGAGTGCTTCGAGCGGAGCATGAACGGCAAGCCGCTTGCTCACGACAGCCCCGAGATGCAGTCGCTCGTCGCGTACATCGACTGGCTCTCCGAGGGCGTCCCGCGCGGCGCCGAGGTGATCGGTCGTGGCTTCGCGAAGCTCGAACGCCCGCCGATGATCGATCCGGACAACGGGCGAAATGCCTATGCCGCGCGCTGCGCGTCGTGCCACGGCGCCGACGGGCAGGGCCGGCGCGCCGACGACGGCAGCTATCAGTTCCCGCCGCTGTGGGGCGATCGCACGTTCAACCTCGGTGCCGGCATGGCGCGGCTCGATACCGCCGCCGCGTTCGTGAGGCACAACATGCCCCTCGGCCAGGGCGATTCGCTGACCGCCACCGAGAGCTACGACATCGCGGCGTACTTCACGGAGCAGCCGCGCGCGGACTTCGCGGGCAAGTGGGCCGACTGGCCTCGCGGCGGGAAGCCTCGCGATGCGCGCTACTGAGCGCCGCGCGATCTTCGCCGCGGCGCTCCTCGCCGCGTCCGTCCCAGGCGCCGCGCGCGCCGCGGACTGGCCGATGGTGCAGGGCACGGAGGCGAAGGACGCGCCCGCGGTGCGGCCCATCGGCTTCATCCAGGTGACCGGCGAGTCCATCGTCTCCGATCGCGTCGAGGGCCTGACGAGCCCGGCGCTCGTGAAGTTCAACGGCGAGCGTGCGGCCTTCAACGTGTTCGAGGGCGGCACGGCCACGTCGAGCTTCGCCGTCCGCCGGGCGCGACCCGGGCTGCGCGGCGCGCTCCCCGGCACCGGCGCGCGCGTCACCTATTTTCTCCTCGCCGAATTCGGCACCGCCGCGATCGCGCGCGACGGACCGACGCTGACCGACGCGGCGGTCACCATCAGCTACGTCCCCGGTGCGCGCTTCCGCATCGGACAGTTCAAGCTGCCGACCATGGACGAGGGCACGGAGGCGAACCCGGTCGCCGCCGAGTGGATCAACGGCACGCTGACCGCGGGCACGATCGTGAACGAGAACCGCGTGAAGGACGGCCGGTTCGACGGGGGCGCCTCCGGGTTCCGCGACGTGGGCGTCGAGGTCTTCGACACCTTCCGCCAGGGGCACCTCGCGCTCTCGTACGCGGCGATGGTCTCGAACGGAAAGCGGGGGGCCGTCGACGACGACGCGCAGAAGGACGTGAGCGGTCGCACGACGCTCTCGTACGTCTTCTCCGGCGCCGACAGCGATCCCCATCGCCAGGAGCTCTCGCTCTTCGTGTGGGGCCAGCGCGGGCGGCGCGACGTCGAAGGCGTGAGCGCGCAGCGCATCCGCTCGGGCGCGGGCATCCACCTCGAGAAGGAGCCGTTCCGCGTGCGCACCGAGCTCGTCTACGCATCGGGGGCGATCTCGACGGGGCCGTTCCCGCCGTTCCCCGGTCAGCCGCAGACGATGGACCCGTACGCGCGCGCGATCGGCGCCTACGTGCAGGCGCGCATGCGCGTGTTCGACAAGGCGCTCGTCGGCCTCCGCTACGAGGAGCTGCATCGCGGGATCGACGAGCCGCGCCAGCTGCGGGTGTTCCGCACGCTCTCGCCCATGCTCGAGTACGACATCGTCCCGCGCGTCCGCCTGCAAGCGACGTACGAGCGGCGGTGGCTGAGCGCACCGGACGGCACCGCCGATGCGAAGACCATCGCCGCGACGATGGGCGACCGCGCGTCCCTCCAGGCGACCGTGATCTTCTGACGCGGCGGCGGTCCCCTCGTTGACACGAGCGCGGCATTGCCGACACTCTGATGGGGCCGATGACCGCCGAGGAGACCAGCGTCCGCCGGGTGGGCACGACCCTCAAGGACAAGTGGGTCCTCGAACAGCTGATCGGCGTGGGCGGCATGGCGAGCGTCTACGTGGGCCGCCACAAGATCGGCCGCGTCGAGGCGATCAAGATCCTCCACGCCGAGGTCGCGTCGTCCCCGCAGATGCGCGCGCGCTTCGAGCAGGAGGCGGCGGCGGTCAACGCGTTCAAGCACCCCGGCGTCGTCGAGGTGCGCGACATCGACACCGCCGAGGACGGCTCGCCGTTCCTCGTGATGGAGCTGCTCGAGGGCGAGTCGCTCGCGGATCGCATCCGGCGCGATCCGCCGCTCGAGCTCGCGGACGTGCTGCGCGTCGCGTCCGCCACCCTCGACGTGCTCCAGGCGGCGCACGAGCGCGGGATCATCCATCGCGACATCAAGCCGGACAACCTCTTCCTCACGCGCGACGGCGCGCTGAAGGTCCTCGACTTCGGCATCGCGCGCGTGCGGGCGGGCGGCGGACGCAAGCCGATGACCGGCGTGGGCGTGACGCTCGGCACGATGGCGTACATGCCGCCGGAGCAGGCGCGCGGTCAGGAGATCGACGGGCGCGCGGACGTGTACGCGGTCGGCGCGACGATGTTCCGGATGCTCGCGAAGCGCGTGGTCCACGACGCGGCGTCGGAGGCCGAGCGCGTGATGAAGGTGCTCGGCGAGCACGCGCCGTCGCTGAGCAGCGTCGTTCCCACCCTCGCGCCCGACGTGGCGCTCGTCGTCGATCGCGCGCTCGCGTACGACCGCGCCGATCGCTACCCCGATGCGAAGACGATGAAGGCCGACGTCGACGCGCTCGCGCGTGGCGACGCGCCGGCGTACGCGAAGTCGGCGCCCCCGCTGCCGGAGAAGCCGCCGCCGTCGTCGTTCTCCTTCTCCATGCCGGTGGAGACCGACGCGACGAGCCGCGACGCGCCGACGTCCGTCCCGCTCGCGCGGAGGCCCGCGCCGGACGCCGCTCCGCCGCCGGCCTCGAGCCTGCCGACGAAGGTGGGCGTCGCGCCCGAGGTCGCGCCGACGCGCATCGTCGATCCCCCGGCGAAGGAGCCGGCCCCGCCGCCGGCGTCGAGCCTGCCGACGAAGGTCTCGGGCCCGGACGGTCTGTCGTCGCCGTCGCCGGCGCCGCCGCAGGCGCGCACGGTGCAGATGCCCGCCGCGCCGCGCGCGCAGGTGCAGGCGCCGCCGCCTCCGCCGGTGCGCCCCGCGGGGACGCCGATCCTCACGCCCTTCGGTCAGCTCAGCGCGTTCGTGCAGGATCCGAAGAAGCGCTCGCAGCGCACGCTGCTGATCGGCGGGATCGCCGCGGCGGTGGTGCTCGCGATGATCACCGCGGTGGTGATCGCGGTCTTCGTCGTGCGCGGATCGTCGGTGGACGCGCCGTCCGACGGTCCGAGCCCGCTCGCGCCGACGCCGCCGCGGACGACGAAGCCGGCGAAGTGATCGTTCACGTGGGCGGCGCCCCGCGGAGCGCCGTCGCGATCTGGCATCCGTGCAGCGCGGACGGCGCGAGCGGATACGTGCCGGGAGGAGGGCGGACCTTCGACGCGTCGACGTGCGTCCGCACGCGGAGCACGATCGAGCGGCTCTCGGCGCTCCACACGACGGCGCGCACGGGGTGCGGCTCGTCCTCGATGCGAGGAAGGATGGCCGGCCTCCGCGTCGCGGTGAGGCTCTTGCCCGTGTCGGGCGCGGCGAAGCCCTCCGGCAGCTCGTCGACGACGACGACGAGGGCCTCGCTCTCGGCGGCGATGCGCGCGAGGGCGAGCGACGCGGCGCTCCGCTCGGCGTACTCGTCCTCGAGCCGGTGCACCCAGAGCGACGCGTCGGCCTCGGCGATCTCCGCCTCGAACGCCCGGCCGACCGGGCGGAGGCCCTTGTGCACGGTGTACAGGGGGAAGACGTCGTGCGTCGCGTCCTCGAACAGCGCGCCGCCGATCCAGTAGCGCGTCGCGGCCGCGCGGAGGTCCTCGGGGGACGCGCTCGCCGGCGGCTTCACCAGGCACAGCGCGACGGTGTCCTTCTCCGATCGACGCACCGCCGCGCCGATGGCGTCGAGGCGCGCCACCTCCGGCAGCGCCGCGCGCACGTAGAGGAGCGAGCGGCCGAACAGCTTGGCGCGGGCCTCCGGTTGGTCGAGCCCCGGCGCGGCGAAGTCCCCCGGCCAGGGGCCCGTGGCCTCGAGGATCACGTCGTCCATCGCGAGGGCGAGCGTCCGATGACGCTCGGGCAGCACCGCCCGCTCCGCCCGGACGTTCGCCAGGAGCGCCTCCTTGCGGCGGGCGAGGTCCCAGCGTCCGAGGACGCACGAGCCGCCGAAGACGGCCGAGATCACGACGATGAAGACGGCGGCGAGCGAGGCACTGCGGGACATCCGTCACCTCCACGTTCAAAACGGATAGTAGCGCTATCAGATAGTGGCGCTATCGTTTTGTTCCCGGTGTCCCGCCTCTTCACGATCCAGGAGCTCGCGCGCGCGACGGGGGTGAGCGTCGCGAGCATCAAGTTCTATCTCCGCGAGGGCCTCGTGCGGCCGGGCGATCCTTCGCGCCCGGGCCGCGCGTACTACGACGAGACCCACGTGCGCCGGCTCGGCGTGATCCGGGCGCTGCGCGACACCGCCCGGCTGCCGATCGACGTCATCCGCCGCGCGGTGTCGGCGATCGACGAGGCCGGCGCCGACGCCGTCGACGCCATCGCCCCGGCGATCGACGCGCTCGAGCCGCCGC
>JBDHVD010000221.1:0-13245 GCA_039809525.1 Labilithrix sp. | reverse complement strand
GCGGGCGTCGACGTCTACGAGGTCGCGCGCAAGCTCCGCGCGGAGCCGGAGACCGCGGTCGTCCCGACGCTCGCGATCCTCGGCCGTCCGCCGAACGAAGCCGAGATGCTGAAGCTGCTCGAGGCCGGCATCATGGACCACGCGACGAAGCCGCTCTCGCCCGTGCTCTTCGCCGCGAAGGTGAAGGCGGTGTGCGAGCGCTCGCGCATGCAGCGGGAGCTGAAGAACAAGCTCCGCTACGCGCTCGAGAACGCGGCGACCGATCCGCTGACGGGGATGTTCAACCGGCGCTACTTCGAGCGCCGGCTGAAGGAGGAGTCCGCCCACGCGCGCCGGCACAAGAAGCCGTTCGCCATCGTGGTGATGGACCTCGATCACTTCAAGCTGGTGAACGACACGTACGGCCACGAGGACGGCGATCGCGTGCTCAAGCACGTCGCCGAGACGATCGGCGGAGCGCTGCGCGAGGACGACGTCGCCTGCCGCTTCGGAGGCGAGGAGTTCGTCCTCCTCCTCCGGTCGACCACCGGCGCGGCGGCGCGTGTCGTCGCCAACCGCCTGCGCGCGACGCTCGCCGACAAGCGGATCGCGCTCGGCGAGAAGAGCGAGATGAAGCAGGTCACGTTCAGCGCGGGCGTCGCCGCGGCGGACGATCGGAACGACTTCGCCGTCGACGACATCGTCGGGCGCGCCGATCAGGCGCTCTATCGCGCGAAGCGCGGCGGCCGGAACCGCGTCGAGATGGAGTGACGCTCCTCCGATCAGCGCGCGGTCGAGACCATGCGCGGATCGAGGAACGTCGCCGCCTCCGGCGAGATCGGGGTGTCGCCGTCGACCGGCAGCCCGAGGTCGTGCGTCGCCAGACCGAGCGTGTCGCCGAAGCCGAACACCTCCTCGGCGATGTCCTGGAACGCGCGGCGCTTCGCATCGGAGTCGAGCCAGATCGACACGCGGCGGAGGCGCGTGCCGCCGAGCATCATGTGCCAGCGCAAGGTGGTCATCATCGCGTGGGCGCACATCTCGAGGGAGACCTTCGCCGCGCCGGTGCCGAGCGCGGGGGCCGCGAGCGACGCGCAGCCCTGCTCCTCGGACAGGAGCAGCGCACGCGCGAAGGCACGTCCGACGCACGACACCTCGTTCCAGGCGCTGACCGCGTGGAAGACGTGCCTCGTCGAGAGCGCGCCCGCGCCGGTGCGCAGGCACGAGCCGAGCGGCTGCTCTCCGCCCTTCATCGCCTCTTCTTCGAGCGGATCGCCCCCGCGCTTGCGGAGCGCATCGCCCACGCCGGTGCGCATCTCGAGCTTGTAGTTCGCGCTCGAGACGATCGCGTCGGCGCTCGCGGTGGCGATGTCACCGACCACGAACGACAGGTCGATCGGCCCGACGCGCAGCTTCGTCGCGTCGATCCGGCTCGCGATGGGTGCCGGCGGCTCGAGCGCGCGCGTCAGCATCGCGAAGTGATAGAGCGGCGCGGACATGTCGCGCGGCCGGCGCTCGACGTCCTTCTCCAGCATGCAGCGGACGACCTGCTGGAAGTACGCCTCCGGCGGCGAGAGCGGCGGCGGCATCGCGGGCGGCCGCGCGCGGTCACGGATGGCGCCGACGCTGTCGAACGGCGGGTGGCCGTAACGCAGATCGCACGCGGTCGCGCCCGCGCCCCAGACGTCGGTGAAGCGGCCGATCTCGCCGGCCTCGTACTGCTCGGGCGCCATGAAGGCGAGGGTGCCCGCGGTCTCGACCGGCACCTCGTCGGAGCGCGCGACGGCGATGCCGAAGTCGCCGAGGCGGATGCCGCTCTCGGGGGCGCCGAACACGTTCGACGGCTTGAGATCGCGATGGATGACGCCCGCGTGGTGCGCGGCGCGGAGGCCGCTCGAGACCTCGCGCATCACGTGGCAGACGAGCCAGAGCGGCAGGCCGATGCCGAGGGCCGCGCGCCGGCGCCGATCGAGCTCGGCGAGGTCGAGCCCGTCGACGTACTCCTGCACGAGATAGGGCGTGCCGACCTCGGGCACCTCGCCCGCGTCGATCGCCCGCACGATCTGCGGCGACTGCACGCGCGCCATGAGCCGCGCCTCCGAGAGGATGCGCGCGGCCGCCGCCTTCGTGCCCACCATGGCGAGCGAGCGGCGCAGCGTCTTCACCACCACCGGCGCGGCGAGCGCGACGTGCTTCGCGAGCCAGACCTCGCTCATGCCCCCTTCGCCGAGGAGGCCCCAGACGTCGTAGTTGGGTACCGCGAGCGAGCGCACTCCCCCCTCTGTCGCGCGTCAGTGCGAGGACGCCTTCACGTGCGCTTCGTACGCCTTCTCGTCGAGGAGCTGCTCGATGGCGCGCGGATCGCTCGCCTCGATGACGACCATCCAGCCCTTGCCGTAGGCGTCCTCGTTCACGAGCTCGGGCTTCGCGTCGAGCTCCTTGTTCACCTCGAGGATCTTTCCGCTCAGCGGCGCGAACAGATCGCTCAGCGTCTTGACGCTCTCGATCGTGCCGAACGCCTTGCCCGCGGCGACCTCGTCACCGACCTTCGCGTCGAGGTTCACCAGCGTGATGTCGCCGAGCTGCTCGACGGCGAACGCCGTGATGCCGACGGTGATCTTGTTGCCGTCGACCTTCGCCCACTCGTGATCCTTCGTGTACTTGAGCCCGCCGGGGATGTTCATCACGCGCCTCGCTTGTAAAAGGGAGTCTTCACCACGACCGCTTCGACGTTCTTGCCGCGGCAGTCCACGAGGAACTTCGTCCCCACGGCGGCCAGCTCGCTCGGCAGATACCCGAGGCCGATGTTCTTGCCAACGGTCGGGGCCGGGCTGCCGCTCGTGCACACGCCGACCTCCTTGCCGTCGAGATCGCGCAGCGGGTAGCCGTGGCGCGCGATCCCGCGGCCGGTCACCTCGAAGCCGACGAGCCTCCGCGGCAGCGGCGACGCCTTCACCTTGGCGAGCGCCTCCTTGCCGACGAACATGGGCTTGTCGAGCTTCACCACCCAGCCGAGGCCTGCCTCGAGCGGGTTGGTCGTCTCGTCGATGTCGTTGCCGTAGAGCGACAGGCGCGCCTCGAGGCGGAGCGTGTCGCGCGCGCCGAGCCCCGCGGGCTTGAGGCCGAGCGGCGCGCCGAGCTCGACGAGCTGGTCCCACAGCGCAGGCGCGTCGTTCCACGCGCAGAAGATCTCGACGCCGTCCTCGCCCGTGTAGCCGGTGCGCGCCGCCGTGCAGCGCACGTTGGCGATCACCGCGTCGCGGAAGTGGAAGCTCTTCAGGTCACGGAGCTTCGCCGCCTCCGCGCCCGCCTTGTCGAGGACGTCGAACGCCTTCGGCCCCTGGAGGGCGATGAGCGCCATCTCGTCGGACTTGTCGGCGAACTCGCAGTGATCCTCGGCGGCCTTCCGGAACACCGCCGCCATCTTCTCGCGGTTCGACGCGTTGCAGACGATCAGCCACCGGTCCTGCGCGGCGCGGTAGACGATGAGGTCGTCGAGGATCGTCCCCTGCTCGTTGCACGCGCAGGTGTACATCGCCTGGCCGTCGACGAGCTTCGAGGCGTCGTTCGTGATCAGGTAGTCGATGACCGCGCCCGCGTGCTCTCCGCGCATCTCGAGCTCGCCCATGTGCGAGACGTCGAAGATGCCCGCCGCGGTGCGCACCGCCTGGTGCTCGTCGACGATGCCGGTGTACTGCACGGGCATGTCCCATCCGGTGAACGGCACCATCCGGGCGCCGGCGCGCACGTGGCGGTCGTGGAGAGACGTCTTGCGCAGCGGCTGATCGGTCATGGCGGCCGGCACACTAGTCGACGCCTCGAACGGTGTCATCGGCCTGCTATCATCGAGCGATGCGCCCCTGGCTCGATGGAGGCTCGCCGGGGCCTCGTTGGTCGGGGCCGTCCTCCTGGCCTTCGTGCCGGCGTGCGGCAGCCAGCTCCTCACCGAGGAAGCGTTCGACGGCGGCGCGGCCGACGCCGAAGGAGCGGCCACGGTCGACGCCGGCGACGCCGGCGACGCCGCGGACGCCGCCGCGTGCGCGCGCAACCCCATCCGTGGCGCCTTCGACGATCCCGGGTGGCTCGTCGCGGGCGACGTGACGAAGAACGAGGACACCGCGGTGCTCACCCCCGACGCCCCGTGGAAGCGCGGCGCGGTCACGTGGCGGGACCGGCACGTCATGGACGCGTTCGAGATGGAGGCGGACATCCGCATCGCGTCGGGCTCCTCGGTCGGCGACGGCCTCGCGTTCGCCTGGTTCGACGTGGGCGCGGTCCCGGTGCTCGGTGACTTCGGCGGCAACATGGGCGTCTGCAGCCTCGGCGGCTACGCGGTGGCGGTCGACACGACGCCGCGCGCCGACGCGGGCAGCCCGGTGACGATCAAGCTCATCGATCTCCACGAGGCGCCGCCCGACTGCTCCGACGCGCCCATCGCCGAAGCGCCCCTCGGCGCCGGGGTGATCGGCGGGTTCCATCGCCTCCGCGTCGTGCTCGGCGCAGGCGGAGCGGTGGTGGCGGCGGTCGACGGCACCGTCGTGCTCGACGCGAAGATCCCGGGCTATCAGCCCTTCCCGGGAACCTTCGGCTTCGGTGCGGCGACCGGCGGCGCGTCGTCGGAGCAGGCCGTCCGCGCGTCGGCGATCGCACTTCGTAACGAGCCCTCCTGCCTTTGACGAGGGCAGGTTATGCTCCCTCGCCGATGGGAACGCCCTGGGACCGCGCCGTCGCGAAGTACATCGAGGAGTGGGTGCCGCGCTTCGTGCCCTATCACCTCGACCTCGTGCGCGAGCTCGCCCTCGCGCAGGGGCAGCGCGTGCTCGTGGTGAGCGCGGGGCCGGGCGCCGAGGTGCTCGCCGTCGCGCGCGCCGTGGGCGATCACGGCTTCGTCCGCGCGATCGACCGGAGCCCCGACCTCGTGCAGGTCTGCTCCGAACAGCTCGAGAAGGCGGGCTTCTCGACGGTGCAGTGCGAGCGCGCGGAGCCGGACGACGTCGGCGACGGCGAGTGGAACGCGATCGTGTGCGCGTTCGGGCTGTGGTCGATGGATCAGGACTTCCGCCGCGAGGCGATGAAGCGGTGGGCGTCGGCGCTCGCGCCGAACGGCAAGGTGGGCGTGCTCACGTTCGGCCCGCCGGACGCCGACGATCCGTTCGAGATGCTCGCGCGCGCGCTGCACGACCTCGAGCCCCAGGTGGTGCACCGCCCGACGCGCATCGATCCCGACCGCGAGGCGATGGCGCGCATGTTCGAGGACTCCGGTCTCTCGCTCGTCCGTCACACCGTGCTCCGCCACACCATCACGTTCGCGTCGGCCGAGGCGTTCGTGGAGGCCATCCGCGAGGGGCGCACGTGGGGCCGCGTCTGGGACGAGCTCGGACCGGAACGGATGGGACGCGTCACGGCGCGCTTCTTCGACCAGGTCGGCGGACCCACGGAAGCGCTCACCTTCGAGCCCGTCGTCACGCTGGGCATCGCGGCGCTGCCGGGCGCGGAGGTCGAGCTCGCGACCCGGCCGAGCGTGACCGCACCCCCGCTGTCCTCGACGTCCCTCAAGTCGTAGGCCGTCCCTGGCGCGAGCCTTAGGGCTTTATTTCGCAGCCCGGCCGCGCTATTCGGCTCTCTTCCGAATTCCAAGCGAGGAGTCGCGAATGGCACGCTATCAGTTCACGTCGGAGTCGGTCACCGAGGGACATCCGGACAAGCTTTGTGATCACGTTTCCGACGCGATCCTCGACGCGATCCTCGAGCAGGATCCCCGCGCGCGCGTCGCGTGCGAGACGCTCGCGAAGACCGGCATGGTCGTCCTCGCGGGCGAGATCACGACGACGGCGACGATCGAGTACCCGACGATCGTCCGCAAGACGGTGCGCGACATCGGCTACACCGGCTCGGACATGGGCTTCGACGCGGCGACGTGCGCGGTCATGGTCGCCGTCGAGCGCCAGAGCCCGGACATCTCCCAGGGCGTCACCGAGGGCGAGGGCCTGCACAAGGAGCAGGGCGCCGGTGACCAGGGCCTCATGTTCGGCTACGCGACGAACGAGACGCCGAATCTCATGCCGGCGCCGATCGACTACGCGCACCAGCTCGCGCGCCAGCTCACCGCGATCCGCAAGGCGAAGAAGGTCGACTTCCTCCGCCCCGACGGCAAGACGCAGGTCACGCTCGAGTACGAGAACGACGTGCCGGTCCGCATCGACGCGATCGTCGTCTCCACGCAGCACGACGAGAACGTCAAGCACGCGAAGCTCAAGGAAGCCGTCATCGACCTCGTCGTCGAGAAGGTGATCCCGAAGAAGCTGATCGACAAGAACACGAAGATCCACGTCAACCCGACGGGGCGCTTCGTCATCGGCGGTCCGATGGGTGACTGCGGTCTCACCGGCCGCAAGATCATCGTCGACACGTACGGCGGCATGGGCCGTCACGGCGGCGGCGCGTTCAGCGGCAAGGACCCGTCGAAGGTCGACCGCTCGGCCTGCTACTACGCGCGCTACATCGCGAAGAACGTCGTCGCGGCCGGCCTCGCGGCGCGCTGCGAGGTGCAGATCGCGTACGCGATCGGCGTCGCGAAGCCCGTCGGCGTCCACGTCAACACGTTCGGCACCGGCAAGATCTCGGACGAGCGCCTCGAGAAGTACATCCTCGAGAAGTTCGACATGCGCCCGAAGGCGCTCATCGACGAGCTCGGCCTCCTCAAGCCGCAGTACCTCCCGACGGCGGGCTACGGCCACTTCGGCCGGAGCGAGTTCGCTTGGGAGAAGACGCACCGCGCGGCGCAGCTCGCGGCGGACCTCCTCGGCGGCAAGGCCAAGGGCAAGCTGGTCGAGAAGGTCGAGACCAAGCACGCGAACGGCAACGGTCACGCCAACGGCAACGGCGTGAACGGCCACGCGAAGAAGGCGAAGAAGGGCGGCAAGAAGAAGGGCAAGAAGGCGGGCTTCACGGCCCAGGCCTGATCGCGCTTCGTCACCTCGAACGGCCGCGCGGGCACCTCGCTCGTGCGGCCTTCGCCATTTCGTCGCTCAGTGGGCCGGCGCGCTGCCCGAGTACGATCGGCGCGTGGATGTCCTCGTCGAGGGCGGCACCCACGCGCCGTGACGTCCGATCAATCCGACGAGCTGCGCGACGCGCGACGTGACGAGCCAGCGCCGCGGCGCTTCGCGGCCCCGCGGGCCTGACGCGAGAGCGCGCGCTTCGACGCTGCGCGACGCGGCTGCTTCTTCAGCGCCTGCGTGCTCGCGCGCGAGCGCTTCGGATTCGGCTTGCGCGCCGACGAGCGCTTGGTGCCCTTCGCGAGGTCGCGCTGCGCCTGCTTGCGCGTGCGCTTCTTCGCCGTGCCCCGCTTCGGCGCGCCGAGCTTCACGCCGGAGCGGCGGGCCTTCGAGAGGCCGATCGCGATCGCCTGCTTGGTGTTCTTCGCACCGTGCTTGCCCTCGCGGATGTGCTCCATCTCCTCGCGCACGAACTCGCCGGCCTGGGTCGACGGAGCCTTGCCCTCGCGCTTGTCGCGCCTCGCCCGTTCGATGGTCTTCTTCTCCGGCATGACGTCCTCCTCCTTCTTCCTCTCGGCCGTGCTCAGCTCGCGCCGACACGCCCCGTGCCGCGACGAGCCGCACCGCTCGAGCCCCCGCGCGTCCCGGTGCTGCGCCTCGGATCCGTGTTCTCGTCGGCCTCGGTCGCGCGCCTCGCCATGGTGCTGCGCGAGCAGGCAAGGAGAACGCCATCTCTGCCATCGGCGGGAAAAGGACCTCCGCTCCGCATGCGCGGGCAGGCGGCGCACCCCGCGCGAGTGCGCGCCCGCGACACGCGACGTGTCAGAAGGTCACGACCGAGCGGATCGACTTGCCGGCGCGCATGAGATCGAAGCCCTCGTTGATCTTCTCGATCGGCATCACGTGTGTGATGAGCGAGTCGATGTCGATCTTTCCGTCCATGTACCAGTCGACGATCTTCGGGACCTCGGTGCGTCCGCGCACGCCACCGAAGGCGGTGCCCTTCCAGACCCGGCCGGTCACGAGCTGGAACGGGCGCGTCTTGATCTCCTGGCCCGAGCCGGCGACGCCGATGATGACGCTCACGCCCCAGCCGCGGTGGCAGCACTCGAGCGCCTGCCGCATCAGGTCGACGTTGCCCACGCACTCGAAGCTGTAGTCCGCGCCGCCCTTCGTGAGCTCGACGAGGTGGCCGACGAGATCGCCCTTCACCTCCTTCGGGTTCACGAAGTGCGTCATGCCGAACTTGCGCGCGAGCGCTTCGCGCTCCGGGTTCAGGTCGACGCCGACGATCATGTCCGCACCGACCATCTTCGCGCCCTGCACCACGTTCAGCCCGATGCCACCGAGGCCGAACACGACCACGTTCGCTCCTGCCTCGACCCCCGCGGTGTTGATCACCGCGCCGAGCCCGGTCGTCACGCCGCACCCGATGTAACAGACCTTCTCGAACGGCGCGTCGGGCCGGATCTTCGCGAGCGCGATCTCGGGCAGGACGGTGTGGTTCGCGAACGTCGAGCAGCCCATGTAGTGATGGACCGTCCTGCCCTTGCTCGAGAAGCGGCTCGTTCCGTCCGGCATCACGCCCTTGCCCTGCGTCGCGCGGATCGCAGTGCACAGGTTCGTCTTCTGGCTGAGGCACGATTTGCACTGCCGGCACTCGGGCGTGTAGAGCGGGATGACGTGATCGCCCTTGGCCAGCGTCGTGACGCCCGGCCCGACGTCGACCACCACGCCTGCGCCCTCGTGTCCGAAGACGACCGGGAAGAGCCCCTCGGGATCGGCGCCCGAGAGCGTGAACTCGTCGGTGTGACAGATCCCCGAGGCCTTGATCTCGACGAGCACCTCGCCGGCCTTCGGCCCCTCGATGTCGATCTCCTCGACGACCAGCTTCGACTTCGGCTCGTAGGCGACGGCGGCTCGGGTCTTCATGGCGGCGAGGATACGCCGGCCGCCCGCGTCACAGGAACCCGGGCGTGCACCTCCCGGCTTCGCAGCCGGTGAACCCGAGCGCGACGCAGTCGATCGCCTCGACCTTGCCGCCGTTGCACGCCACGATGGCGGTGCCGTTGCACGTCGCAGCGACCTTCTCCCACGGGCTCCTCGGCGTGCACTCGCTCGCCGTCCCGCAGTACGCGGTCGATCCCGCGCCGGCGTCGGGCGCCTCGAAGCACGTGAAGCCGGCGGCCGACGTCGCGCAGTCGAGCGTCGCCAGGCCGTTCGCGACGCAGCCGACGAGCTTGCCGTTCTCGCAGCGGACGCCCTCGAAGCGCGCGGTCGTCGTGTCGTCGTTGTTCGTCCCCGCGCATGCGCCGGCCGCGCCCTTGCAGCCGTACTCGGTCCCGCCTCCCTGGGACGTCGAGAGAAGCGTGCAGGTTGCACCGAAGTCGGGACAGTGCAGACCGCGCCTGGTCAGGCCGTCGACGCAGCCGGTCGGCGTGCCGCCGGTGCACGAGCCCTGGAACGTCGCCGGATCGCACGCGACGTCGCCGGCGGCGCCGCAGTAGGCGCCCGGGACCGGCTTGCAGTCGAGCCCCATGCGCGCGCAGTCGACCTGGAGGCGCGCCGCGCCCGAGCACTCGGCGTAGACGCTCCCGCTGCACCCCGCGTCGCACGGCCCGTCGTCCGTGTAGGCCACACCGAGGCACTCGGTGATCGCGGCGCAGCCGTTGGACTTCGACGCGAGGCATGCGAGCACGGCCGGCGAACGGAACGGGAGCGTCGTGCGCTCGAGGTAGATCTCCTGGAGCGTGCGGTTCACGCCGTCGTCGGACATGCAGCTCGCGAGGAACGCCGCCGCGCGCGCTGCCGCGGCCGGATCGATCGCGCCGGACGGTCCGGGCGTTTGTCCGTCCGGATCCGAGGGGAGGGACGGCGCGTCGGGCGCGGCGGCGGCGTCGGCGCCGGGCCCCGCGTCGCTCGGCGCGAGGTCTCCGTTGTCGCTCGATCCGCACGCGATCGCGAAGACCGTGGCGAACCCGCACAGTCCGAGGCCACCGATCGCCCAACCTCTCATGGAAAAGAGCGTAACCGAGTTGGTCCGCCGTTCGCATCCGCGGAGCGCAAATGGGCAGCGAGACCTGGCACGAGCCCTACGACCTCCTCTCTCCCGAGACGCGCGAGATGCACCGCGCCATCGTGTCCCTGATGGAGGAGCTCGAGGCGGTCGACTGGTACCAGCAGCGCGCGGACGTCACGTCGGACGAGGAGCTGAAGGCGACGCTCCTCCACCACCGCGACGAGGAGATCGAGCACGCGATCATGAACCTCGAGTGGATCCGGCGCCGCCACCCGAAGTTCGACGAGAACCTCCGCACCTACCTGTTCACCCAGGGGCCGATCACCGCGGTCGAGGAGGCGGCGACGGGCGGACCGTCGGATCGCGGGACCATCGAGGGTCGGGCCGAACCGGGCGAGACCTCGCTCGCGGTCGGGAGCCTCAAGCCCTCGTCGAAGTGAAAGGAAGCAGACCGATGGACCTCCTCAAGCGACGGCTCGCTCCGATCCTCCCCGACGCGTGGTCGCTCGTCGACGCCGAAGCGAAGCGCGTGCTCGAGCTGTACCTCGCGGGTCGAAAGGTCGTCGACTTCGACGGACCGCGCGGTTGGACGTTCGCCGCGGTCAGCACCGGCCGGCTCGATCTGTTCGAGGACGGTCCCGATCCGGATCTGAAGATGGGCGTGCGCCGCGTGCAGCCGGTGGTCGAGATCCGCATCCCCATCCGCCTCTCGCTGATGGATCTCGATACCGTCTCGCGCGGAGCGAAGGACCCGGACCTCTCGGCGGTCGTCCAGAGCGCGAAGAAGATCGCGCTGGCCGAGGACCAGGCGATGTTCCACGGGCTGCCGCGCGCGGGCATCGCGGGCATCCTCGCGACGTCGCCGCACCCGCCGCTGCCGTTGCCCGGCGACGTGCGCGAGCTGCCCCGGACGATCGTCGCCGCGAAGGAGGTGCTCCGGCGCGCGGGCATCAGCGGGCCGTATGCGCTTCTCCTCGGGCCGACGCTCTACGACCAGGTGTTCTCGACGACCGAGGAGGGGCACTCGATCGCCAAGCGCATCGAGCAGCTCCTCGTCGACCGGCCGATCATCCTCGCGAGCGCGCTCGAAGGCGGCGCGCTGATGTCGGTCCGCGGCGGCGACTACGAGCTCACCGTCGGGCAGGACCTCGCGATCGGCTACGCGTACCACACGAAGGAGGAGGTCGAGCTCTACATCACCGAGTCGTTCACCTTCCGCGTGCTCGAGCCCGCCGCGGCCGTCGCGCTGGGCGCGAAATGACGAAGGGCCCCGCGATCGCTCGCGGAGCCCTCGTGCGCGGCCTGAAGCCGGTCAGATGTCGAAGTAGAGGAAGAACTCGTGCGGGGTCGGCCGCATGCGGATCGGGGTGAGCTCCTTGTTCCGCTTGTAGTCGAGCCACTCGGCGATCGCGTCCTTGGTGAAGACGTCGCCCTTGAGGAGGAACTCGTGGTCCTTCTCCATCGCGTCGAGCGCCTCCTCGAGGCTGCCCGGCATGTGCGGGACGTTCTTCAGCTCCTCGGGGCTGAGCGCGTAGATGTCCTTGTCGAGCGGATCACCCGGGTCGATCTTGTTCTGGATGCCGTCGAGACCGGCGAGCATCATCGCGGCGAACGCGAGGTACGGGTTGCAGCTCGGATCCGGGAAGCGGACCTCGATGCGGCGCGTCTTCGGCGACGGGCCGGTGATCGGGATGCGCACCGACGCGGAGCGGTTGCGGCTCGAGTAGGCGAGGTTGACCGGCGCCTCGAAGCCCGGGACGAGACGGCGGTAGCTGTTCGTCGTCGGGTTGGTGAACGCGGCGAGCGTCTTCGCGTGCTTGATGATGCCGCCGATGTAGTAGAGCGCGGTCTGCGAGAGGCCCGCATAGCCGTCGCCGGCGAAGAGGGGCTTGCCCTCCTTCCAGATCGACTGGTGGCAGTGCATGCCCGAGCCGTTGTCGCCGAAGAGCGGCTTCGGCATGAACGTCGCCGCCTTGCCGTGCTTGCGGGCGATGTTCTTCACCACGTACTTGAACCACATCAGCTGATCGGCGCAGGGGAGCAGCCGGTTGAACTTGATGCCGATCTCGCACTGGCCGCCGGTGGCGACCTCGTGGTGGCCGACCTCGACCTCGATGCCCGACGCCTCGAGGGCGAGCATCATCTCCATGCGCACGTTCGCCAGCGTGTCGGTCGGCGGGACGGGGAAGTACCCCTCCTTATGGCGCGTCTTGTACCCGAGGTTCGGGTACTCCTCGCGGCCCGAGTTCCACGCGCCCTCGGCGCTGTCGAGGTAGTAGTAGCCCTCGTTCGGCTTCGAGTGATCGAAGCGGACGTCGTCGAAGAGGAAGAACTCGGCCTCGGGGCCGAAGAACGAGGTGTCGCCGATGCCGGTCTGGCGGAGGTAGGCCTCGGCCTTCTTCGCGATGTGGCGCGGATCGCGCGAGTACGCCTGCTTGGTGATCGGATCGTAGACCGAGCAGATGAGCGAGAGCGTCTGGTGGGCGAAGAACGGATCGAGCTTCGCCGTCTCCGGATCCGGGATCATCGTCATGTCGGACGCGTTGATCGGCTGCCAGCCGCGCACCGACGATCCGTCGAACTGGATGCCGTCCTCGAACAGCGTCTCGTCGAGGCGATGCACCGGCACGGTCGTGTGCTGCCACACCCCCGGGAAGTCGATGAACTTCAGGTCGACGAACTTGACGTCGTTCTTCTTGGCGAGCTCGATTACTTCCTTCGGCTTCATGGGTTCCCCTTGGGCTTCCTAGATCGCGTCCTTGCCACGTTCACCCGTACGGATCCGCACCGCCTCTTCGATCGGGCTGACGAAGATCTTCCCGTCGCCGATGCGTCCGGTCTTCGCCGACTTCTCGATCGCGTCGAGCACGTCATGGACGAGCTCGTCGGGCACCACGATCTCGATCTTCACCTTCGGCACGAAGTCGACGACGTACGCGGAGCCCCGGTACACCTCCTTCTTGCCTCCGGTGCGGCCGAAGCCCTTCACCTCGGTGACGGTCATTCCCTGCACGCCGACCTCGCTCAGGGCGTCCTTCACTTCGTCGAGCTTGAAGGGCTTGATGATGGCCTCGATCTTCTTCATGGCTTCTGAAGCGGGGGATGAGACTCCACCCGTTCCGGGCTGACAACGGTGTTTTGCACCGGCGTCGGTTTCGGCGTTGTTTCGGCCACCTTACCCGGAGAAAATTCCTGGCCTAGGCTGGGACGGTGCGGCTCGGCCGTCCTTCCTCGATCGTGGCGACGCCG
>JBDHVD010000220.1:0-13264 GCA_039809525.1 Labilithrix sp. | reverse complement strand
GAGGAGCGGAAGGAACGCGGCGTCGGCCTGCTTCAGCCGGTAGGTCACCACGTAGCGGCCCTCGACCTCGATGCCCGAGACGTGCTCGGCCGCCTTCGAGGTGAGCTCGCTCAGTCCCATGAGCGACGCGAAGTTGCCGGTGTACGGGTTCGGGGCCGAGGGATGGAGCGCGCGCTCGCTCGAGCGCTTGACGTCCTCGGCGGTCAGCTCCTCGCCGTCGTGGAAGCGGACGCCCCGGTGCAACGTGAAGCGGTAGGTCCTCGCTCCGTCGAGCACGTCCATGCGCTCCGCGAGGTCCGGGACGATCTTCCCCGACGCGTCGTAGTCGACCAGGCCGGCGAAGAGGTGTTGGAGGATCTGCGGCGCGAGCCCGTCGGTGATGTTCGCCGGATCGATCGCGCGGACGTCGCCGAAGCTCGCGATCTGCACCGTGCCTCCGCGGCGCGGCTCGGTCTCCGCGGGATGGGCCGCGGGGATCGGATCGGGCAGGCGGTTCTCGCAGCCGAGGGCGGCGAGCGCGAGCGCGACGAGCGCGCTAGCCCTTGCGCGGATCGAGCGCATCGCGCAGCCCCTCGCCGAGGAGGTTGAAGCCGAGCACCGTCGCGAGGATCGCGACGCCCGGCGTGACCGCGATCCACGGCGCGGCCGTGAGGTAGTCCTGCCCCTCGAACAGCATGTGCCCCCACGTGGGCGTGGGCGGGGCGATCCCGGCGCCGAGATACGAGAGCACGCTCTCGGCGAGGATCATCTGCGCGACCATCACCGTCGCGATGACGAGGATCGGGCCGGCCACGTTGGGCAGCACGTGGCGCACGATGATCGCCCGGGTCGGCTGACCGAGCGCGCGCGCCGCGGTGACGAAGTCGAGGCCGCGCACGAGGAGGGTCTTCGAGCGGACCACGCGCGCGACGCCGAGCCAGCCGGTCAGGCCGAGGGTGAGGAAGATGGTGGTCGCGGTCGTACGCTCGAGCGCCGCCCCGAGCGCCATCACGATGAGGAGGAAGGGGAAGGCGAGCCCCACGTCGACCACGCGCATGAGGAGCGTGTCGGCCAGCGTGCCCTCGTACCACCCGGCGACGATGCCGACGGCGGCGCCGATCGCCGTGGCGATCACCGTCGCGGCGAACCCGATGAGCAGGGACACCCGCGCGCCGGTCGCGAGGCGGGCGAATTCGTCGCGGAAGAGGCGATCGGTGCCGAGGGGATACGCGCCGCCCGGCGGGACGGGCATGTGCTCGGGCGAGATGCCGTGCACGAAGTCGCTCGCGTAGGGATCGTGCGATGCAAGGAATGGACCGACGATCGCGAACGCGACGACGAGCACGACGATCGCCAGTCCGATGGCGGCGCCGCGGTTCGCGAACAGCCCGCGCCGGGTCATGCCGATGCGGAGCGGGTGCGCGGCCGCACCGAAGGTCGCGCGGACGGCTCGAGGAACGAGGTGAGGACGCTCGCGAACGCGTCGGGCTCCTCTTCCGGCGGGCAGCGCCCGCACTCGAGGACCTCGAAGCGCCCGCGCAGCTCGCGCGCCAGCCGGCGCCCGTGCTCGACCGGCGCGATGCGATCGTCGCGCCCCCACACGACCAGCGCATCGGACGTCACCCGAGGGAGGCGGGCGACGAGCGGCCGCGTGTCCGCCGTCGCGACCACCGTCGCGTGCAGCGCCTGGCGCGCCGCCGGCGCGTTGAACGACGCGTAGAGCGCGTCGAGGCGTCCCGGCGGGAGCTTCGACGCGCCGGCGTAGACGGTGCCCTGGACGTAGGCGCGGAAGAGCGCGGGGCCCATGAGCTGGCGGAAGAGCAGCGCACCGACGATCGGCATACGGCCCGCGCGATCGAGGCCGTGCTCGTTCGCGGGATAGATGGCGGAGTCGACGAGCACCAGCCGATGGACGATCGCCGGGTGACGCGCGGCGAGCGTGAGCGCGACGCTGCCGCCGAGGCCGTGCCCGCAGACGTGCACGCGCCCGAGGCCGAGCGCGGCCACGAGGTCGAAGACCGACTCGCTGAAGGCGTCGAACCCGTAGGCGTACTTCTGCGGATCGGGCTTCTCGCTCGCGCCGAAGCCGGGGAGGTCCGGCGCGATCACGCGGAACGTCCCCGCGAGCCGCTCGATGAGCGCGGCGAAGACCTCGTGGGTCGCTGCACAGTCGTGCAGGAGGACGAGCGGCGTCCCTGCGCCCGCTTCCACGAAGCGGATCCGCGCACCGCGCGCCGACACGTCCTTCGGAAGCAGCATCACGCCGGACCATACACCAATCCCGGACCGCCGCAGACTGGACGCGGCAACGCGCGCTCTGCGACGATCGTCCGGAGCCGGATCGCCGAACGATCGCGCCGACGAGCGCGACCGTTCGCGTATGACATTATTTGTCAGGCCACCGATCCAAACGCGCGAACAAGCTCCATTATGAGCGCGTGGCAAATAAATTCCTGAAGCGGCGTTGACCCGCGTCTTTTGTTCGGAATACAGTCGCTCGCGTCAGACCTTCGCCGGTGATCTCCATCGAGGAGACTCGATGTGGACACCAGGCAGCCTCACCGGAGATCCGTCTCCGGCAACGAATCGAGGCACCGGTTGACCGAACTGATCGGGCAGAGGACAGCGGCGCTGCGCGGGCTCGCGCAAGGGTGCTCCTTCTCGCTCGATCGGATGCGCATTCCATCGTTCGGATGCGCGCCGGTCAGTCGCTGAAGTGGCAGTGACAAGGCAAAGGTAGCGCGCTGTGGGACAGCTTGTCCCGGGGGGCACGCTACCCGGGGAGGCGTGCGTCGTCGGCGCGCGGCCCCGCGTCGTTCGCGTTTCGGTCTGGGAGGAGCACATGGACCCGAAGAACGTCATCGAAGAGCAGGCTTTCGTGGAGATCGATGGGGCGATTCGGGAGGAGTCTCCGATCACGGAGGGTGCGCTCGCGCTCGCGCCCGAGGTCGGTGCCGACGACAAGCCGGTGACCCGTGAGCAGCGCCGCTCGCGCCGCAAGCGCGAGGTCCGCGCGCGCACCATCAGCGTCAAGCGCATGACCAAGCGCGAGCTCGAGCTCGGCCGTCTCCTCTATCCGGACGTCGAGGACGTGGTGAAGCCGAAGACGCGCGCCGAGTGCATCGGCAGCGAGCGGCCGTGCCCGTTCGTCTCGTGCAAGCACCACCTCTACCTCGACGTGTCGGCCCGCACCGGCGCGATCAAGCTCAACTTCCCCGATCTCGAGGTCTGGGAGATGAACGAGACCTGCGCCCTCGACGTGGCCGACCGTGGCGGCACGACCCTCGAGGAGGTCGGCGCGATCATGAACCTGACCCGCGAGCGCATCCGCCAGGTCGAGGTGAAGGGCCTCGCCAAGCTCCAGGCGCTCAAGGACATGAACGCCCTCCGCGACTACGTCGACGAGGGCCCCGTCGGCAAGCGCCGCCTCCCCGTGCTCGCGCGCGACGAGGAAGAGGAGACCGAGGGCGAGAGCGACGACGACTTCGACGCCGACGAGTTCGCCAGCGACGCCCTCGACGCCGAATGACTTCGATCTGATCCCAATCTCGCTTCAGCTCTCTCTTCGAACGACCTTCTCGAACGACAGTCCCCCTGCAGACGGCGGCCCGGCTAACCCCGGGCCGTTCGCCTTTTGTCTGGTCGTGCGTGCCACCGAGCGTTGACCCACGCGGGCGGGGTCGCTATCTCGCGCGCCATGCCCATCCGCGTCGCGCTCCTGTCCGTCTCCGACAAGACCGGTCTGCTCCGCCTCGCTTCGGCGCTCGCGCAGCGTGGGGTGACCATCCTCTCGAGCGGCGGGACGGCGAAGACCCTCGCCGCGGAGGGGATCGCGGTCACCACGGTCGAGGCGTACACCGGCTCGCCGGAGGTGATGGGCGGGCGCGTGAAGACGCTGCACCCGAAGGTCCACGGGGGGATCCTCGCCCGGGCCGGCGTCGACGAGGAGGACCTCGCGAAGCTGTCGGCCGGGTTCATCGATCTCGTCGTCGTGAACCTCTACCCGTTCGAGAAAGTCGCTGCGAATCCGGGCGCTTCGTTCGAAGAGCTGATCGAGAACATCGACATCGGCGGTCCGTCGATGGTCCGCTCGGCGGCCAAGAACCACGACCGCGTGACGGTGGTCTGCGACCCGAGCGACTACGACCGGGTCCTCGCCGAGATCGAGAAGAGCGGCGACACCTCGAAGGCGACGCGCCGCGAGCTCGCGGCGAAGGCCTTCGCGCACACCGCGGCGTACGACGCGGCGATCAGCGGCGTGCTCTCCGGGCCGCGCGCCGAGCTCCGCGATGCGGACGCGACGTACGCGCCCGGCGGCGCGGAGAACCCGTACCCCCGGTACCTCACGCTCCCGTTCGAGCGTGCATATGGACTTCGATATGGGGAAAACCCCCATCAGACGGGCGCGTTCTACGTCGAGCGCGACGCGGCGCCCGGCTCGATCGCCCGCGCCGAGAGCCTCGGCGCCGGGGGCAAGGAGCTCTCGTTCAACAACCTCGTCGACGTCGACGCCGCCCTCGAGGCGGTGCGCGAGTACGAGCGCCCGGCCGCGGTCGTCGTGAAGCACACGAACCCGTGCGGCGTCGCCATCGGCGACACGCTCGAGTCGGCCTACCGGACCGCGCGCGACGCCGATGCGCTCTCCGCCTTCGGCGGCATCGTCGCGCTGAACCGCGAGGTGGACGAGGCGACGGCGCGGGTCCTCGCCGAGACGTTCCTCGAGTGCGTCGTCGCTCCGGCGTTCTCGGCCGCGGCGCTCGAGGTCCTGCGCGGGAAGAAGAACCTGCGCCTGCTCGCCACCGGCCCCTGGCTCGCCGCGGACGCGCCCGCGCTCCAGTACAAGCGCGTCTCGGGGGGCCTCGTGGTGCAGAGCCGCGACGCCAGCGCCGCCGGCGAGGTCACCAAGGGGAAGATCGTGACCAAGCGCGCGCCGACGCCCGAGGAGATGAAGGGCCTCGAGTTCGGCTGGCGCGTCTGCAAGCACGTGAAGTCGAACGCCATCGTCCTCGCCAAGGGCGAGCGCACGGTCGGCGTCGGCGCAGGCCAGATGTCCCGCGTGGTCTCGGTGCAGATCGCGTGCGAGAAGGCCGGTGAGAACGCGGCCGGGAGCGTGCTCGCGTCCGACGCGTTCTTCCCGTTCCCCGACGGCGTCGAGGCGGCGGCGAAGCACGGCATCACCGCGGTGGCGCAGCCCGGCGGCAGCGTGAAGGACGCCGACGTCATCGCGGCGGCCGATCGCCTCGGCCTCGCGATGGTGCTCACCGGCGTCCGTCACTTCCGGCACTGAGCCGGGATCAGGCGAAGTCCGCGAGGATCTCGCCGGCGGCGCGCACGCCGGTCCGGGCGCCGCCTTCCATGAAGCCCTGCCAGTCGTAGAACGAATCGGTCATCTCGCCGGCGAAGTACAGGTTCCCGACCGCCTTCGCCGGCCGTCCCTCGATCGTCGTGAAGTACCCGGGCTGATTCGCCGAGTACGCGCCCTTGGTGAGCGGGTTCGACGGCCAGTGCTCGAGATGGCAGACGTAGTTCCCCTTCGCGTCGCGGCGCGCGCGCGCCTTCGATCCCGGGAGGATCGCGTCGAAGTTCGTGAGGAAGCGCTCGCAGTCGGCCTGCACCTTGTTCGGCGAGAGCGAGACGGAGAGGGCGTCGCCCGTGTAGTCGGTGAGGATCGCGCGCGAGGCGTTCGCGGTCGTCGGGCTCGTCTCCCAGCTGGTCTGCAGGTACGGCAGATCGCTGTAGACGGCGCCGTTGCAGCCCGCCTCCGTCCAGGGCTTCCCCTGGAAGCCGATCATGAGCTTGGCGTTGTTTCCGCAGACGAAGCTCGCGATCGAGTCGCGCTTCCACTGCGGCAGGCCGAGGCTCGGATCGAGGTCGACGTCGCGGAGGAGGTGATAGGGGAGGGCGAACACGACGGCGTCGTGCGTGGCGGTGACCGTCTTGGTGCCCTGCTTGAACGTGAGCTCGACGCGGCCGTCGGAGAGCTTCCGGGCGCGCACCAGCCTGCGCTCGTAGAGGATCTGACCGGGCAGCCGGGCGGCGAGGCCGATCGGGATCTGCTGGTTGCCGCCGACGACGTGGTAGCGCTCGTCGCTCCAGTTGCCCCACAGGCGAAGCTTCGACTGCTTCGACGCCTTCGCGAAGTAGAGGAAAGACAACGAGCTCAGCGCGCTGGTGTCGACGCCGTATTCGATGTTGTAGGCGACGTTCAGGAGAGCCTTGATGTTCTCGGGCGCGCCGCGGCGCTCGAGGTACTCGGCGAGGCTCATGGTGTCGAGCGCGCGGTCGGCCTCGGTGAACGCGTCGGCGGTCGGCCAGTTGGCCGCCTGCAGGTCCTTCTTCATCGCGTCGACGAGCACGCGGAACTCGGCGACCATCGTGCTCTCGGCGATCCGCTGGCCCTTGAACTGGTAGAACACCTCGCCCGGCTGCTTGATGTAGTTCTCGAGGGATAGGCCGAGCTCCTGCGCGTAGCCGATCATCGTCTTGTGGGGCGTGTCGATCAGCTCGCCGCCCCGCTCGATCGTCTGGCCGAGCCACTTCCCGTCGCTGTCGGAGTAGATGCGCCCGCCGACGCGGGTGCCCGCCTCGTGGATCGTGGCGGCGCAGCCCGAGCGCTTCAGCTCGTAGGCGCATGCGAGGCCCGCGATGCCGGCGCCGACGATGCCGATGTTCGCGTCGATCTTCTTCAGCGAGCGCTTCGTCGCTCCGAGGTTCTCCGCACCGTCGGTGGGCGCCGCGCACGCGGCGAGGACGTTCGGCGTCGCCACGGCCGCGGCCGCGGCTCCGGCGCCGCGGAGCACGTCGCGGCGCGAGAGACCTCGCCGCCCTTCGCGCATCGACGCGACGACCTCGTCGGACGGTCCGTCCGTGCGGCTGATGTGGAGCGTCTCGAGCAGGCGCTGAAAGATCGGCGTGCGAGCCATGGTCGTCGTGTCCTCCCGGCGCCGATGTAGGTGCAACCGGTGTACCGCTGGGCTCACGTCGTCCAAGTACGCGATCGAGCAGCTACTTCTAGCCGTGTGCGCACACCCGCGCGCGAGGCCCGTTCGGGTGCGGGGGTCATGCGATCCAGGGGCTCACCGACGCGGTACGAGCCCCCGGCGGGCGCCTTCCTTCGCGTGCACCGATAGCCACTTATTTGGCCCAGCACGTTCCACTGTGGCACCGGTGGATGCATGGCCGGGATGCACGAGTCCTGCACGGTGTGCGGGCGCAACTTCGAGGTCCAGTTCCGCTACCAGATGGAGGAGCGGGACAACGCGTTCTCGTTCTTCTGCTCCCAGGCTTGCCATGGCAAGAGCCTGCGCGGCGAGACCACGAGCGGCGTCGTCTGCAACTGCTGCAACAAGCGGTTCGTCGTCGAGCTCGTCTCGCAGGTCGTCCGCATCAAGGGCGAGGCCCGCTACGCCTGCTCCGACGGCTGCCGCTCGCAGCTGCTCGCGGAGGCGGGCGGCCAGCGCCTCGGCAGCGCGATGGCGCCGCCGCCGCCCCCGCCGTCGTCGTCGGTCAAGCCGACGCTCGCGCCCACGCCTGCTCCGATGCCGGTCGCTCCGGCGGGCAGCGTCGCCGCGGTCACTCCGGCGCGCCCGAAGATCGCCGGCCCCACGCGCATGGCGATCTTCAACCACAAGGGCGGGACGGGCAAGACCACGACCACGGTGAGCGTCGCCGCGGGCCTCGCGATGAAGGGCTACAAGGTCCTCCTCGTCGACACCGACTCGCAGGGCAACGTCGGCGTGTCGCTCGGGATCAAGGCGGAGAAGACGCTCTATCACTGCCTCGTCATGGGGCTGAAGCCGCAGGACGTCGCGGTGAAGGTCCGCGAGAACCTCGATCTCGTCCCCTCGAACGAGACGCTCGCGGCCGCGGAACTCTACCTCGCCGGCCGCCAGAACCGCGATCGCATCCTGCGTGACCGCCTCATGCAGGCGCAGTCGCACTACGACGTGATCATCCTCGACTGCTCGCCCTCGCTGTCGCTCCTCAACCAGAACGCGCTCGTCTTCGCCGACGGCATCCTGGTCCCGGTGGCGTGCGACTTCCTCTCGCTCGTCGGCGTGCGTCAGGTCATCAAGACGGTGAAGAACGTCAACTCGCTGCTCCACCACCCGGTGCAGATCTACGGCGTCCTGCCGACGTTCTACGACGCACGCGCGCGCATCTGCCGCGACGCGTGGGGCACGCTCAAGGAGCACTTCGGCGATCGGTGCTTCCAGCCGATCCGCTCGACGATCAAGATCAAGGAAGCGCCCGCGCAGGGCCGCACGATCTTCGAGTACGCGCCCGACTCGCATGCGGCGAGCGACTACCAGCGCGTCGTCGATCGGCTCGTCACCGGTCGCTGCGCAGAGATCACGGACGACGCGGACCTCGAGGCCGAGGAAACGCGCGCGATGACGGCCTGAGGATCGAAGGAGGAGATGATGGCAGCGCGAGACGACGGCGGAGCGGGGCTCGGAGCGGCACGCGTGCTCGACGGTGACGAGGTGCGGGACGTGCTGTCGGGCGCGTTCTACCAGGCGCCTCCCGAGAGCGGACGCATGCAGAAGGCGGCGACGGCGCGCGAGGAGAAGAGCGCGAAGCCGACCCACTACAAGGTGATCTGCATCTCGATGTACACGAAGGACCTCGATCGCCTCGACGAGCTGGTCGAGGAGCTCAAGGGCCGAGGCATCACGAAGGCGAATCGCAGCGCGCTCATCCGCGTCGCGCTCGAGCAGCTCGATCTCGACAAGGTCCCGCGCGGCCTCTGATCCGAGTCGCGTCGTTCAGTAGATGCAGGAGCCGGATACGCCCTTGTACCCGCACTTGCAGTCGCCGGAGCGACACGCGTAGCAAGAGCCGCTGCACTTGCCGCTGCACGAGCTGTCGGACGAGCACTCCGGCTTGCTGCCGCCGGACGAGCTCGAGCTCGACGACGTCGACGTCGCCGGCGGCTTCCACTTGAGGCCGTCGCAGGTCCGCGCCGGCTTCTTGTCCGAATCACACGTGCGCGTGACGACGCCGCACGAGGTGACGGTCTTGGCCTCGCCGTAGCCCGGACGGTGTTCGCAGTCGCCGTACGCGCCGTTGCACGAGCACGCGTTCTCCGCCCCGCTCACGTTGGTCGCGGGCTGCTCGCAGCAGAGGCTGTTCTTCGTCGTCTGCGTGCAGTTCGAGACGACCTCGCCCTCGCGATCGGACGGGTAGGAAGACCACCCGCAGACGCACTCGTCCGTGCCCGTCGACGGAGTCTGCACGCAGACGTACGTCGCGCAGTCGCAGCTCGTGGTGTAGCCGTCGGAATCGAGGTCGTAGCAGCACTGCACGTCGCCCGAGATCGTGCTCGCGCTGCACGACGTCGCCGTGTCCTCGTCCTCCTTCAGCGAGAACGACGACGCCTCGCACCGGCACCCGCGCGAGCCGGCCGCGCAGTGGGCGGTTCCGCCGCCGCCGCCTGCGCCGCCGCCGTTCGTGGAGCACGCCGCGATCGTCAGGGCCGCTCCCAGCACGAGAGCCGCCGCGCGCATCGTCGCGATCGCCCGCAGGCTGGCCGTCGTGCGGAGGATGAGGGGTGGGCGAGCCTTGGAGAATGCGTGCATGCAACGGATGCTCGTCGCACGGGGCAGGAAGTCGCAATGGTCAAATGTTTCGGCTATTTGGAGAAACAAATGACCATGGCGCGCGCGCCCCGAACGCGTGCGCTCGCCTCCGGGGATCGCCGGGCGAGCGCACGGGCCGCGACCCCGAGACGACCGCGAAATCACGCGTGATTCGTCACCGAACCGGCGGCGTCTCCCGGACGTCCCCGCCTCCTGGTCTCCTTGCGTCTCGACGCGGTGCGTAGCAAAAACGGACGCACTCCGATGCCGAACCCCCGCCGACTCGCCGCGCTCGCGACGATCCTGGCTGCGGCCTGCGCATCGACCGAGGTGCCGGACGTCACGCCGGACGTCGACCCGTCGCTGCCCGGCGTCGAGGGGACCGACGATCCGACGCGCGCCTCCGGCGCCAACGACGCATCGACCGACGCCGGTCGCGTGGACACCGGCGCGGCTCCGGCGCCGAAGCAGAAGCCCGCCCCGGCACCCGCGGATGCCGGCGGCGGAGACGCGGCGACGATCGTCCCGGTGGATGCGGGGCCGCCGCCGCCGCCGAAGCCCGCGCAGGGCGAGGTCCTCCTCACCGAGGTGATGTACGACCCGTTCGGCGCCGAGCCGGACAGCGAGTGGTTCGAGCTGTACAACAAGACGAGCGAGACGAAGTCGCTCGGCGGCCTCGTCATCTCCGACGGAGGCGGGCGCACGCACACGATCAAGGCGGGCACGACGATCGCGCCCGGCGCCTACGTCGTGTTCGTGCGGAGCTTCGCGGCCTCTGGCAAGCTCCCGTCCGGCGCGGTCGCGTACGAGTACGGCGAGTCGCTGCCGTCGAACGGCGGCGTCATCCTCGCGAACGGCGACACCGGCGCGCTCTACCTCCGGAACGGCGGGACGGTGATCGCCCAGGCGGCCTACGGCGGCTGGTTCAGCCAGACGGGCGGCAGCTCGGTGCAGCTCGAGGTCCTCGACTTCGCCGCGGGCGCCGACAAGGCGAGCTGGTGCCTCTCGTACAACACCTGGGCGACGGGCTCGGACAAGGGCACGCCCGGCGCGCCGAGCGACTGTCCCTGACGCGTCGCTACGCGATCGCGTCCCAGAACGCGGCGAGGTCTCCCGGCAGCGGCGCTTCGATCACGAGCGGCTTGCCGGTGATCGGATGCGCGAGCGAGAGGCGTGCGGCGTGCAGCGCGTGGCGCGGCAGCTCGAGCATCTCGTGGTCCTCGGGCGTGAGCTCGCCGTCGGCGCCGCGCGCGAAGCACGACTCGTCGGGACCATAGAGCTTGTCGCCCACGATCGGCGAGCCGAGGCTCGCGAGGTGGATGCGGATCTGGTGCTGGCGTCCGGTCTCGAGATCGCAGCGCACGCGTGCGTAGCCGGCGCGGCTCTCCTCGACGTGGAAGCGCGTCGCCGCGTAGAGCGCGTCGCCGGACTCGCCGATGCGCATCTTCACCTTGTAGCGTGACGTGGGATCGAGCTCGACGGGGCGCTCGTAGCGGAAGCTCTTCGCGCCCTCGCGCGCGGGCTCGGGGACGCCCCACGTGAGCGCGACGTACGTCTTCTCGATGTCGGCGCGGTCCTCGAGCGCCTTCTTCAGCGCGCGATCGCACTCGGGCGTCTTCGACACGAGGAGCACGCCGCTGGTCTCGCGATCGATGCGGTGGCCGAGCGAGAGGAACTCGCCGGGACGCGCGCGCTTCATCACCTCGATGAGCGTGTTCTTGTAGTAGCGCGCCGTGGGGTGCACCGGCAAAAGCGCGGGCTTGTCGACCGCGAGCAGGTGCGCGTCCTCGTAGAGCACGGGCACCTCGGTGGGGACGGGATCCTCGTCCCAGGGCGGCCGCCAGAGCAGCACGTGCTCCTCCGCGCGGACGCGGTGGTTCGACCGCAGCCGTTTGCCGCGGGGATCGAACGCGCTGTTCTCGATGATGACCTGCGTGCGCGTGCGGCTCGTCCTCTTGAGCTGACCCTGGAGGAAGACGTCGAGCCTCTGCCCCGCGACCTCGGGCGGGACGCGGAAGATGCTGACGATCGAGCCCTCGGGGACCCCCTCGGGGCGCTCGTAGCCGTCCACGCCGACGTCGGAGGTCCTGAGGCGGGTCACGGCTGGTCTTTAGCACGTGGGGACCGCCGGTCCTCACTATGGTAAAAGCGGCCTCGATGGAGATCCTCTTCGCCACGACCGAGCTCGCCCCCTACGTCAAGGTCGGCGGTCTCGCCGACGTGAGCGCGGCGCTGCCGAAGCACCTCCGCATGCTCGGCCACCGCGTGATCGTCGTCATGCCGCGTTATCCCGCGTTCGAGGAGGCGGGCCTGATGATGGCGCGCCGGCTCACGCCGCTGCGGATCGAGCTCGGCGGCAAGGCGTTCGAGGCCACCGTCTTCGACGGACGCCTCGCGTCGCAGGTCGAGCTCACGCTCGTCGACGTCCCCGGCCTGTTCGACCGGCCGGGCGTGTACGGCGAGAAGGCCGAGGACTACCCGGACAACGCGCAGCGCTTCGCGGTGTTCTCGCGCGTGGTGGCCGAGCTCGCCAAGCAGCGCGCCGACGCCGGGACGCCCTTCGACGTCGTGCACCTCAACGACTGGCCGACGGCGCTCGCGGCGAAGCACCTGAAGGACCTCGGCGTCTCGACGAAGACCGCGCTCACGATCCACAACGTGGCGCACCAGGGCGTGTTCCCGAAGGACACGCTGCCGTCCCTCGGCCTCTCGTGGGACGACTTCACCGTCGACGGCTGCGAGTTCTACGAGCAGGTCAACGTCCTCAAGCAGGGCATCGTCTCGGCCGACGTCGTGACGACGGTGAGCCCGACGTACGCGCGCGAGATCCAGACCGAGGAGCACGGCGGCAAGCTGCATGGCGTGCTCCGCGCCAAGGGACGGATCGTCGGCATCGTGAACGGCGTCGACTACGGCGTCTGGAACCCGGCGACCGACTCGAGCATCGTGGCGCGGTTCGACGCCGAGGACACGTCGAACAAGGCGCGCTGCAAGGGCGCGCTGCAGAAGGAGCTCGGGCTGCCGCTCGACGCCGAGGTCCCGATCCTCGCGAACGTCGGGCGCATCGTCGCGCAGAAGGGGACCGATCTCCTCGCCGACGTCCTGCCGCGGCTCGCGCGCGGGAGCGACGCGCAGTTCGTCCTCGCGGGCGACGGCGATCCGTCGCTGATCGCGCGCATCGAGGCGGCGCTGACGCGCGTGGGAGGCCGGGGCGTGTTCGTGCGCGCCGCCTCCGAGCAGCTCGTGCACCGCATCTTCGCCGGCGCGGACATCGTGCTCGTGCCGAGCCGCTTCGAGCCTTGCGGCCTCGTGCAGCTCTACGCGCAGCGCTACGGCGCGCTCCCCGTCGCCCACGCGACCGGCGGGCTCGTCGACACCGTCATCGACTGCGACGCGCGGCTCGAGACGGGCACCGGCTTCCTCTTCGACGAGCCGACGACCGACGCGCTCTTCGGCGCGACGCAGCGGGCGATCGCCGCGTACGCGACGCAGCTCTGGCCGTCGCTCCGGCGGCGCGTGATGCGCCTCGATCGCGGATGGGAGCGCGCCGCGCGGCAGTACGAGCAGGTCTACCGGACGCTGTCCGGCCGCTGAGCGCGGCGCTACGCTGACGGCCATGCGGCGCAGGCTCGCGTGGCTCGGGTGGATCGGATGCGCGCTCCTCGCGAGCGCGGCGTGCTCGGACGAGACCGGCGGGGGGGGGT
>JBDHVD010000219.1:0-13275 GCA_039809525.1 Labilithrix sp. | reverse complement strand
CACGGGCCGGTATCGGACGGATCGGCCGGCAGCGCGGGCAGACAGAACGTGCCGCGGAGGCGCACCACCGCGGTGCCCGGGGGCGGCGTGCGCGTCGTGTCCGCGACCTTGCTCACGTCGGCATCGAAACGCCCCTGGACGAAGCGACCGTCGGAGGCGATCACCTCGAGGCGCGACTCGCCGTCACGCGCGAGCGCGTAGCCGCCGTGATCTCCCTTCTTCATCACGGTGACGAGCACGAGCCGCGTGGTGCCCACGTCGCCCGGCTGGTAGTCGCCGACGCCGTGCACGTAGAGCGGCCCGCCGTTCACCGTGAGCCACGGCGAGCGGCTGCCGTCCTTCCGGTACTTGTGCCCGGCGAGATCGCGCGGCCCCTCGACGGGCGCGAACGCCTCCTCGCCCGCGAGCGTGAAGCGCACGCCCGGACGCGCGCAGTCGGGCGCATCGAGCGGCGCTTGCGCGGCCGGCTCGACGGGCGCGGTGGTCTCGATCGCGCGCGCGCTCGACACGGGCATCACGGCCGCCGAGGGAGGCGCTGCTTGCGAGGAGCAGGCCGCGAGCACCATGCACGTCATCGGGAGTCGGAGCTTCATCCGGCCTTCGACGTACGCCGCCGCCGAAAGTTTCATTCCCGTCGCGGGAGGATCCGAGCCTCGCGCAGCTCGGCGAACGTGTCGAGCATCTCGCCCGGAGCTTCGCGCAGCTCTACGCGTCCTCCTGATCGTCGGTGACCGTGTCGCCCTCGCTGCGCCGCTCCGCCATCGCGGCCGCCCCTTCCTCCTCGTCGATCTCGGCCTCGAGCGCCGCGACGAGCGCGTCGATGCGCGCGACGACGTCGCACGGCCCGTGCCGCTCGGGCGCGACGTCCGCCTCGAACGCGCGCAGGACGCCGAGCACGCGCGCATGACGCTCGCGGATGCGCTCGACGCGCGCCGCCCCCCACGCGTCGGCCGTCTCCAGCAGCGGCACGAGCTCACGCTCCTCGACGTCGTTGGCGCGCTCGATCGCCGCGCGCAGCGCGATCAGCCGCGCGCGGAGCCCGCGATGCCGGACCTTGTGGCCGGTCTGCAACGCCTCGCGCGCGAGCTCGCCGACGAGCGTGCGCACGTGCGTGTGCTCGGCGGCGACCTCGAGGCGGGCCTCATGGATGCGGTCGGCGTTCATCGGGCAGCCCCGAGGTGTCGGGCGCGACGCTCCAGCGGTCCTCGTCGGCTTCGTACACGCCGCCGCGTCGCTCGGCGCACGCGAAGCAGAGGTAGGTGTCCGGCCCGTACGCGAACGCCCGGTCGACGTTCGGCCAGAGCTCTGCGCCGCAATCGGCGCAGGTGACGGCCTCCTCCCAGCCCTCGCTGTCTTGGGTCATGCCCGATGCATCGCAACTTGCATGCCTCGCGATCCATGGAGCAGGCGGCGCAGGCGACGATCGAGCCCGATCGCTCGCGCGCGGCGAAGTGGTCGCGCCGCGCGGTGACCGTCCCCGGCCTCGTCCTGCTCTGGCTCGTCGATCTCGCGCTCCTGCCTCTGCTCCTCGCGGGTGCGGCCGTGCTCGATCTCGCGCGCCACCGCCGCTTCGCCGGAGTCCGCTTCCACCTCGCCGTCGCGTTCGCGCTCGGCATCCACGTGGTCGGGCTCGTCCTCCTCGCCGGCGCCTGGCTGGCGGGACTGTCGCGCGGGCGCGTCCGCGAGCACGACCTCGACGTACGCAGCGAGGCGTGGTGGGCGACCGCGACCTGGCATGCCGCCGTGCGCATCTACGGGATGCGCACGGTGGTGGAGGGCGAGGACGCGCTCGACGGTGGTCCGCTCCTCGTCATGGCGCGGCACGCGAGCCTCCTCGACATCCTCCTCCCGATCGTCTTCGCCGCGAGGCACGGCCTCGCGCTGCGCTACGTGGTGAAGCGCGAGCTGCTCTGGGATCCGTGCATCGACCTCGTCGGTCATCGTCTGGCGACGGCGTTCGTGAAGCGGCAGGGCCGCGGGCACGAGACCGACGTCGCCGCCGTCGAGTCGCTCGCGCGCGACCTCGGCCCGCGCGATGCGGTCGTCATCTTCCCGGAGGGGACGCGCTTCACCGAGGCGAAGCGGACACGCGCGCTCGCCGCGCTCGCCGGACGGGACGAGCTCGCCCATGCGAACGCGCGGCGCTTGCGGCACCTCCTGCCGCCGCATCCGGCGGGTCCGCTCCACCTGCTCGACCGCGCGCCGGTCGCGGACGTCGCGTTCTGCGCGCACACCGGCCTCGAGGGCGCGAACCACCTGCGCGACCTCGTCGACGGATCGCTCGTCGGCGCCACCGTCCGCATCCGCTGGTGGCGCGTCGCCCGAGCCGACATCCCCCGAGACGCGGCCGCACGCGTGGCGTGGCTCAGGCAGTGGTGGGAGCGCCTCGACGCGTGGATCGACGATCGGCCCTGAGTCACGCCGCCGGCGCCCCGCGGACGCGCCGCGTGCGCGCGCGCGCACGGCGCGAGCGGCTCTCCGGCGATCCCTTGCGACGCCCCTCGCGCAGGACGAGGTTCGAGTCGGGCTTCGAACGGTTCGCGCTCGCGCGCGTCGACTTGCGGGACGCGCGCCCCTTCTTCGACGGGATCTCGAGGGCGTACGTCGCCTTCGCGCCTGCGTGCGTCGCGGGATGCGGCGCGCCGAGCTTCTGCGCGCGCGTCTTCTTCGCCCGCGCGCGCTTGCGCGCCTTCGGTGTGATGCCGTGCCGTTGCTCCTCGGCGCGTCGCGACTCTGCTCGAGTGGCCATGACGTCTCCCTCCCTCTCCTCAAGGTCTCGCGGTTCGGCGCAGCGAACGGAGCTGCGCACGGGCGTGCGTCGCGATGCGCGCCGGCGCCGGTCGCGAGGCCGCCTCGTGCGTCTCGCAGATCTCGGTCATCCACCGCGCGATCTCGTCCTGGATCTCCGCCTCGGTCGACTCCTGGGTGTGCGGCCCGCGCCTCGGGACCATGAAGGAGTGGTCGCCTCCGTCGACGGCGCGGAGCTCGCTCCCCTCGGGCAGCGCCGCGACCACGCGACGGAGCTCGTCCGGCGTCCCGAACGCGTCGCGCGTCCCCTGCACGATGAGCACGGGCTCGTCGAGGTCGCGCAGGTGCTGCGCGCGCGAGGCGGTCGACTTGCCGACCGGGTGCAGCGGATAGCCGAGGACGACGACGCCCGCGATGTCCGCGACCTCCTCGCCTCCCTCCACCGCGACCTCCGCCGCCACGCGTCCTCCCAGCGACTTGCCGCCGATGAAGAGGCGATTCTTCGGCCGGCACTGCCGCGCTGCGACGACGGCGCCCCGATACGCATCCTGCAGCACGTCGTCCGGATCGGGGCTGCGCCGTCCGTGCTCCATGAACGGGAAGTCGAACGTGACCACGAGCACGCCGCGCTCGGCCAGTCCGTTCGCGTAGTCGACGATGAACCGATCCTTCTGTCCGCCGCTGCCACCGTGCGCGAGGAGCAACGTCGCGCCGATTGGCTTTTTTGCCGCGTAGACGAACGCGGTCAGCCGTTCGCCGTCGACGTCGAAGTGGAACCGTTCGGACATGGGGAAGCCTCCGCCCGTGCGCCAGCAAGATGGGTGCCCCATCGTCCGGGCTGCGTCCGAGTTGGACCTTGCGCGTCGTCCGCGGGTACCGCGCTTGCGTCCCACCCGACGAACGACTCACGCGAGGGGACGACCGATGAGATCGATCTGGACCGCATTGCTGACGTGTGGCGTCGCGGGCGCGACGGCGACGTACTTCCTCGACCCCGGCGCGGGACGCAAACGCCGCGCGCGCGCGCGCATGGCGGTCACGCACGCTCGTCGCGTCGCCACGCACGGGTTCGGCGCCGCCGCGCGCGACTTCGAGCACCGCATGCACGGGATGATGTCGAGCACGACGGCCCAGACCAAGCCCTACGCGGAGGGCGACGAGGTGATCGTCGCGCGCGTTCGCTCGCGCCTCGGACACGTGTGCTCTCATCCCCATGCGATCGCCGTCGCCTGCCACGGCGGCGTCGTCGCGCTCGAGGGACCGGTGCTCGAAGAGGACGTCCCGGCCGTGCTGCGCGCCGCACGGAGCACGCGGGGAGCGCGAGCGGTCCTCGATCGTCTCGAACGTCACGACACGCCCGCCATGGTTCCCGCGCTCCAGGGTCCTTCCCGCCTCGCGCGCCGGCAGCTCGGTCACTGGCCGCCCGCGGCGCGGCTCGCGATCGGGACCGCCGGCGCCGGCGCGCTGCTCGCCGGCCTTTCGCGCGGGGGCGTGCTCGGCCTCGGCACCGCCGTGCTCGGAGGGATCGCGATCGCGCGAGGGATCGCGAACGTGCGCGTGGCCGAGCTCGGCGGCCTGCGCGGACGTCGGCCGGCGATCGACGTCGAGAAGACGATGACCGTGAACGCCCCGGTGCAGGACGTCGTCGAGCTCTTCACCACGCCCGAGAACTTCCCGCGCTTCATGCGGCACGTGAAGAGCGTGCGGCGCATCGGCGACAACCGCTGGGTGTGGTCCGTCGCGGGCCCCGCGGGCGTGCACTTCGAGTGGGAGGGCTCGCTCCAGCGGCTCGTGCCGAACGAGCTCGTCGCCTGGAAGAGCGAAGAAGGCGCCTCGGTGCAGAACGAGGGCAGCGTGACCTTCGAGACGGTGGCGCCCGGCACGACGCGCCTCTCCATCCGGCTCCGCTACTGGCCGCCGGGCGGGCTCGTCGGCCACGAGATCGCGCGTCTCCTCGGCGACGATCCGTCGCGCGAGCTCGACGAGGACATGCTGCGGCTGAAGTCGCTCGTCGAGCGAGGCAAGACCACCGGGCCCGGAGGTGCAGTGACCCGCGACGACGTCCTTCCGACGTCCTGGAGGTGAGCCATGAGCTTCGACAAGCTGTTTCGCGATCGCGCGCATGCCGGGCAAGAGCTCGCCCTCGAGCTGCTCCGCTTCCGCGACGAGTCGCCGATCGTGCTCGGCCTGCCGCGCGGCGGCGTCCCCGTCGCCTACCAGGTCGCGCGGCAGCTCGGGGCGCCGCTCGACGTGTGCGTCGTGCGCAAGATCGGCGCACCGATCGAGCCCGAGCTCGGCATCGGCGCGGTCTCCGAGGAGGGCGCGCTCCACGTCGATCGCGGCACGATGGACCTCGTCGGCGTCGACGAGCGCGACCTCGGAGCGCTGATCGCGGCGAAGCGCGCGGAGGTGGAGGAGCGCGTTCGCAAGTTCCGCCGCGGCGCTCCCCCGCTCGACGTGCGCGGGAGGACGGTCCTCGTCGTCGACGACGGGATCGCGACGGGCGGCACCGCGCGTGCCGCGATCCAGACGCTGCGCGCCCGCGGCGCGAGCCACATCGTGCTCGCTGTACCGGTCGCCGCGTCGCAGTCGCTCGCCGAGCTCGCCTCGGTCGCCGACGAGATCGTCTGCCCGCACCCGGAGCTGGACTTCTACGCCGTCGGCCAGTGGTACGAGGACTTCACCACGACGACCGACGACGACGTCGTGGTCCTCCTCGACCGTGCGCACGCGGAGCAGCAGCGGCACGAGGCGCCGCGCATGCGTTCGGAGCGCGTCCGCGTGCCCGTCGACCGCGACGTTCACATCCCCCTCGGCGAGACCGTGCTCGAGGCGCACCTCGTGATCCCGCCCGACGCGCAGGGGCTCGTCCTCTTCGCGCACGGCAGCGGCAGCGGCCGGCACAGTCCGCGCAACCAGTACGTCGCCGGCGAGCTCCAGCGCGCCGGGCTCGCGACGCTCCTCCTCGATCTGCTCACCGCGGAGGAAGAGAGCGTCGACGCCCGCACCGCGCACCTCCGCTTCGACATCCAGCTCCTCGCCTCGCGCCTGGTCGTGGCGACCGACTGGGCGCGCGGTCAGGCCGAGCTCGGGGCGCTCCCGATCGGCTACTTCGGCGCAAGCACCGGCGCGGCCGCGGCGCTCGTCGCGGCCGTCCTCCGGCCCGAAGCCGTGCGCGCGATCGTCTCGCGCGGGGGACGGCCCGATCTCGCGGAGGCCTACCTCGGCGACGTGCGGGCGCCGACGCTGCTGCTCGTCGGCGGCGACGATCCCGAGGTGCTGCAGCTCAATCGCGAGTCGCTCTACCTCCTCGCGTGTGTGAAGGAGCTCGAGGTCGTGCCCGGCGCCACGCACCTGTTCGAGGAGCCGGGGACGCTCGAGCACGTCGCGCGCTCGGCGGCGATCTGGTTCCGGCGCCACCTCGTCGAGCGCGCCGCGAAGGCTACGGCCTAGCGACCAGGGTCCCGTCGTCGAGGACGGCCACCTCGGTCCCGAACCGACGACTCAGGTGCGCGAGGAGCTCGCCCTCGTCGCGCGTACCGCGCTCGACGTGCATCTTGCGCAGGTGCATCGGCACGATCCGCACGTCGGCCGCGGGTCGGTCTCGATCGATGCGAACGAAGTACATCGGCGCGAGGTCGTCGCGCAGCTCTTCGTGGCCGTGGATGCCCTCGTAGTCGGAGAGGAAGTCGCCGCACCCGTACATGATCGGCTTGCCGCGATGGATCTCGAAGGGTCTCGGGTGGTGCGACGAGTGACCGTGCACGACGTCGATCCCACCTTCGACCAGCGCGTGGGCGAAGCGCACGTGCTCGTCGGGGATCTCGTGTCCCCAGTTGCTCCCCCAGTGGATCGACACCACGACGACGTCGCCGGGACGACGGGCGCACGCCACGCGCGCGACGAGCGCCGCGGACTCCGCGGAGCCGAGCGCCGGCAGGAGCGCGACGCCCGGGACATCGTCCCCCGCGGCCCACCACGGAGGGATCCCGCTCGACGCGTGACCGACGCCGAACACGAGGACGCGGCGCCCGTCCGGAAGATCGACGATCGCCGGCGCCTCGGCCTCCGCGCGCGTGCGCCCCGCACCCGCGGTCCGGAGCTTGGCCGCATGCAGCGTGTCGAGCGTCTCGAGGAGGCCCCGCGGCCCCCAGTCGAGCACGTGGTTGTTCGCGAGCACGCAGACGTCGACGCCGAACGCCTCGAGGCACGGGACGTTCGCGGGGTGCATCCGGTAGTGCACCTCCTTGCCGAGCTCCGCGTCGTCGCTCCGCGTCACCGCCGTCTCGAGGTTGACGATCCGCGCGGCCGGCGCGGCGCGCCGGAGCTCGGCGAGCGCGTCGCCCCAGACGTATGCGAAGTCGACCGGTCGCGGGATCGCGCCGCTCTCGCGCTCGGCGAGCTCGACGTAGTCGCGTGCATCGCGCACGTACGACTCGTGGAGCGTCGGCTCGGAGGGCGTGGGCAGGATCTGATCGATCCCCCGCCCGGTCATCACGTCGCCGCAGAAGAAGAGCTCGACGGAGGTCGCCACGTCGGGTGCCGTGCATCGCCCGTACCTTCGACGCGGCCGAGGTTCAGCGAGCCGAGGAACGCGAGCCGGACGAGGACGATGAGAAAGGCGAACACGCCGAGCGAGACGAGGCCGTTCGGCACGCCGTGCAGCCGCTGGAGGACGGAGTGGGGGATGAACGCGAGCGAGCCCACGACGGCGACGGCGGCGAGGCGCCTCCGGCGGAGCACGCACGAGGTCGCGGCCGCGAGCCACAACGCCGCGAAGACGGCGGCGAGCACGTAGCTCGCAGGCAGGACGATGCCCGGGAAGCGCTTGCCGGTGAAGATCCGCGCGATCTCGAGCGCGGCCCCGAGCGTGAACAGGACGGCGGCGGCGCTGCCCGCGAGCCTCGTGACGTTCGATCGGGTCATCGGGTCCTCCGATCGCAGCGGGTGCAAGCGTGGTGCCCGCAGCGCGGGTGCGGAGGCGAACGCTCGGGCTCGACACCGTGGCCTACATCATCGGGCAGCCGCCCTCCTTCATGTGCTCGGCCATCGTGCGCGCGTGATCGCGCAGCGCCTGCACGTCCTTCGCATCGCGGGCGACGAACGTGATGCGCACGCCGCCCTCGACGTCCTCGACGCGCGTATCCGCGGCCGCCATCGCGCCCATCCGGCCGCCCTGCATCATCGTCGCCCCGCCGTCGGTCGCTCCCGGGCAGGGACAGCCGGTCATGCGTCCCCCGTGCATCGGCATCGGACGATCCTCGGCGGTCGCGCCGGTGACCGTCGTCGTGCCGCTCTGGTCCTTGCTGCAGGCCGCGAGCGCGACGCACGCGAGCGCGACGGCCGCGCACCTCGTCTTCTGGAACATCGTCCACCTCCGCGCCGCGGCGATGCAAGACAGGCGCCCGATCACGCCGGAGCCGCGCAGCGAACGATCAGGACGGGGCGGAGCACGCGATGGAGCACCGCCTGCGCGATCGACCCGAGCAGCGCGCGCCTGACCACTCCCTTTCCGTGGCTCCCGATCAGCACGAGATCGAAGGCCTCGGAGCGTCGCGCGATCTCGTCGGCGGGCTCTCCGTCCGCGAGCTCGACGCGCACGTCGATGCCGGCCTCCGCCGCGATGCGCCGCGACGGCTCGACGAGCGCGGCAGCCTCGTGGCGAACGTCGCGCATCACGGCCTCCGCCTCGTACGGGCTGTCGCGCACGATGGGGTTGACGTTCAACGCATGGAGCAGCGTGACCTCGCTGCCGAGCTCCTTCGCGAGTCGCACGCCCTCGGCGACCGCCTGCTCGCTGCAGGCGCTGCCGTCGATGGGGATGAGGATGCGCCGGTACATGATCGACCTCTCGAAAAGCGCGCAGCAATCCGCGTACCGCTCCGGTCGGCCGCTTGCATGCGGTCCCGCGCGGTCGATGACTCTGCACGCGCATCCGCTCGCCGTCGGGCTCAGCACCGAGGAAGCGACGCAACGCCTGCGCCGCTGGGGGCCCAACGCCATCCCCGAGCGCCGCTCGCATCCTGCGCTCACGCTCGTGCGCAAGCTCTGGGGGCCCGTGCCGTGGATGCTCGAGGCCGCGCTCGCGCTGGAGATCGCGCTGGGGAAGGCAGAGGAGGCGCTGCTCATCACCGCCGTCCTCGTGGTGAACGCACTCGTTAGCTTCTCGCACGAACGCCGGGCGCGCGAGGCGCTCGATCTGCTGCGCGCGAAGCTGCACGTCGATGCGCGCGTGCTCCGGGACGGAGGGTGGACGCGCATCCCGTCGGCGTCGCTCGTGCAGGGAGACCTCGTGCACGTCCGCATGGGAGACCTCGTGCCGGCCGATCTGCGGCTCGTCGAGGGAGACCTGCTGCTCGACCGCTCGACGCTCACGGGCGAGTCGGCGCCGGTCGAAGCGAGCGAAGGTGCGCCCGCGCCGGCCGGGGCGATCGTGCGGCGCGGCGAGGCGACCGCCGAGGTCGTCGCGACCGGCGCGCGGACGACGTTCGGCCGCACGGCGATGCTCGTCGGTCACGCGGGCGCGCGCAGCCACCTCGACGCGCTGATCCTCGCGATGGTGCGTGCGTTCGTCGGCCTCGACGTGGTGCTCGCGGCGGTCGTCCTCGCCGTGGCGCTCGTCCGGCACGAGCCGCCCGTCGAGGTGGTGCCGCTCGTGCTCATGGTCCTGGTCGCCTCGGTGCCCGTGGCGCTCCCGGCGATGTCCACGCTCGCCACCGCCGTCGGATCGGCGGAGCTCGCGACGAAGGGCGTCCTCGTCACCCATCTCGCGGCGCTGGAGGAGATCGCGGCGGTGGACGTCCTCTGCTCGGACAAGACCGGCACCCTCACGAGGAACGAGCTCGCGCTCGTCGCGGCGGCGCCCGCGCCGGGCTGCGCGCGAGCCGAGGTGATCCAGCTCGCGGCCGCCGCGAGCGACGCTTCGACCCAGGATCCGATCGACGTGGCGATCCTCGAGGCGGCGAACGCGGAGCCGGCGCTCGACGCGCGACGCCTCGCGCTCGTGCCGTTCGATCCCGCGACCAAGCGCTCCGAGGCGACGATCGCGCGCGGCGGCGCGACCTGGCGTGTGGTGAAGGGCGCCTACTCCGTCGTCTCGGCGCTGGCCGGCGCCGGCGGCGCGCTCGATCCGGTCGTCGATGCGCTGGCGGCGCGCGGCTGCCGCGTGCTCGCGATCGCCGCCGGCCCGGGCGATGCGCTGCGGCTGGTCGGCGTCGTCGGGCTCCTCGATCCTCCTCGCGACGACGCGCAGTCGGTCGTCGAGCGGCTCCGCACGCTTGGCGTGCGCACGATGATGGTGACCGGCGATGCGGCCCCGACCGCGCGCGCCGTGGCTCGGGAGATCGGCCTCGGCGAGCGCGTGGCGACGAGCGCGTCGGCCGATCCGTCGACGCTCGACGTCCTCGCGGGCGTCCTGCCGGAGCACAAGCTGCAGCTCGTCACGTCGCTCCAGCGCGCGGGCCACGTCGTCGCGATGACCGGCGACGGCGTCAACGACGCGCCGGCGCTCGAGCAGGCGGAGGTCGGCGTCGCTGTCTCGACCGCGGTCGACGTGGCGAAGTCCGCCGCCGCCGTCGTGCTGACGCAGCCCGGCCTCTCCGGTCTCCTCACCGCCGTCGAGACGGGCCGGCGCATCTTCCAGCGGATGCTCACGTACACGCTGAACATGAGCGTGAAGAAGCTCGAGATCCCCGTGTTCCTCGCGATCGGCTTCCTCGTGCTCGACCGGTTCGTGGTGAGCCCGCGGCTCGTGCTGCTCCTCGTGCTGACGAACGATCTCTCGACGATGGCACTCGCGAGCGATCGCGCGCCGCCGTCTCCGTCGCCGCGGCGCTGGAACGCGCGGGCGCTCGTGCTCGCCGCCTTCGGCATCGCCGTGCCGTGGCTCGTCTTCCTCGTGGGCGCCGTCGAGATCGCGCGGTGGGCGGCGCACCTCTCGGATGCCGAGGCGCAGACGGTCGCGTTCCTCGCGCTCGCGTTCGTCGGCCAGGCGAACGTGCATCTCGTTCGTGCGCGCGCTCATCTCTGGCGCTCGCCCCCCGGACGATCGCTCGTCGTCTCGTCCTCGGTCACCCTCGCGCTGGTGAGCGTGCTCGCGACGACCGGCGTGCTGATGACGCCCATCCCCGCGCCCCTCGTGCTCGCTCTCCTCGCCGCCGTCGCGGTGTACACGCTCGGGCTCGACCTCGCGAAGGTGCGCCTCTTCGCGCAGCTCTGATCCCGCCGTGTGGCACCTCCGATGCACCGTCCGGTGCATGGACAACGCCGACATCGCGCGCGTGCTCGACGAGGTCGGGGACCTCCTGGAGATCCAGGGAGCGAACCCCTTCCGCGTGCGCGCGTATCGAACGGCCGCGCGCACCATCGAGTCGCTCGCCGAGCCGGCGTCGGCCCTCGCGCTGCGCGATCCGGACGCGCTCGCCGAGCTGCCGGGCATCGCGAAGGACCTCGCCGGCAAGGTGGCGGAGATCGCGACCACCGGCGATCTCGCGCTCCGCCGCGAGCTCACCGCGAAGGTGCCCGCGAGCCTCGTCACGATGATGCGCGTCGACGGGATCGGGCCCAAGCGCGCCCGGCGCCTCTACGAAGAGCTCGGTCTCCGCACGCTCGACGAGGTGGAGAGCGCGGCGCGCGGCGGCAAGCTCCACGACCTGAAGGGCATCGGCGAGGTGCTCGAGCGGCGCATCCTCCAGGGCTGCGCCGATCAGCGCGCGCGCGCTCGGAGGTTCCGCCTGGACGAGGCCGACATCCATGCGGCGGCGCTCGTCGGCTACCTCCGGGGGTGGAAGGCGGTGCAGGCGATCGACGTCGCCGGGAGCCTCCGCCGCCGGCGCGAGACGATCGGCGACATCGACGTGCTCGTGGCGTCGGACGATCCGAAGATCGTCGCGGACCGCTTCGTCGAGGGCCCGGACGTGAAGCAGGTGCTCGCGCACGGCGACACGAAGTGCAGCGTGCTCCTTCGCTCGGGGATGCAGGCCGACCTGCGCATCGTCGAGCCGGTCTCTTGGGGCGCCGCCCTCCACTACTTCACCGGATCGAAGGCGCACAACATCGCGATCCGCACCCTCGCGCTCAAGAAGAAGCTCAAGCTCAGCGAGTACGGCGTCTTCCGCGGGACGCGCCGGGTCGCGGGCCGGACCGAGGAGGAGGTCTTCGCGTCCGTCGGGCTGCCGTACGTCGCGCCGGAGCTGCGCGAGGACCGCGGCGAGGTGCAGGCGGCGCGCGAGGACCGGCTCCCGCGGCTCGTCGAGCTCGGCGACATCCGCGGCGATCTGCACGTGCACACCGACGCGACCGACGGCCGGAGCTCGCTGCGCGAGATGGTCGAGGCCTGCGCTGCGCGCGGCTACGCCTACGTCGCGATCACCGACCACAGCCAGGCGATGCGCGTCGCCGGCGGGCTCGACCGCGCCGCGCTCCGGCGTCAGCGCCGCGCCATCGACGCGCTCCGCGCGGAGGTCGAGGGCATCGCCATCCTCCATGGGGCGGAGGTGGACATCCTCGACGACGGGCGGCTCGACCTCGACGACGAGACGCTCGCCGAGCTCGACGTCGTCGTCGCCGCCGTCCACTCGAAGCTCGCCATGAGCGAGCGCGACATGACGAGGCGCGTGCTCCGCGCGCTGGCGAACCCGCACGTGCACGTGCTCGCGCATCCCACCGCGCGCCTGCTCGGCGAGCGCGAGCCCGTCGCGATCGACATGGCGGCGGTCGTGGCGGCCGCGCGCGATCACGGCGTCCTCCTCGAGGTGAACGGTCAGCCGTCGCGCCTCGACCTCTCGGACGTGCTCGTCCGCATGGCGCGCGACGCGCGCGCGACGCTGGTGATCGACACCGACGCCCACCGCACGACCGAGCTCGGCTTCATGCGCTTCGGCGTGGACCAGGCGCGGCGGGGCTGGTGCACCGCGGAGGGCGTGGCGAACACGCGCTCGCTCGCCGCACTCCGTGCGCTGCTCGCGCGACGAGCGCGGCGCGGGCATGCCCGGCCGGGCACCGCGGTTGCTTGAACGGAGCGAGGAGGAGACACGTCATGGGCGGCGCATTCCGCATCGGCCGGCTGTTCGGGATCGATCTCGCGATCGACTGGAGCTGGGGGCTCATCTTCCTCCTCATGTCGTGGAACCTCACGGCGGTGTTCCACGCGTGGCACCCGAGCTGGTCGATGGTGTCCGCGTTCGCGCTCGCGCTCGTCGCGGCGGTGCTCTTCTTCGGCTCCGTCGTCGCGCACGAGCTGGCGCACGCGCTGGTCGCCAAGTCGTTCGACATCAAGGTCCGCGAGATCCGCCTCTTCCTCTTCGGCGGCGTCTCCAACATCGAGCGCGAGCCGCCGTCGCCGGGCGCCGAGGCCTGGATGGCGATCGTCGGGCCGCTCGTCAGCTTCGCGCTCGGGATGCTCTTCATCGGTCTGGCGAGCCTCACCTTGCCCTCGATCGACGCGAGCGATCCGTTCGCCACGCTCTCCGCGCTCGCTGGTGCGCCGGCTGCCGTCACGCGGGCCGTTGCGGCTCTCGCCCTGACCGT
>JBDHVD010000218.1:0-13307 GCA_039809525.1 Labilithrix sp. | reverse complement strand
TTCTTCACGCCGGGCTTGGCCGGCGGACGCTTCACCGGCGGCTTCGCCGTGTGGTGCGGGATCGGCGCGGGGGTGGCCGCGTCCGGGCGGAGCCCCGCGTCCTCCTCCTCTTCCTCTTCTTCTTCCTCGTAGAGCCCGCCGTCGCCGGCCGACGCATCGTCGCCCGCCGCGGCATCGGCGAGCGCATCGCCGTCGAGCACGGCGTCGGCATCGACATCGGCGTCGACCGCGGTGGCGGCGGCGTCGAGCGCCGGCGCGGCGTCGAGCTCCGCGCTCTCGGCGGCGGCGTCGGTCGTGACCGGCGGCGCGGAGACGGGCGGCTCGGCGGGACGCAGCCCGTCGACCCGCGCGCGGATCTGCGGCCAGAGCATCCACGCGATCCCGCAGAGCGCGACGAGCAGCGCCGCGCCGAGCGGGAAGCTGCGCTTCTTCTCCTCCGTCTGGGGCGCGATGGAGGCGGGCGGGTTCGTCGAGCGCGCCGGCGGCGGGACCGACGCGCCCGCGGTGATCAAACTGCGCTGCTTGTCCGGCGTCATGCGCCGCTCGAGCGCCGCGCGCACGTCGATGTGCATCGTGGCGGCGTCGGTGTAACGGAGATCGCGATCGACCTGCAGCGCCTTGTCGATGATCGCGCAGACGTCGTCGGACGCATTCGGCGCGACCGACTTCAGCGGCGGCGCCTGGTCCTTCGCCATCTTGATGATCTGCTGGAGGACCGTCTCCGCCTCGTGGACGTGCTTGCCGGTGAGCACGTAGAACGCGGTCGCCCCGAGCGCGAAGAGATCCGCCCGTCCGTCGATGTCGGGGAGGCCCGCCGCCTGCTCCGGCGACATGAACGCGGGCGTGCCGAGCGCGAGGCCGTGTCCGGTCACGCGCGCCGCCTCCGCGATCCGCGCGAGGCCGAAGTCGAGGACCTTGAGCCGCGTCGCGCCGCTGTCGGGGTCCTTCGCGAGGAAGAGGTTCTCCGGCTTCAGATCGCGATGCACGACGCCCTTGGAGTGCGCCGCCTCGAGGACGTCGAGCACCGTGTCGAGCACCTCGAGGACCTCGCGCTCGTCGAGCCGCGGCTCGCGCTCGGCGCGCGCATCGAGCGACTCGCCCTCGAGCAGCTCCATCACCAGGTAGGCGGCGCCCTCGTCCGGGCCCTCCTTGATCACGTCGTCGTCGAGGACCTTCACCGTCGAGCGGTGCTCGACCTTGTTCGCGGCGTAGCCCTCGCGCAGGAATCGCTCGCGCACCTCCCCGTTGCGCGCGAGCTCCGGGTGCAGGAGCTTGACCGCCGCCCGCGCGCCGTTGCGATGGCGCGCGAGGTACACCGCCCCCATCCCGCCGACGCCCAGGAGCTTCTCGAGCGTCCACTTGTCCGCGAGGACGTTGCCCACGCGTTCTTCCGCGCGCGGGTCGTCGGTCTGCTCGTCGGACATGGCGAAACGTATATCATCGCCTCCGTGGGGAGTGAGGAAGTCGACATCGACGAGGAGCGCCAGCGCTGGATCTCCGACGTGCATGCGAGGCTCGACCGCCTGAGCCATTACGACCTCCTCGGGGTGAGGCGCGACGCCGATCCGAAGGAGATCAAGCGCGCGTACTTCGCCCTCGCGGCAAAGGTGCACCCGGACCGCTTCTTCAAGAAGCGGCTCGGGAGCTTCAAGCCGAAGATGGAGGCCATCTTCACCCGCGTCACGACCGCGTTCGACACGCTGCGCGATGCGGGCGCACGGGCACGGTACGACGCCGCGCTCGGGGACGCCCCGGCCGAGAAGGCGCCGAGGGCGCCGGTCGATCCCAAGGTGGCCGAGGAGCGCCGGCAGGCGATGGAGGCGCTCAAGGCGCGCTTCGAGGCGAGCCGCGGCGAGGTCCAGAAGCACGTCGATGCGGGCGCGCGCGCGCGCTCGGCGGGCGATCTGGTGACCGCGCTCCAGTGCTACGAACGCGCCGCCGCCATGGCGCCGGGTGATGCGGCGGTCGCGAAGGCCGTCGCCGAGCTCCGCGCGGCGGCGAACGAGCGGCTCGTCGACAGCCATGCGAAGAAGGCCGCGCTCGAGGAGCGGTTCGGTCGCTGGGCCGCGGCCGCGGAGTCGTGGGAGCGGGTCGTCCGAGCGCGACCGGACGACCAGGCGGCGCGTGCCCGCCTCGCCCACGCGCTCGCCCGTTCTCGATAATCTCGTCGCATGTCGACCATGCCCGCCGTCACGGCGCTCTACGGCTCGCTCAACGCGATCCTCAACATCGCGCTCGCCGCGCGCGTGTCGCGGCTCCGCGGCACCGAGCGCGTCTCGCTCGGGACCGGCGAGTCGAAGGCGCTCCTCGTGGCGGTCCGCACCCACGCGAACAACGCCGAGTTCGTGCCGCTCGGCGTCGTCGTGCTGCTGCTCGCCGAGCTCTGCGGAGGATCGAGCCTGTGGCTGCACGTCCTCGGCGGCTCGCTCTTCGTCTCCCGGCTCTCGCACGCCGTGGGCATGCCGCTGCGCGCGCCGAACCCCTTCCGCTTCGTCGGGACGGGCGTGACCTGGCTGATGATCCTGTGCGGAGCGGGATACGTGCTGTGGCTCCGTACGAAGGCCTGAGGCTGATAACCTCCGGCCGTGGCGGCCAGCGATCGGACCACGCAAGAGGCGGTCCTCACCGATCTCGTCTACTGGCTGGGCCGCGCCATGCAGTACGCGCCGACGCACCCGAGCTGCGCGCATCTCGGCCAGAAGCTGCACGCGTCCGTCCTCCGCGCGCTCCAGTCGGAGCCGCAGCTCGCGTTCGGCGTGTCGCGCGACGCGGTGCTCATCGGGGGCGAGACCCCCGCCGCGCATCCCGCGGTGAGGAACCGCCTCGCGCCGCATCTCCACGAGCGCGGGGTGCTCCTCCTCCGGTTCGCCAGCGGCGTGACGCTCGAGGAGCTCACCGCGTTCGTCGAGCTGCTGACGCTGCCCGTCGCGACGATCTACGACCGCGGCGGGCTCGTGCGGCTGGTGCTCGACCGCGGCGTGACCCGCATCGTCGTCGAGGAGATCGCGCACGACATCACCGCGGAGGAGCGCGAGCTCCAGCGACGGAAGAAGGACCTGAAGCGGTTCTTCACCGAGGCGCTGAAGAAGCTCCTCGCGCGACGCGACCTCGAAGGCATCACCGCGCTCGTCGGGGCGCACCTCGGCGAGCTCCTCGAGCATCCCGACATCGCGGTCACGCTGCTCGAAGACGATCCGCTCGGCGTCGCCGAGGCGCTCGCCGGGCTCTGCCTCATGGTCCAGCAGGAGGAGGAGCGCTCGGGGGTCCCGCTCCGGCCGAAGCTGCACGCCATCCTCGTCGGGCTCTCGCCCTCGTCGCGCGAGCGCGTCCTGCTCGGCCTCCCTTCCCTCGTGGGCGAGTTCCGAAGCGCGCTCGTGTGGGCCCTCGACTTCCCGCCGGACGACGACCTCGCGCGCTTCGCCTTCCCTGCCCTGCGCCGGCACGCGCAGGACCTCGAGGTCTTCCTCTACGCGCTCGTCGTCGCGGCGCCGCACGACGGACGGCGCATGGCGGTGGTGCGCCGGCTCGCGCGGCTGCTCTACGATCTGCCGGCGGACGACGACGCGGGCGCGGGGCTGCTCGCGGCGCTCGCCGCGCCGCCGGGCGACGCCGACTCGTACTGGCGGGAGCGCGAGGCGATGGCCGAGCACGCGCGCCGCGCGCTCGCGATGCGGCGGCCGCTCGCGGCGAGCGTCGCGTCGGCGCCGCCGCCGTCCACCTTCGACGGCGCGCGCGTCGTCGGCGAGGTGGTGAAGATGTCCGCGCGCACGAAGCGGTTCGAGCGGCTGTGCGCGCGGCTGCCCGGGGCGGCGGCCGAGCTCGCGACGGTCGGATCGGTCGAGGCGGTCATCGGGCTGGTGCGCGCGCTGCGCGAGGTGACGCGTCCGGAGTGGAGAGACCTGGCGGCGCGGACGCTCGCGGACATCGCCTCGGCGGATCTCGTGGGCCGCCTGCTCGCGAAGCTCGACGAGACCGGCGCGGCGGTGGAAGGCGCGGCGCTCGAGGACGTCCTGCTCGCGGTGAAGCTCCTCTCCGCGCTCGCGCCGGAAGCGGTGCTCGACCAGCTCGAGGCATCGAAGAGCCGGAAGATGCGCCGCATCCTCCTCGAAGCCCTCTCGCACGTGGGGCCCGCGCTCCTGCCCGCGGTCCGCGGCAAGCTGCGCTCGCCGCAGTGGTTCGTGGTGCGCAACGCGGTGGCGCTCCTGCCGCGGCTCTCGGGGTCGCCGGGGGACCTCACGCCGCTGATCCATCATCCGAACGAGAAGGTCCGCGCGGAGGTCGCGCGCGCGCTCCGCGCCATGCCGGGCGACGACTCGACGATGGAGATCGCGGCGGCGTACCTCGAGGACGCGAGCGCCGAGGTGCGCCAGCAGGCGCGCTTCCTCCTCCGCGGCGATCTCCTCACCGCGCGCAGCATCGCGCTCCTCGAGCACTACGCGGCCGACGAGCGCAAGCCCGAGGAGACGCGTCGCTTCATCGTCGAGGTGCTCGGCTCGTCGCGGCTCGACGAGGCCGCGTCGGCGCTCTTCCGCTTGCTCCAGCCCCGCGGCCTGCTCGAGATGGGGTCGCTCCGCGACGCGGTGGCCGTCGCGCTCCGCGCGTCTCCGGCGCCGAGCGGGCCGCAGCGGTTCGCCGAGGGGCTGCGCTCGTCCGCGTGGCGCGTGCGAAAGGCGTGCGAGCGCGCGGCCGGGGGAGGCGGCTGACGTGGACAGCAACGCACCCAAGGCGGCCGACTGGCCGGACATCCTCGAGGCGCTCCACCACCTCGCGAACACGATGACCGTCCGCAGCCACTATGCGGAGGGCCACCCGGCGATCGCGCGCGCGGACTCCGCCGCCGCCCTGGGCTTCTCGCGCGTGCTCGAGCGGATGCCCGAGCTCGTCGTCGCGCTCATCGACAACGAGTTCGTGATCGGCGAGCGACCGATGCCGGACTTGCGCGAGCGGCTGCACGTCGTCGCCGACGCGATGCTCCGCCACGAGATCGAGTGCTTCGTCTTCCAGCGCGGGATGCAGCCGGGCGAGGCCTCGTTCCTCGGCCGCATGCTCGCGCGCCCCGCGGACGCGGCGGGAAAGGTCCGCGAGCAGACGCAGGCCGGGCTGACGCACGTGCTCCTCCGGTTCGCCGAGCTCCGTCACGATCAGGCGGGCGGGCGCACGGGGCAGCACGGACGGAGCTTCGCCCCGGCCATCGCCGAGTTGTTCGCCTCGATCGTGCGCGCGGTCGCCACCGACCAGTCGATCGACAAGAACGCGATCGTCGCGCTCGCCGCCGACGTCGTCGACGCGGTCGAGACGCGGATGTTCACCCTCGAGTCGCGCTGCTACTCCGGCCCCGATCTCGACGAGGCGGCGCGTCATGCGGCGAACGTCGCGGTCACCAGCGCGGCCCTCGCGCTCGCATCCGACGTCCCGAAGGACACGGCGATCGACGTCGCGGCCGCGGGGATGCTCCACGACGTGGGCCACCTCTTGCTCCCGCCCGAGGTCCGCTGCATCCCCGAGCCGCTGCTGGCCGAGAGCGCGAGGCCGCTCTTCAAGAACCACACCTTCGCCGGCGCATCGACCCTCCTCGCCTCCGGCTGCCCTCCCCTGTGGGTGGCCGCTGCGCTCGAGCATCATCGAGGCGTCGACGGCAACGGCTATCCGACGCTCGAGTCGGCGTCCGCGCCGCATGCCCTCGTGCGCATGATCGCGCTCGCGAACTACTTCGATCGACGCCGCACGCAGCTCGCCGGCAAGCCCGCCGACGAGCCCGAGGAGGCGCTCCGCCGCGCGGCTGCGCTCGAGGAGCGCTACTTCGGCAAGGGCCTCGTCGACACGTTCCTCCGCGCGCTCGGCGCGTTCCCGCCGGGAACCACGGTCATGCTCTCGACGCGCGAAGTCGGGCTGGTGACGCATGCGAACGCGAGCGATCCGTGGCGCCCGCAGGTGCGCCTCCTCACCGGAGCGAACGCCGGCAAGCGCATCGACCTCAAGGAGCTCGGCGCGGTCGAGGGACGGCACTACGCGTCGATCGTGCGCGCGGTGCCGCCGCCGCTGCTCCGCCTCGAGGACGTCGCGCCGCCCGCGGCCGTGGCTCCGAAGCGTCCTGCCGTCGAGCTCCTCGAGCCCACGCCCCCCGAGATGGCCGTCGTCGTGCCCGCTCCGCGCATCGTCGCGTCCGAGATCCCCGCGGCGGAGCGCGCGCGCGCCGAGCTCGCGGACATGGGCGGCGTGCTCGACGCGCTCCTCACCATCCGGACGGACGACCTCGCGCCGAGCATGCGCCCGATGAGCACGTCGTTCGTGCCCTCGCCTCCGAGCGCGCGGCCCGCACCTCCGCCGGCGACGCCGTCGCGCGCGACCATGTCGCCGGCGGCGATGCCGAAGCTCGTCGTCGCGATCCACACGCTCTCGCTCGATCACCGTGCCGGCTTCATCGTCTCGCTCGTGGACGGCCGCACGACGGTCGAGGACATCATCGACATGAGCGGGCAGCCGAGCGCGGAGGTGCTCCGCGTGCTCGAGGAGCTCTTCGCCCAAGGCGCCCTCTCGGTGAGCTAGAGTCGCCGGCGCATGCCCACGTCGTCCGAGCTCATCGACGCCGTCCAGTTCCTCGACCGCCTCGCGTCGCTTCCGCGCACCGGCTGGCTCCTGCGCGGCGTCACCGATCCGGAGAGCATCGCCGAGCACACCCTCGGCGTCGCGTTCGTCGCGTCGATGATCGTCGACGACCTCCGCGCGCGAGGCACGACGGTCGACGGCGAGAAGGTCCTCCGCATGGCGCTCGTGCACGATGCGGCCGAGGCGTTCACCGGCGACATCCCCATGCCCGCGAAGACGCCGGAGCTGAAGGCCGCGCTCGGCCGCGCCGAGGAAGAGCTGCTCGCGGGCGTCCTCACCGAGGACCAGCTCGCGCTCTGGCGCGAGTCCGAGGCCGGAGCGACCCTCGAGGCGCGCGTGATCAAGGCCGCCGACAAGGTGCAGATGACGATCAAGGCGCTCACCTACGTGCAGCAGGGCCGCGGGCAACTCGACGAGTTCTTCCGCGGTCCGAAGAACCGCAAGCACATGGACCTCGATCTCGCGCGCGAGGTCTTCGACGAGATCGAGAGGCGCCGTTGAAGCCCGGACGCGCCGAGACCGAGATCCTCTACGGCCTCCGCGCATGCCTCGCGGCATGCGCGACGCGCCCGGCGGATGTCCTCCGGCTCGCGTACTCCGGCGAGGTCGAGCGCGACGTCGCCGAGGCGACGCGCGAGCTGACCAGGCGCCGCGTTCCGTGCCGCGCGCTTCCACCGCGCGAGCTCGACCGCATCGCGGGCAGCAGCCACCACGAGGGGCTCGTCGTCGAGGCGCGCGCCCGACGATGGGCGTCGATGAACGAGCTGGCGGACCTCCTGGTGAAGAAGCGCGCGACGGCGATCGCGCTCGACCGCGTGCGCAACCCGTACAACATCGGGGCGATCCTCCGGAGCGCGGCCTTCTTCGGGATCGACGCGGTGCTCCTCGGCGCGCCGGCGCCGCACCCGGGCCTCGACCCGAACGCGGTGCGCGTGGCCGAGGGCGGCGCCGAGCACGTCGTGGTCTCGCGCACGACCGACCTCGCCGACACCTTGAAGCGCCTGCGCGCGCGTGGCGTGCGCGTCTTCGGCGCCGACGGCCAGGCCGATCGCGACGCGCTCGCCGAGCCGTTCGGCCGGCCCGCGATCCTCGTGATGGGCAACGAGCGCGAAGGGCTCGGCCCGCGCGTGCGCGCCGAGTGCGACGCGATCGTGGCCATCCGCGGCACCGGCGCCGTCGAGTCGCTGAACGTCGCCGTCGCGGCCGGCGTGCTCATCGCGCACCTCGCGCGCGGCTGAGCTGCGCGCGCAGCGTGGCGCGCGCGTTGCAGCTCGATGGCCCCATGCGACGTGCGCTCGCGACCCTCTCCCTGCTCGCGCTCACGGGTTGCTATCACTTCGTGTTCGAGCAGCACCCGGCGACGACGAGGCTCACCTCGAGCGGCGCGCCCGCCCCCACCATGCGGCTCGTGACGTACGAGCGCACCGTGCCGACGTACTTCAACGGGTTCGTCGGCACCGGGCGGGTCGACACCTCGGAGTACTGCGCCGAGCCGGTCCGCACCGAGCTGCGGGTGAACACGCGCGACGTGCTCGCGTCGGTGTTCACGCTGCTCACGTACACGCCGCACACGCTCTACGTCACGTGCGAGGAGCCGGCCGTCGGCGCTACCATCACGAAGTGAGCGAGAAGCTGCTGGTCGTCGAGGAGGCGTTCGTCGCGCGCGGCAAGGGCGTGCTCGTCATGCCGCGCTTCACCACCGAGAGCCCGCGACGTGGATCGTTCGCGGTCCATCTTCGCTTCCCCGACGGGAGCGAACGCGAGGTGCAAGCGGAGATGGAAGTTTCGCACGTGCGTGGATCGCTCGCGCCGTACGCGATGTACCGGCTGCACGGCGTCGCGCCGGAGGACGTGCCGGCGGGCACGGAGATCTGGTCGGGCTGAAGACATGCGCTACGCTTCGTCGGGTGCGCCGCGCGCTCGTGCTCCTCTTCGTCGTCGCGTGCGGTGACTCGTCGACCACCGGCTTCGGCTCGAAGGGCATCGGCGACGGGAACGATCCGCGCGCGCCGGCCGACGCCGGGACCCTCGTGGAGGGCGACGGCGGCACGATCCTCACGACGAACGACGTCGACGGGGACGGCGCGCCCGACGCGGAGGACTGCGATCCGACCTCGCCCGCCCTCCGGAGGCGCGTCGCAGAGGATTCGCTCACCGGCGACGAGGGCCTCTTCGCGGCCGCGGGCGGCTTCCCCGCCGCGAGCTGGAGCTACGAGTCGGGCTACCGGCAGACGCGCTTGCTCGATGCGTCCGACGCGTCGCTGTTCGTGAGCGACACCGACGTGGGCGACGTCCAGATCGAGGTGCGCACCGCATCGACCGAGACCGGCGCGATCACCCCGCGCCTCCGCCAGATCTTCCTGGTGGTCGGCGCGAGCGACGCGGGCGGCTCGCTCCTCGCGCACGGCTGCGGGATCGAGGTGGTCGAGGGCATGACGCCCGAGCCGAAGACGAGCATCGTGAAGCTCGACGGCGGCACGACGAACGTCGTGACCACCGCGCTCCAGCGCGTCACCCGCCCCGCGGTGCAGACGAACGAGGAGCTCTCGATCAAGCTGCGCCTCGAGGACGGCGCGATGACGTGCGACGTCACGCAGGGAACCGGCGCCGCGGCGGTCGTCACGACGGCGACGGCGAACGGGCTCGGCAACCTTCGCGGCCGCGTCGGCTTCTTCACGCGCCAGACGAAGGCGCTCTTCAAGGGTGTCCGCATCTGCAACCTGAAGTGAGGTCCCGTTGATCCGAAACGCGCTCGCTCCGGCCGTCCTCCTCGCCCTCCCGCTCCTCGCCGTGTCGTGCGGCTCGTCGCAGGAGACGCCCGCCGACGACGGCAGCACGTCGTCGAGCAGCAGCAGCAGCGGGGGCACCAGCTCGAGCAGCAGCAGCGGCGGGACGTCGAGCGGCGGCAGCTCTGGGCTCTCGGGCGGGTGCCCGGCGATCGCCGTCGGACCGAAGACCGCGACGATCGTGACCAGCGTCCCGCGCGCCGGCGGCGGCGTCGCGTGGACGGACCTCGACAACGCGAAGTCGGTCGACGAGGCGTTCGCCAAGACGACGCTCGCCGCGGGCGAGGAGAGCGAGGAGCTGCGCCTCACGGGCTTCGGCTTCGAGCTCCCCCCGGGCGTGGTCTTCCAGGGCGTCGAGGTCGAGCTGAAGCGACAGGCGCCCGACGGCGGCATCGCCGACGGGATCATCGCGCTCGTGGGCGTGCCCAACCAGGTCGGCCGCGGGAAGTTCATCGCCACGCCGTGGCCGACGTCGATCGCCGGCACGCACCACTACGGGCAGGCGACCGACACGTGGGGCATGGACCTCAATCCGCCCGACGTGACGACGCCCGAGTTCGGCGTCTCGCTCTGGGTGAAGCGCGCCGACGGTCCCGAGAGCGCCACCGCGCTCGTCGAGTCGATCCAGGTGCGCGTCTTCTACTGCGAGTGATCCCCGCGGTTCGTGACCGTGCCGTTCGAGGTCACCTCGATCTCGACGCCCTTCGCGAGCGTCGCGTGCACGACGCCGGGCTTCGGGCGCGTGAGCACGATCCGGTCGTCGGGCCGCGTGGTGGGCGCCGCGCCGAGGTCCGCCGGCGCGGGCCAGAGCGGCTCGCCGTGGACGTCGTAGCGGAACGCGAGCGCATGCGGCCTCGCCCCCGGCTCCGCGGAGAGCGCGCCGTACTGCACGAGCACGAACGACTCGTCGGAGTCCGCCGCGAGCGACGCCGGCGCGCCGGTCACCGAGCGCGCGCCCACGTCGGTGCCACGACGCCAGACCAGCGCTCCGCTCTCCGAGACGAGCTGCGCGCGCGTCGTGCCCGCGCGCGACGCGACGACCACCCAGCCGCGCCGCGCCCAGTAGAGGACCGAGACGGCGGTGCAGTCGTCCATGTCCATCGCGTCGAAGTCGGCGAACGGCGATCCGTCCTCGTCCCAGAGGCGCAGCGCGACGCGCGTCGTCGGCGGATCGCACACCGCGAGGACCACGCGCCCGCTCGGTCCCGCCGCGATGGCCAGCGGCCCGATCGGCGGGACGATGCCGGCCGCGGGCCGCTCCTTCGTCCACTTCAGCGCGCCCGCCGCGTCGACCGCGAGGGCGAACGGATCACCGCCCGCCTTCGTCGCGTCGGTGACGAGCAGCGCGCGGCCGCGCCCCTCGGGGCGGTCGGCGATCTGCAGCGCGAGCTCGCGCGGGATCGTGCCGCCGAAGTGCTTCCGCAGCTCGCCCGCGGCCGCCACCAGCGCGGGATCGTCCTCGACCCGCGTCGCCTTCGCGCGCCGCGCCTCGATCGGCGGGAGCCTCGGCGAGGGCGTCGCCGTCGAGGTGCCGGTCGCGCTCGCCGTCGCGGTCGTCGTCGCCGTCGCCGAGGCGATCGGCGCGGGCGGCGCGGCGTCCGGGGGCGCCGGCTTGGGCTCGCTCCGGCTGCATGCGGCAAGGAAGAGCAGGAACGGCGCGCGGCGGATCATCGAGAGGGCGCATGATACAACGCGGCGTCATGAAGGACCGAGTCGTCGTCATCACCGGCGCGAGCGCGGGCATCGGCGCGACGCTGGCCGAGGAGGTCGCGCGGAAGGGCGCGAAGGTCGTGCTCGTCGCGCGGCGCGAGAAGGAGCTGCGCGAGGTGGCCGCCCGGTGTGGCGCGGACGCGCACGTGGTCGTCGCGGACGTGACGAAGCGCGCCGACTTCGCCCGCATCGTCGCCTCCGCGATCGAGCGCTTCGGCCGGATCGACGTCCTGGTGAACAACGCCGGGCGCGGGATCACGTGCCTGCCCTCGGCGCTCACCGACGAAGACGTCGACGAGATGATGCGGGTGAACTTCAAGTCGGTCCTCTACGGCATGCAGGCGGTGCTCCCGCACTTCGTCGCGCGCGGCCGCGGTCAGGTGATCAACGTGTCGTCGATGCTCGGGCGCGTGCCCTTCACCCCCGTGCGCTCGGCGTACTCGGCGGCGAAGGCGGCGCTCGACTCGCTCAGCGCGAGCTTCCGCATCGAGCTCCGCGCGCAGCATCCGAACATCCACGTCACCGTCGTGCATCCGCCCGTCGTCGCCACGGACTTCGGGCTCCACGCCCTGCACGGCGGTCCGGACTCGCGCAAGCTGCCGGGCGCGCAGGACGTCGGCGAGGTCGCCGAGGTCATCGCCGCCGCGATCGAGGACCCACGCGCCGACGTCTACACCCGCCCGCGCGCGCAGCAGATCGTCGTCGACTACTACGCGGCCGAGGACATGGCGGCCGCCGAGCAGCCGTTCGTCATGCCTCCGCGCTGAACAGCCGAACGCCGCCCTGCGCTTCGTGCAGCGCACGGTAGCGCCCCGCTGCGCGCAAGAGCTCGTGATGCGTGCCGTGCTCGACGATACGGCCGTCCTCGAGCACGAGGATCTGATCGGCCGAGCGGATCGTCGACAGGCGGTGGGCGATGACGAGCACCGTGCGGCCTTTGCGCAGCTCGGCGAGCGCCGCGCGCACGTGGCCCTCGCTCTCGCTGTCCAGGCTCGAGGTCGCCTCGTCGAGCAGCAGGATGGGCGCGTCGGCGAGGAGCGCACGCGCGATCGCCACGCGCTGGCGCTGTCCGCCCGAGAGCTTCACCCCGCGCTCGCCCACCGTCGTGTCGAGCCCGCGCGGCAGGCCGCGCACGAACTCGTCGCAGTGCGCCGCGCGCGCCGCCGCCTCGATCTCCGCGCGGGTCGCGCGCGGCCGGGCGAACGCGATGTTCTCGGCGACCGTGCCGTCGAAGAGGAAATCGTCCTGGAGGACGACGGCGATCTTCCGCCGCCAGTCGCGCAGGCGCACTGCCGCGAGGTCCTGGCCGTCGATCGTCACGCGCCCCGCGGTCGGCCGGTAGAACGCGAGCACGAGCGAGAGGAGCGTCGACTTCCCCGCCCCGCTCGGCCCCACGATCGCCGTGGTGGTGCCCGCAGGCGCGGTGAACGACACGTCGGAGAGGACGGTCATCCCCGGCGTGTACGCGAACGACACGCCCTCGAACGCGACGTCGCCCCGAACGTGCGCGAGCGGCGCGCGGTCGGCGTCGCCCTCGTCCTCGCGCTTCGTCTCCTCGATCTCGCGCACCCGATCGAGATCGGCGAGCGTCTCGGCGAGGCGGGTGGCGATCTCCGGCAGATCGAGGAGCGGCGCGGCGAACATCAGCGCGAACGCGACGTAGCTCCCGAAGTCGCCGAGCGACATCCTCCCCGCGAGCATCGCCCGGCCCCCGAGCACGAGCACGATGGCGACCACGCCTCCGGTCACCACCACCGCGAGCGCGTTCATCGTCGAGCGACGCGTCGTCGTCCGCGCGACCACCCGATAGAGGCGGTGCAGCCCCTGCGCGAAGACCAGCTCCTCGCGCTTCTCCGCGCCGTACGCCTTCACCACGCGCATGCCCGCGATGGTCTGGGTCAGCCGTCCCGCGATCTCCGCGCGGAGCAGGCTGCGTTCGCGGAACAGCGGGCGGATCTTGCGGTGCGCGAGGTTGAACCCGAGCCCGGGGAGCGCCGCGAAGCCGAGCGCCACGAACGTCATCCGCCAGTCGAGCCACAGGAGGGCGCCGAGCGCGGCGAGCGCGGTGAGGACGTTGCTCGTCCAGCGCACCACCTCCCAGCCGACGAGGTTCGAGAGGGCCGCCGCATCGTCCATCACGCGCGAGACGAGCGCGCCCGACTGCGTCCCGTCGACGTGCGCCGGCGGCACGCGGGTGATGCGCGC
>JBDHVD010000217.1:0-13341 GCA_039809525.1 Labilithrix sp. | reverse complement strand
CGGCGCAGGGAAGAAGTGACGCTCGGTCAGGGGCACTTCTTCGCGCCGACCGCCTTCCACGCGTCGGCGCAGGGCGGCGACGCCGGGTTGTAGGCATCCGGGCTCCAGTCCTCGAGCTCGACCTTCATCATGCAGTCGCCGAACGCGTCGAGCTCGCGCCTTCGCCGCCCGAGCCGGGAGAGCTCGGCGACGGCGTCGTCGCGCCTCCGTCCGACGTCGACGCGGAGGAGGATGGCGCGGGATCGGACCCGCCGCTCGAGCAAGCGAGGACGAAGGCCGGAAGGAGGAGGGCGAAGACAGTCGTTCGCATCGGCCGACTTTACGTCGTAAAGCGGTCGGACCTTCCCTCCCCGCGAACGTCGCACGGCATCACGCCGCACGCGCAGCCCTCGCGGTCCGGGTATGGATCGCGGGCGGCTCGTCCTCTCCGCGCGCATGAAGACCGAAGAGCTCCTCGTCCAGTACGGCTACCTCGGCGTCGCGCTCGGCGTCGCCTTCGAGGGCGAGGCGGTGCTGGTCATGGGCGGCGTGCTCGCGCACGAGGGCCTGCTCCGCTTGCCTATCGTGATGCTCGTCGCGTTCGTCGCGACGTTCGCCGTCGATCAGGCGTGGTTCGCCGTCGGCCGGAAGAGGGGCAAGGCGTTCGTCGCGTCACGCCCCGCGCTCGCGCGCCGCGCGGTCTTCGTCGAGCGCAAGATCGGCCGATGGGGCGATGCCTACGTGCTCGCGTTCCGCTTCCTCTACGGCCTCCGGACGATCTCGCCGATCGTCCTCGGCACGAGCAGCTACGCCCACGTGCGCTTCGTCGTGCTCAACGGCGTCGGCGCGGCGATCTGGTCGTTCGCGTTCGGCGGCGCCGGCTGGGCGTTCGGCTCGACCCTCGAGCGCGTGCTCGGCCGCGCGCACCACGTCGAGGAGCTGATGCTGCTCGCGGCGCTCGTGCTCGTGCCGCTGCTCGTCGTGATCTCGCTCGTGGCGCGGCGGCTGCGCCAGCGGCGATGACGCGGTATGCTTTCGGCATGAGCACCGCCGCCGACCGCAAGCGTGCCCGCGCGGGATGGACCGGGCGTGTCTTCCGCGGGCCAGGCGCTCTCGATGCGCTCGACCGAGATGCCCGGCGCGAGGCGGCCGAGATGGATCCGCTCGATCGGCTCGCGCTCGTGTGGGAGCTGAGCCTCGAGCAGTACGGAGGGGCCGATGACGCGACGATGGAGCCCCGACTTCCTCGATCTGCTTACCGCGTTGAACGACGCTGACGCGCGGTACTTGCTCGTTGGTGGTCACGCGGTGGGCCTCTTTGGACATCCGCGTGCGACGAAGGACTTCGATCTATGGGTCGAGGCGTCGCCCGAGAACGCGAGGCGGGTCTACCGCGCGCTCTCCGACTTCGGGGCGCCGCTCGAGGGCGTCGTCGAGGAGGACTTCGGTCGCCCGGGAAGCGGCTTCCGAATGGGAAGCCCGCCCTTCCGGATCGAGGTGCTGACCGAGATCAGCGGCGTCACGTTCGCGGATGCGTGGCCGCGACGGCAAGCGGTCGATCTCGACGGCGTCCGCTGCTTCGTGATCGCGCGCGACGACCTGATCGCGAACAAGCGAGCGGCCGGCCGCCCTCAAGACCTGGCGGACGTCGACTTCCTCGAACGCGCGGAGCGGACCGAGCGCTGACGCCGCGATCAGAACGTGGTCGCGTAGCCCATCATGAAGCCGCTCGGCACGCCTTCGACGCGGAGCTTCTCGATCTCCTTCTTCGCCGCCCACGTGCGCGGGGGCAGCACGTAGGGGAAGAGCGCGCCGAGCATGCCCGCGCCCGCGCCGATGAACACGCGCGCGGTCCGCTCGGGCACCGTCCACTCCGGCTTCACCGGACCGAGGAACGTGAAGTCCATGATCGGGCCCATCGCGCCCGCGAGGACGGTGATCGCCGCGGCGAGCGGCCAGGACGCGCGGACGTCTCCCTCGGGCGGCGCGCCGGGCGGCCACTGTGGGTCGCACTTCGGGAGCGAGAGGTAGCCGCCGCTCAGCGTCCCGCCCCAGGTGAAGCCTACGAGGCCGGGACCGATGAGGCGGATGCCCGGCTCGTTCGACAGCTTGAGGACGTCGATGTTGACCCAGACGCTGCCGACGAACCCGAGGAGGAAGGCGCCGGTGTACTGCCAGTCGAACGTCGAGGCCTTCTCGCACAGCTCGACCTCACGCGAGCTCCGCGGGCGAAGATCGGTCGCCGCGTAGCGATACGCGGGAGGATCCATGGCGGGCGGCGGCTGCGCGTCCACGCGCGGCACATTACCACGGCACGAGCCGCTTGCAGCGCGGCACGACGGCGGGCTTTGATGGGGGCATGACCGTCAGCCCCTCCGTTCCCGGGCACGTTTTTCGTGAGTACGACATCCGTGGCGTCGCCGATCGCGATCTCTCCGACGAGCTCGCGGAAGGCATCGGACGAGGGCTCGCCGTGATGCTGGCCGAGGGGCGGGGAGAGGGCGCGTCCCTCCGCATCGCCGTCGGCCGCGACTGCCGCCTCTCGGGATCGCGCCTGCATGCGGCGCTCGTGCGCGGGCTCGTGAAGGCGGGCGCGCAGGTGATCGACATCGGCGTCGGCCCGACGCCGTACCTCTACTTCGCGGTGCATCACCTGAACGCGGACGGCGGCGTGCAGATCACCGGCAGCCACAACCCCGGTGACGAGAACGGCTTCAAGATGATGCGCGGCAAGGCGAGCTTCTTCGGCGCCGACATCCAGAAGCTCCGCGAGCGCATCGTGGCGAAGGACTTCGGTGCGGAGAAGAAGGGCGACGTGAAGGAGCAGGACCTCCAGGACGCCTACGTCGCCGCGATGAAGGAGCGGTTCGACTTCTCGAACGTGAAGCGCTTCCCGTTCGTCCTCGACGCGGGCAACGGCGCCGGCGGGCCGCTCGCGCTCCGCACGATGAAGGCGCTCGGGCTCGAGCCCGATCCGCTCTTCTGCGACATGGACGGCCGCTTCCCGAACCACCACCCCGATCCGACGGTGCCGAAGAACCTCGAGGCGCTCGTCGCGCGGGTGAAGGAGACGAAGGCGAAGGTCGGCCTCGCCTACGACGGTGACGCCGATCGGCTCGGCGCGATCGACGACACCGGCGAGATCATCTGGGGCGACAAGCTGATGATCCTCTTCTCGCGCGCGGTGCTCGAGAAGAAGCCGGGCGCGACGATCCTCGGCGAGGTGAAGTGCTCGCAGACGCTCTACGACGACATCGCGAAGCACGGCGGCAAGCCGGTGGTGTGGAAGACCGGCCACTCGCTCATCAAGACGAAGATGAAGGAGACGGGGGCGCTGCTCGCGGGCGAGATGAGCGGTCACCTCTTCTTCGCCGATCGCTACTTCGGCTACGACGACGCGATCTACGCGTCGCTCCGCCTGCTCGAGATCATCGCGAGCTCCGACCGGTCGCTGGCCGAGATGCTCTCCGACGTGCCGAAGACCTTCACCACGCCCGAGATCCGCGTCGATTGCCCCGACAACGTGAAGTTCCCGGTCGTTTCCGCGGTCACGAAGCGGTACAAGGACAAGGGTTACCCCGTGCTCGACATCGACGGCGCGCGCATCACGTTTCCTTCGTCCGGATCGGCCCCGAAGTGGGGGCTCGTCCGCGCGTCGAACACCGGGCCCGTGCTCGTCATGCGTTTCGAGGCCGGCAGCGAGGCCGAGCTCGAGGACATGAAGCGTGAGGTCGAGACGGCGGTGACGGAGGAGCGCAAGCGGCTTGCAGGCTGAGGCGGCTCCGCCGAAGTCCTGGACGATCGGCTCGCTCGTGAAGTGGGCCGCGGAGGACTTCCGCGCGCGCGGGATCGAGAACCCGCGCCTCGACGCCGAGCTCATCGTCGCGCATGCGCTCGGGATCGATCGCACGCGCGTCATCATCGACGCGAACCGTCCGCTCGAAGGGCCCGAGCTCGCGAAGCTGCGCGAGCTGGTGAAGCGGCGCCGCGCGCACGAGCCCATCGCCTACCTCCGCGGCGAGCGCGAGTTCTACGGCCTCCGCTTCCGCGTCGACCGCCGCGTGCTCATCCCGCGGCCGGACACCGAGGTGCTGGTCGACGTCGCGCTCGAGCGGACGAGGCACGTGTCGCTCTCGATGCGCATGCTCGATCTGTGCACCGGCAGCGGCTGCGTGGCCGTGGCCGTCGCGCGCCAGAGGCCGACGGCGAAGATTCTCGCGTCGGACCTGAGCGACGACGCGATCGCCGTCGCGCGCGCGAACGCGTACCGCCTCGGCGCGTACAACGTCGCCTTCGTGAAGAGCGACCTGTTCGCGTCGATCCCGCCCGTCTACGGCGGCAAGGTCGACATCGTCACCGCGAACCCGCCGTACATCCCCACCTCCGAGATCGAGACGCTCCAGCCGGACATCAAGGAGTTCGAGCCGCGCCTCGCGCTCGACGGCGGGGTCGACGGCCTCGATCTCGTGCGGCGGATCGCCCGTGACGCCCCCGCGCGCCTCGTGCCCGGCGGCGTGCTCGCGCTCGAGATCGGCGCCGGCGAGTCGGCGGCCACCATCGCGATCCTCGAGGAGCACGGCTTCGGCGACGTGCGCGCGCATCGCGACTTCGGGCGCATCGAGCGCGTGGTGAGCGGCGTCTTCCCCTGCACGCGCTAGACTCGACGGGGATGCTGCGCATCCTCGTCTTCCTCGTGATCAGCGCGGCCGCCCACGTCCTGGCGGCGCGGTGGCTCCTCGCCGTGTCTCCGCGCGCGCGGCGGCTCCGCACGCGCGTGCTGCTCGTCGCGCTCGCGCTCTCGACGCTGGCCGCGGGGCTGCGCGTCCTCGCGTTCGTGGTGGAGTCCGGCGCGCTGCGCCTCGCGATGGCGTTCGCGATGATCGAGCTCGCGACCGTGATCCTCGGTCTCGTGTTCGCCGGCGCGTTCATGCTCGCCGCGCGGGTGGGCGCGCGGGCGGTCCGTCCGGCCGACGAGCCGGCGCGCGAGGCGCTCGTGAGCCGCCGCGAGGCGATCGAGCGGCTCAGCGGTACGGTCGCGTTCACCGGCACCGGCCTCGCGCTCGGCTGGGGCGTCGTCCGCGGCCGGCACGCGTTCGAGGTGCAGGAGGTCGTCGTGCGCGTGAAGGGCTGGCCGCGCGTGCTCGACGGCTACACCATCGCGCAGGTCTCCGACGTGCACGTCGGTCCGTTCGTCGGCGATCGCGAGCTCGACGAGGGCTTCGAGCTCGTTCGCCGCATCCGCCCCGACCTGGTGGTCGCCACGGGCGATCTCGTGGACTTCGAGGCGTCGCAGATCCGTCACCTCGGCAAGCGCCTCGTCTCCGTGCCCGCGCGCGACGGCGCGTTCGCCATCCTCGGCAACCACGATCACTACGGCGGACCCGCCGAGGTCGTCGCGCTCGCCCGTGCCGGCGGACTGCGTGTATTGTGCAACGATGCGCTCGTGCTCCGCGGCGGCGACGGCGGCGGCTTCGCGCTCGTCGGCGTCGACGATCTCCAGGGGCGCCGGCGCGGCACCGACGGCTTCCGCGGGCCCGACCTCGCGCGCGCGGTCGCGACCGTCGATCCGGACAAGCCGCGCATCCTGCTCGCGCACCAGCCGAAGTACTTCAACGAGGTCGCCGGACGCGTCGCGCTCCAGCTGAGCGGCCACACGCACGGCGGGCAGATCAACCCCGGCTTCCGTCCGGCGGACCTCGTGATGGAGTACGTCCACGGACGCTACGAGCGCCAGGGCTCCATGCTGTGGGTGAACCGCGGCTTCGGCGTCGCCGGACCGCCCTCGCGCATCGGCGCGCCCCCCGAGGTGACGAAGATCGTCATCGTCTCCGGCTGAGCACGGCGAGCACGGCGCGGCCACCCCAGGACCGGCGAGTGGCCCGCCCGCCCGCCCGCTCGGCGCGGTCTGTTCACCGCCTCACCGGCTTACCGCCTCCCCGGCTTACCGCATCCGCCTCCCCGCCCCACCGCCTCCCCGCCCCCCTCGCGAGGCGGTCGACATCGTCAGCATGCTGACGATGTCGACGAACGATCGTTCGATCCGCTGGCCCGGGCCACCCCCTTCGCTGGCCCGGTCAGGCGAGATCGTGAGGAACGGACGAGAGCCCGGACAGGATTGTCAGCATGCTGACGATTGTCCGGTCCTGCGAGGCGAGGCGAGGGCGAGGCGAGGCGAGACGAGGCGAGGCGACGGCGAGGCGAGGCGAGGCGACGGCGAGGCGAGGCGAGGCGAGGCGAGGCGAGGCGAGGCGAGGCGAGGCGAGGCGGGACGAGGCGAGGCGAGGCGAGACGAGGGGGAGCGCGCACGTCGTCGCGGCTCGGCGGCCTCACTCGCGCGCGTCGAGCGTGGCGATCGCGAGGGGCCGAAGCCGCAACGCGAACAAGAGGCCGAGGGCGAACACCAGCACCGAGCGCGCCCGGTTACGTGACATAATCGGCGACCCCCAAGCGGCCGAAACTCGCGTGCGCTCGATCGTCCTCGCCATAGCCGCCGTCCTTGCGCTGTTGCCCGCGAACGCGGCCGGGCAGACGCGCCGCCGCGCGCCGGCGACCGACGATCTATCCCGCGCGCGGGTGCTCGACAAGGAGGGGGTGAAGGCGTTCGGCGAAGGACGGTACAACGACGCGATCCGGTACTTCGAGGAGGCGCATCGCCTCGGCGGACCGCCGTTCGAGCTGTGGAACATCGCGAAGTGTCACCTCCGCCTCGATCAGCCCGAGCAGGCCGCGGAGATGCTCGAGCGCTACCTCGAGACGCCGAACCTGCCGCCGGACGATCGCAAGGAGGCGAGCGAGCAGCTCGACGAGCTCCGGCGGAGGCCGAGCACGCTCACCGTCTCGTCGTCGCCGACGGGCGCGACCGTCAGCGTCGACGGCAAGACGGTCGAGGAGGGCAAGACGCCGGTGTCGATCACCGTCGCGCCCGGGCCGCACACCGTCGTCGTCTCGCACGACAAGCACACTTCGACCGCGCGCCAGGTGGAGGCGCGCTACGGCCGCGCGGTGATCGTGGACGTGCCGCTCGCGAAGGACGAGCGCCCCGCGCCGCCGCAGAACCCGTACGCGGACCAGGAGGAGCGCCGCATCGCCCTTCGCGGCATCGTGAACCTCGTCTTGCCGCGCTACGGCGGGATCGGCGGAGACGGCTCGCCCGGCGCGATGCTGTCCGGGACGTACCGGCTGAGCGACGCGGGACCGGCGCTCGCGCTCGGCGGGCTCTTCGCGATCTCGGGCGACTCGTGGCGCAACACCGTGGGCGCGCCGAGCACGGTGCAGGGATGCAACGGGACCTTGCCGGGGAGCTTCGACGCGACCGCGATCTCGATCTTCGGCATCGGCACGGCCGGGTTCGACGTCGTGCCGCGCCTGCGCGTCGTCGGCGTGGGCGGGATCGGCGTCGCCGCGTATGCGGTGCCCGACACCGGCGGCGATCTGTTCATCCCGAGCTGCACGTCGTCGCCGGGCCTCCGTCCGGCGGTGCTCCTCGGCGCGCAGGTCGACTACGCGATCACCGGCGCGCTCCGGCTCACGGCGATGCCGATCAGCATGCAGCTCCACCCCGCGTTCGCCGGCGTGCGCACGACGCCGATCGACGCCAGCGGCGTATGGCTGCGCTTCGGGCTCGGCATCGGCGTCGGCGTGGACCTCTGAGCGCGGCGCGGGGTATACGGAGACCCCGTGATCGCGACGCTCTTCGACTTCAACGGCGTGCTGATCGACGACGAGGCCGTCCACCTCGCCGCGTTCCGCGACGTGATGAAGCCGCTCGGGATCACGATCGACGACGCGACGTACGAGGAGCGCTACCTCGGGTTCGACGACGCGGGCGCATTTCGCGCGATGCTCGTCGATGCGGGGCGCACGCCGACGGACGAGGACGTCGCCCGGCTGATCGAGGCGAAGAAGCCGATGTACATGGCGCGCATCGCGACCGACCTCGTGGTGTTCGAGGGCGCGCCGGACATCGTCGCGCGGAGGGCGGCGCTCGGACCGGTGGGGATCGTCTCCGGTGCGCTCCGTCACGAGATCGAGCACGCGCTCGGGGTGATGGGTGTGCGCGACCGCGTCGCGTTCATCGTGTCGGCCGAGGACACCACCGAATGCAAGCCGCACCCCGAGGGATACCTCCTCGGCCTGCGCGCGCTCGGACGCGAGGGCGCGCCTTCCGGGGTCGCGGTGATCGAGGACTCGCTCGCGGGCATCGCCGCGGCGAAGCATGCGAAGCTCCGCTGCGCGGCGGTCGCGCATTCGTATCCGGCCGATCGCCTCGCGGCCGCGGGGGCCGACGCGGTGGCCGCGCGCATCGGTGAGCTCACCGACGCGATGATCGACGGCCGATGATGCGCTCGCTCGCCGCCGCGCTCGTGGCCTCCGCCGGTCTCCTCGCGACGCATGCCGGCGCGAGCGGAGCGCGCGTGATGCCGCCGAGAGCCGCCGACGGCTGGCGCCTCGCGGGGCAGGACGGCGTGCGCGGGATCACCGTCGGCCCGATCGAGAACGCGTACCATCCCGGCGTCGGCTACGGCAGCGAGGCGTACGGCCGGACGCTCGACGAGGTGGCGCGCGCGGGCGCGACGTGGGTGGCGATCACGCCGTTCGGCCGCGTCGGCGATCTGAAGGGGCGCGGCGTCGATCCCAGCTTCGAGAAGCCCTTCGCCGAGAACCGCGAGGACGTCCTCCGCGCGCTCGCGATGGCCCATGCCCGCGGCCTCCGGGTCATGCTCGTGCCGCACCTCTGGGTCGAGTCGGGCGAGTGGCGCGCGAAGATCGATCCCGAGACCGACGCCGGATGGGACGCGTGGGCGAAGAGCTACGGCGCGTTCGTGCGTGCCTGGGCCGAGGTCGCCGAGCGAGGGCAGGCGGACCTCTTCTCCGCCGGCGTCGAGCTGCGCTCGTGGGTGACGACCCCTCGCGCGCCGAGCTTCGTCTCGCTCGTGCGCGAGCTGCGTGGAGTCTACAAGGGTCCGATCACCTACTCCGCGAACTGGGACGACGTCGAGCACACGCTCGTCCTCGGCGAGCTCGACGTGATCGGCGTCAACGCGTTCTTCCCCCTGGCGGACGAGGACGGCGCGCCGTTCGAGAAGCTGCTCGAAGGCGGAGCCCGCGTGCGCGACCGCGTGCGCGCCCTCGCCACCACCTGGCAGCGGCCCGTGATGTTCACCGAGATCGGCTACACGACGCGGCGCGACCCGGCGATCAAGCCGTGGCTGTGGCCGGACGACATGAAAGACGTCGTCGTCGACGAGCGCGCGCAGGCGGACGCGTACCGCGCGCTCATCGCGCCGCTCCTCGACGAGCCGTCCTTCATGGGCTTCTTCGTCTGGCGCGTGTACGCGGATCCCGACGACGTCTCGCAGGAGGCGGAGTGGGGCTTCTCCCCGCGAGGAAAGCTCGCCGAGCTGGTGATGCGCGACGCGTTCGCCGCGCGCTGGGCCGCGGATGTCACGCGGCCGCCGGGGTGGGCGCCGGCCGCGTCGATCCCCGGCCTTCATCCGTGACGCTTCGATAAGCCGCAGCGCGGCGTTCTTGGCCGCCTGCCGCCGCGCCTGACTACGATCGCGATCGATGCAGGGTCTGCTCCGCGCCGCGCTGGTCGCGACGGTCTCGCTCGCCGCGGGATCGTGGGTGAGCCTCGGTCGCCCCGAGCTCCGGCTGCCGCGCATCGTCCGCTCGGAGGAGCCCGCTCCACCCGCGCCGGCCCCGCTCCCGCCCGATCCCCCGGCGCTGCCGCAGGAGACCGACCCGTCGCTCGTGCCCTCGTTCGCGCCCTGGCCGCGGACGAACCCGGAGGCGAGCATCACCAAGGCGTGGATGGTCGCCGAGGGGCCGGCGAAGCGCCCGGGCCAGGCGAAGCGGCTCGTCACGCTCACGTTCGATGACGGACCGACGCCCGAGACGACGCCCGCGGTGCTGAAGCTGCTCGCGAAGCACCGCGTGCACGCGACGTTCTTCGTGATCGGCGGCTACCTCGACGGCAACTCCGGGCGCGCGAAGCAGGTGCGCCGCGTGCTGCAGCGGGTGGTCCGCGCGGGGCACCTCGTCGGCAACCACACGCACGATCATGCGAACCTCACCGCGCTCCCGCGGCCCGACGTCATCGCGCAGATCGACCGGGGCGCGGCGTCGATCGAGCGGGTCATCGGTACGCGCCCGATCCTCTTTCGACCGCCGTACGGGCGGCTCGACGACTTCGGCGAGCAGCTCGCGCGGGACCGGAACCTCGAGGTGCTGCTCTGGAGCGTCGAGGCGCAGGACATGCAACGCGGCGATCCCGACGAGATGTTCCACGACCTCGTCGCGCAGCTCGACTACAAGGAGGGCGGGATCGTCCTCCTCCACGACGTGAAGCGCACCACGCTGCCCGTCCTCAAGCGCCTCCTCGCGTTCCTGCGCGATCGTCCGTACGACCCCGCGCATCCCGACAAGTGGGGCTACGAGGTCGTCGATCTGCCGACGTACCTCCGCGCGGTCGCGGCCTCGCCGCAGCCGTTCGCGCGGCGCGACGACCTCGAGGCCGCGCGCGGCTCGGGCAAGCCGAGCGGCTGATCAGCCGCCGCTGACCGTCTCGCAGAGACGCGCGCTGTCGCCGACGAACTTCCCGTCGCGCGCCTGGGCCGGGCAGTAGCCGCCGGTGCGGATCTGCTCGACGAGCTGCACGACCGTCGCGTTCGACCACTCGCGCGCGCCGTCGAACCGCGCGCGGATGACGCCGTTCTTGTCGATGATCCAGGTCTCCGGGTAGAGCGAGGTGCCGAACTTGTCGCGCACCACCTTCAGGTCCGGATCCATCAGGATGGGGAACGGAGGCTCCTCGCGGAGCACCGCCTTCAGCGTGCCGTGAGCCTCCTCGGCGGTCTCGTCGGTCGAGACGGTGACGACCGCGACGTCGCTCATGGGCTTGAGGATGCGCGCGAGGTCGGCGATCTCGGGCATCTCTTCCATGCAGGGCCCGCACGTCTTCGTCCAGAAGTTCAGGACGACGACCTTGCCCTTGTAGCTGTCGAGCGAGACGTCCTGCCCCTTCACGTCCTTGAGCGCGAAGCTCGGCGCCTTCTTCTCGTAGCCGGCGTAGCTCGGGCGGAGGAGACACGTCGGACCGCAGCGGCGCCGGGTCTCGGCCTCCTTCGCGACGGACACGAAGCTGTAGACGCCGAGCGCCGCCGCCGCGACGAACAGGAGATGGAGCACGGGCGCGAACGCCTTGAATCCGTCCTTCTCGTCGTCTGCCACGGCGTGGAGTTTGGCACGGATCGGCGCGGAAAAGAATTACTGTGGGCGCCGTGAAGGCCGTCCTCCTCGGAGTCCAGACCAGCGACGTCGACGATCAGGAGTTCGTCTCCAGCATGGACGAGCTAGGGCGGCTCGTGCAGACGCTGGGCTACGACGTGGTCGGGCGCGTCACGCAGGTCCGCCACCATCTCGAGCACTCCACGGTGGTGGGCGAGGGCAAGCTGATGGAGCTCGGGGAGCTCACCGGCGGCAGCGGCGAGGTCGGGACGACCGCGCCCAAGCGCAAGGACAAGGCGCGCCTCCGCCGCGAGGCCGAGCTGGGCGGCGTCGAGGACGAGGTCGACGAAGAAGAGGACGAGCTCGAAGGCGGCGCTCCCTCGGCGAAGCCGAAGATCGATCTCGTCGCGATCGATCACGACGTGACGCCCTCGCAGCTCCGGAACCTCGAACGCGCGACGGGCACGACGGTGCTCGATCGTACCGGCGTCATCATCGAGATCTTCCACCGCCACGCGAAGAGCCGCGAGGCGCGCCTGCAGGTCGAGATCGCGCGGCTCACGTACACCGCGCCGCGCCTGCGCGAGTCGCCCGGCGGCAAGGAGCGCCAGCGCGGACGCGGCGCCGGCGAGGCCGCCCTCGAGCTCGACCGCCGGAAGATCCGCGACCGCATCGCGGAGCTACGCGAGGAGCTCGCCGGCATCCAGCGCGAGCAGGACGTCCGCCGCCAGCACCGGCGCAACGCGCGGCGGGTCGCGCTCATCGGCTACACGAACGCCGGCAAGTCGTCGCTCATGCGTGCGCTCACGGGGAGCGACGTCTACGTCGAGAACAAGCTCTTCGCCACGCTCGACACCACCGTGCGCGCGCTGCACCCCGAGGCGAAGCCGCGCATCCTCGTGAGCGACACGGTCGGCTTCATCAAGAAGCTGCCGCACGATCTCGTCGCCAGCTTCAAGTCGACGCTCGACGAGGCGCACGAGGCGTCGCTGCTGCTCCATGTCGTCGACTCGGCCGATCCCTCGTTCGAGTCGCAGCTCGCGGTGACGCACGAGGTGCTCGCGGAGATCGGCGCCGGGGATCTGCCCGCCACCGTGGTGATGAACAAGGTCGATCTCCTCGGTGAGAAGGAGCTCGCGCGCCTCCGTGCGCGGTACCCCGAGGCGTGGTTCGTCTCGGCGCACGATCGGGAGAGCGTGAAGTGGCTCCGCGAGAAGATCGTCGCGTTCTTCGAGGAGGGCTACGAAGAGGCGGAGATCGTCGTGCCCTACGATCGGCAGGCGGTCCTCAGCGAGATGCACGACAACGGCCGCGTCGTCGACGAGAAGTGGGAAGAGACCGGCGTCGTGGTCACGTGGCGCGCCGCGCCCGAGACCGTCGCGCGGATCAAGGCGAAGCTCGGCTGAGCGGACGGATCCCGTACCAGCTCTCGGCTCTTGCCAGGAGGCGATCGGCCGATTGCAAGGTGGTCTCGATCTGGTCGAGCGACGTGGCGTCCGCCTCGTCCCCGAGCAGCTCGACCAACGAGAGCCGGGTGCTCGCGGAGAGGCAGCGCCGATCCACGACCGCGACGACGCGCTCGGATTCGCGGCGCACCTCCGAGCCGGCGTGCTCCGCACGACGGCGGATCGCATGCGAGCGGGTCTCGAGGCTCTGCACGTCGGCGCGCAGCGATTTCACTCTCGCGCTGTCGGCGAATGCGGCCGTCGACACCGCGAGGGATGCGCCGAGCATCGCGATCGCGAGGAGCTTTGCCGGTGTCATGGCTACGCACCGTGCACCGCACGTGCCCGACGATCAGCGCCGGCTCTTCGCGACGCGCGCCTCGGCGGCGCGAACGATCGCCGACCGCATCGCGCGCGGATCGAACCCGACGACGACCTGACCCTCGATGTCGATGGTCGGGATCGTGCTGTTCGGGTTGAGCGCGCGCATGGTGTGCTTGTTCACGTCGTCCGAGGTGTCGCGGTAGCTGTAGGCGATCCCCTCGCGATCGAGCCACGCGCGGGCCTTGCGGCAGCTCGGGCCCCAGCCCTCGCTGTAGAGATCGATCTGCACGGCGCGCGCGGCCTCCGCCACGAGCCGGTCGTGCTCGGCGCGCGCCTCGGCGGCCGGATCGACGCGCGGCTCGCC
>JBDHVD010000216.1:0-13346 GCA_039809525.1 Labilithrix sp. | reverse complement strand
GACGTGAAGCGCAGCGACTCGCGGCGTCCGAGGCAGAGGATGCCGGACGGCGCGAAGCTCGTGCCGAACAGCTCGAGCGCGCGGTTCTTGAGGTCCCGGTTGAAGTAGATGAGGACGTTCCGGCAGAAGATGACGTTGAACTCGCTGAACGACGTGTCGGTCGCGAGGTTGTGCTGGGCGAACAGCACGTTCCGCCGGAGCCGCGAGTCGAACAGCGCTGCGTCGTAGTTCGCCGTGTAGTACTCGCTGAACGAGCGCTCGCCGCCCGCCTGCTGGTACGCCGCGGTGTACTCGCGCATCCGGGCGAGCGGGAAGATCCCCGCCTTCGCCCGGTCGAGCGCGTGCACGTTGAGGTCCGTCGCGTAGATGCGCGCCCGGTCGTAGAGCCCCGCCTCCTCGAGCACGATCGCCGTCGCGTAGACCTCCTCGCCCGTCGCGCAGCCGGCGTGCCAGATGCGCACGAACGGGTAGGTGCGCAGCAGCGGCACGACCTTCTGCCGGAGCGCGAGGAAGAACGTCGGATCCCGGAACATGCCCGTGACGTTCACGGACATGTCCCGCAGCATCCCTTCCATCGCCGTCGGATCGTGGAGCACCCGGTCCTGGAGCTGCGAGAACGTCTCGAGCCCTTCGGCCTCGAGCCGCTTCTTCAGCCGGCGGCGGAGCGACGAGAACGCGTACTGCCGGAAGTCGTAGCCGTAATGGCGATAGACGGCCTCCAGCAGCAACTCGACCTCGAGGCGCTCGAGGGGCGACACGCCGGCGAACCGGGAATGCGCCTGCTCGGCGGCGAGGTCATCCTCGTCGTCGACGGGCGCATCCACGCGCACGAACGAGCCGCTCCGGTTCGCGATCACCGCCGGTCACTCCGCATTCGAGTAGAGCCACACGCGCATGAGCGAGAGCAGCTGGTCGGGGTCGACGGGCTTGGTGACGTAGTCGCTCGCGCCGGCGGCGAGGCACTTCTCGCGATCCCCCTTCATCGCCTTCGCCGTGAGGGCGAGGATGGGGAGGTTCTTGTACTCGGGCATCTGACGGATGCGACGCATCGTCTCGTACCCGTCCATCTCGGGCATCATCACGTCCATCAGGACGATGCTGATCCCCGGCGTCTGCTTGAGCATGTCGATGCCGTCGCGTCCGTTCTCCGCGAAGACCACGTTCATGCCCGCCTCCTCGAGGACGGACGAGAGCGCGTAGATGTTGCGGACGTCGTCGTCGACGACGAGGACCTTCCGCCCCTTGAACGTCGTCTCCGCGCTCGCCGCGTCGTGGAGCATCTTCCGCTTCGGCGCCGCGAGCTGCGCCTCGACGCGGTGGAGGAACAGCGTGGTCTCCGCGAGGAGCCGCTCGGGCGATCGGGCGTCCTTCAGGATGATCGACCGCGCGAACTTCTTGAGCCGCGTCTCCTCCTGCGAGGAGAGATCGCGTCCGGTGTAGACGATGACCGGGAGGCTGCGGAGCTCCGGCCGCTTCGCCATGCGCTCGAGCAGCTCGAAGCCCGAGCCCTTCTTCAGCGAGAGGTCGAGGACCATGCAGTCGTAGCGGTCCTCGTCCAGCGCCGAGAGCGCCTCGTCGAGCGTGCCGACCGCGGTGGTCTCCACGCCCTCCGTGCCGATGAGCTCGACCATGCTCTGCCGCTCGCGATCGTCGTCCTCGACGATGAGCAGCCGCGACGCCTTGCGCTCGAGGAAGCCCTCGATCTCGGCGAACGTGTTGTCGAGGCCCTCCTTGCTCACCGGCTTCTCGACGTAGGCGACGGCGCCGAGGGACAGGCCCTCGTGCTTCTTGTCGAGGCCCGAGAGCACGTGCACCGGGATGTGCCGCGTCTGCGGGTGCGCCTTGAGCTGCTCGAGGATGCGCAGACCGTCCACGATCGGCAGCTGAAGATCGAGCAGGATCGCGCTCGGGAGGATGCGCCGCGCGATCGCGAGGCCGTCGTCGCCGCGGAGCGCGACGACCCCCTTGAACCCGCGGTCGCGCGCCATGCCGAGCAGCGTCTTCGCGAACGTCGGATCGTCCTCGACGACGAGGAGCACGCGGTCGCCCGGCACGATGCGATGCCGGTCGTCCTCGACCTCGCCGTTGGGCAGCGGCTCGATCGGCTCCTCGACGCGCGACTCGCCGCGCAGCGAGGGCGTCTGCTGCTCGTACTGCGCCGGCAGGTACAGCGTGAAGGTGCTGCCCTTCCCCGGCTCGCTCTCGACGCGGAGCTCGCCGCCGAGGAGCCGCGCCAGCTCGCGGCTGATCGACAGGCCGAGACCCGTGCCGCCGTACTTGCGGCTCGTCGTGCCGTCCGCCTGCTGGAACGCCTCGAAGATGAGCTGCTGCTTGTCGCGCGGGATGCCGATGCCCGTGTCGGACACCGAGAACGCGATGACCGCGTCCGAGTGGTTGATCAGCGTCGGAGAGTTGAACTTCGTCTTCGGCGCGGGGTGATGCACGCGCACGACGATCTTGCCCTGCTCGGTGAACTTGAACGCGTTGCCCAGCAGGTTCCTCAGGATCTGCTGGACCCGCTGCCCGTCCGTGCGCATGACGACCGGCGCGTCCTCGGCGATCTCCACGTCGAACTCGAGGCCCTTCTGGCTCGCGACCGGCGCGAAGTTCTGCCGGACGTGATCGGCGATGTCCTTCAGCTGGACGTCCGACGGGTAGATCTCGATCTTGCCCGCCTCGACCTTCGACAGATCGAGCACCTCGTTGATGAGGTTGAGGAGATCGGTGCCGGCGGCGTGGATCGTCTTCGCGTACTCGACCTGCTTCTCGTTGAGGTTCGCCTCCTTGTTGTCGGAGAGCATCCTCGCGAGGATGAGCAGGCTGTTGAGCGGCGTCCGGAGCTCGTGGCTCATGTTCGCCAGGAACTCGCTCTTGTACTTCGAGCTGAGCGCGAGGGCCTGCGCCTTCTCCTCGACGGCGAGGCGCGCGAGCTCGACCTCCTTGTTCTTCTGCTCGACCGCCTTGTTCTGCTCGACGAGCAGCGACGCCTTCTCCTCGAGCTCCTCGTTGACCTGCTGCAGCTCTTCCTGCTGCTCGCGGAGCATCTCCTCGCTCGCGCGAAGGGTCTGCGCCTGCTGCTCGAGCTCCTGGTTCGAGCGCTTGAGCTGCTCCTGCTGCTGCTGCAGCTCGCGCGACTGCTCCTGGAGCTCGTTCGCGAGCGACTGCGACTGCTTGAGGAGCTCCTCGGTGCGTGCGTTCGCGCCGATGGTGTTGAGGACGATCCCGATGCTCTCCGACAGCTGATCGAGGAACACGCGATGGATCGGGCTGAACGGCTCGAAGCTCGCGAGCTCGATGACCGCGCGGACCTCGTCCTCGAAGATGATCGGGATGACGACGAGGTTGAGCGGCGGCGCCTCGCCGAGGCCCGAGGTGACGTGGATGTAGTCGGTCGGGACCTTCGTGAGGAGGATGCTCTTCTTCTCGAGCGCCGCCTGGCCGACGATGCCCTCGCCGATGCGGAAGCGGTTGCCGACGTGCTTGCGCTCCTTGTAGGCGTACGTCGCGAGCAGGCGCAGCGTCTTGCCCTCGTTCTCGTCCATGATGAAGAACGCGCCGTGCGACGCCTGCACGAGCGGCGTCAGCTCGCTCATGATCATGCGGCTGACGGACTCGAGGCTCTTCTGGCCCTGCATCATGCCGCTGAAGCGCGCGAGGTTCGTCTTCAGCCAGTCCTGCTCGCGGTTCTTCTGCGTGGTCTCACGCAGGTTCGCGATCATCTGGTTGACGCGCTCCTTCAGCTGCGCGACCTCGCCCTGCGCCTCGACGGTGACGACGCGGGTGAGATCGCCCTCGGTCACCGCGGTGGCGACGTCGCTCATCGCGCGGATCTGGTTGGTGAGGATCTCGGCGAGCTGGTTGACGTTGTCGACCAGATCGCGCCAGCCGCCCTGGGCGCCCGGCACCTTGGCCTGACCACCCAGCTTGCCCTCGGTGCCGACCTCGCGCGCGACGCGCGTGACCTCGCTCGCGAAGGCGCGGAGCGTATCGGTCATCGTGTTCAGCGTGTCCGCGAGGGCCGCGATCTCGCCCTGCGCGTCCATCGTGAACTTCTGCGAGAGGTCGCCGTTGGCGACCGCGGTGACCAGCTTCACGATGCCGCGGACCTGCGTGGTCAGGTTCGACGCCATCGAGTTGACGTTGTCGGTGAGGTCCTTCCACGTGCCCGCGACGCCGGGCACGCGCGCCTGGCCGCCGAGCTTGCCCTCGGTGCCGACCTCGCGCGCGACGGTGGTGACCTGGTCGGCGAAGATGCCGAGCGTCTGGGTCATGTCGTTGATCGTCTCGGCGAGCTCGGCGATCTCGCCCTTCGCGTCGACGACGAGGCGCTTCGAGAGATCGCCCTTCGCGACCGCGGTGACGACCTTGGCGATGCCTCGGACCTGCATGGTGAGGTTCGAGGCCATGCCGTTGACGCTGTCGGTCAGGTCCTTCCAGGTGCCGCCGACGCCGGGCACGAACGCCTGCCCGCCCAGCTTCCCTTCGCTGCCGACCTCGCGCGCGACGCGCGTGACCTCCGCGGCGAACGACCGGAGCTGGTCGACCATGGTGTTCATGGTGTTCTTCAGCTCGAGGATCTCGCCCTTCACGTCGACGGTGATCTTCTGCGAGAGGTCGCCGTTCGCGACCGCCGTCGTGACGAGCGCGATGTTGCGCACCTGGCTCGTCAGGTTCGACGCCATGCCGTTGACGCTGTCGGTGAGGTCCTTCCACGTGCCGCCGACGCCGGGCACGAAGGCCTGGCCGCCGAGCTTGCCTTCGCTGCCGACCTCGCGCGCGACGCGCGTGACCTCCGCGGCGAAGGTGCCGAGCGAGTCGACCATGGTGTTGATCACGTTCTTGATCTGGAGCATCTCGCCCTGGACCTCGACGGTGATCTTCTGCGTGAGGTCGCCGCCGGCGATCGCGGTCGCGACCTTGGAGACGTCGCGGAGCTGCACGGTGAGGTTGCCGGCGAGCGCGTTCACGCTGTCGGTGAGGTCCTTCCACGTGCCGGAGACGCCGCGCACCTGCGCCTGGCCGCCGAGCTTGCCCTCGGTACCGACCTCCTTCGCGACGCGCGTGACCTCGCGCGCGAACGACGAGAGCTGATCGACCATCGTGTTGACGGTGTTCTTCAGCTCGAGGATCTCGCCCTGCGTCTCGACGACGAGCTTCTTCGAAAGGTCGCCGTTCGCGACCGCGGTGACGACGCCGGCGATGCCGCGCACCTGCGTGGTCAGGTTCGACGCCATCGAGTTGACGTTGTCGGTGAGGTCCTTCCACGTTCCGGCGACGCCCGGCACGTGCGCCTGGCCGCCGAGCTTGCCTTCGGTGCCTACCTCGCGAGCGACGCGCGTGACCTCGCTGGCGAAGCCGCGCAGCTGATCGACCATCCGGTTGACGGTCATGCCGATGCGGAGGAACTCGCCGCGGACCGGCTTGCCGTCGATCTCGAGCGCCATCTTCTGCGACAGGTCGCCCTCGGCGACGGCGATGATGACGCGCGCGACCTCGGTCGTCGGCCGGGTCAGGTCGCCGATCAGCGTGTTGAACGAATCGCCGATCGTCTCCCAGCCGCCGCGCAGGCCCTCCATCCGGAGGCGCTCGCCCATCTCGCCGTCGCGGCCGACGACGCGCGTGATGCGGGCCAGCTCGAGGGCCGTGTGGTCGAGGCGCTCGGCGAGATCGTTGAACGCCTCGGCGAGCTCGCGGGAGACGCCGTCGCGCGGACGAAGGCGATGATTGAACTCGCCCTTGTGGAGCGCTTCGAGGGCGGTGGCGACCAGCTCGGCCTCGGTCGCCTTGCTGCGCCCGTGGCCGTTTCCATTGCCGTTGCCGTTGCCGTTGCTGCCCTTGCGCCGCTTGCTACGGGGGGCCGAGAGATCGTCCATGTCCGCCACGAGGAATTCCTCCCAGGATGTGCCGCCCCGCTCCGGACCGGGTGCGGGCGCCGCAGCCCATGCAAGGGTCGAACCGCCACGCTTGTCGCGTTTTTGCGAGGCGAGTCGTCGCAGCCCACGTGCACGATCGCCACACACGGGGCGTCTTGGCGTGGTCGCGCCACGAGACGCCGCACGACCGGCTCAGAGCCGTCCGAGCGCGGCCGCGGGGCGGGCGCGGAGAGGGTCGGCGCCCTGCGCGAGCGAGCGGCAGAACGACGCGGCCGACCGGAGGCGCTCGGCAGCGTCGGCGACGGCGGGCTGCTCGCCGTCGAGGCGCGCCGCGACGTCGGCGGCGATCGCGAGATGACGCCCGATCTCCTCCGCGAGGCGTCGCTCGGCGCCGCCGTCGAGCAGCGACGCGGTCGATGCGAGCCACTCCCAGCGGAGCCGCTCGGATGTCGACGGACGGCGCATGCCGCCGGGCACGAGGTCCTTCACCCGGGCGGCGTCCGCGAGGGTCGTCGCGGCGAGCGACGCGGCCTCCTCGGCGACGTCGCGCGCGCGCGCCCGACGGGCGCACACCGACAGGCCCAGCGCGGCCGCCTCCGCGGCGGCGGCGAACGCACGGAGGTCCTCCGGGCTCGCGGCCGGCGCGTCCGAACGGAGCCGCACGCCGCTCTCGCGTTCGCGCGGAACGATCATCGACGTGCGGCGGCGCGGGCTCCTGCTCGTGCGGTGCGCGAGTGCCATCGGCTCATCTCCCCTGTCGCTCGTTGTTCGTCTGCTCCCGGAGATCGCGGTCGATCCGCGCCTTCAGTGCGGCCCACTCCTGCGCGGTCGTGCGGTCGAGCGCGTCGAGATCGCGCTTGAGCACTTCGCGCCGTGCATCGAGGACCTTCGCGTGCGCAGGCCCCTTCTTCTTCGCGTCGGCGCGGCCCGCATCGAGCGCGTCGAGCGCGGACTGCAACCTGCGGCGGTAGTCGAGCTGCTGCTCGCGGAGCGCGCCTTCGACGTCGGCCTGCGCCTCCTCGCGCGGCTCGATCGCCGCGCTCGTGATCGTCGTCTCGGACGCCTTTTCCTCGGCCTCCGCCGTCGCGCGCTGGGCCGCGCTCTGGTCGGCCGCCGACGTGCGACACGCCGCGCTCGCGAGAGCGACGACGAGCACGACGAGCGCGGTCCGGAGAGACGTCACGGCCGAGCGCTCTGCCGTTCTCGTGCCATGCCGATCCGGCCGCCGCGCCATCGACGGCGCGCCTGCGGACGCCGCAGCCCGGGCGTCGAGCTCCACCGTCCGTCGCGCCTCACGTGGAGCGATCCGCCACGCGGCAACGACGTCCCGCCGGGCGTGCATGCGCATGCGCTCCGCATCGGCAGGCGATTGCCGCGCTGGACCGGAACGTGCTTCTGCAGTTCCGCTTCCTCGATCTCGACCGTGTAACGAAGGGAACCCGCTCATGTCCGTCCAGTCGCTCCTCGGCGCCGTCGATCCCATCAACCTGCGGAACGGCACGTCCAGCAGCGGCGCTGGCGAGCCGACGGAGATCGACCCCTCGGTCCACGTCCGCACGCAGTTCCTCCGTCGCGTCGCGCACGACATCGCGTCGCCCACCGGCGTGACGCTGACGGTGCTCGAGGAGCTCGCCACGTCGGAGAAGGCGCGGCCCGAGCTGGTCGCCATGGCGCGCCGGAGCCTGAAGCGGCTCATGCGTCTGTCCGAGCACCTCGCGCTCGTCGCCGAGCTCGAGTCCGAGACGCTCCAGCCGGAGCTCTCGGCCGTCGACCTGCGCGCGCTCACGAAGCAGGCGCTCGACGACGCGCTCGCCGTCGACGGACGCAAGGACGTCGTGGCCGCGTGCGACCTGCCGTCTGCGCCCCTCGTCATGGGCGGGGATCCGCGTCTGCTCGTGGTGGTGGTGCGCGAGATCATCGGCAACGCGCTGCGCCTCGCGTGCTCCCGCGTCGAGGTCTCGCTCGAGTCGGAGAACGGCATCGCGACGCTGCGCGTGGACGACGACGGTCCCGGCTTCGCGGAGGACGCCGCGGCGACGTTCGGACGCCGCTTCGTGCGTCGCTCGACGCGCGGGCTCGGCCTCTCGCTCTCCATGGCGATGGAGATCGTTCGCGGGCACGGCGGCGAGATCAGCACCGGCACGAGCATGCTCCCTCCCGGACGCAAAGGCATCGTCGGCGCGGCCGTGAAGGTGCGCCTGCCGATGCACCCGCCGCCCAGCGCGACCGAGCGCTGAGCGACGAAGGCGGGCCGTCGAGCGCCTCGACCGTTTCCGCTCGGCGTGAAGCTCACGTCCGGATCATCCCCCGCGGGAGCGGATCGTCCGGCGGATCAACATCGCGATGTCCTCGGGGTCGACCGGCTTCACCAGGAAGCCGTCGGCGCCCATCTTCGAGAGCCGGCGCCACTCGCCCGGACCGCCCGCCGCCGTCATCACGATGATCGGCGTCGCCGCGGACGCCTTCTGCGCGCGCAGGCGCGACGTGAGCTCGATGCCGTCGACGGCGGGCATCTGCAGGTCGACGAGCACGACCGAGTACGGGTGCTCCTCGAACTTCGCGATCGCCTGCTCGCCGTCGCGCACGAGATCGATCTGCGCGTCGGGGAAGCGCTTCGCGAGCGCGCGCTCGAGCAGCTCGCGCCAGTCGTCGTCGTCGTCGGCCACCAGGATCCGCTTCGGGTCGTGATCGCGCTCGTGCACCGCGAGGAGGGCGCGGCGCAGCTCCGCCACCGAGGACCAGCGCTTGTGCGGGTCCTTGTCGACGGCGCGCAGCAGCACCTCGTCGTAACCCGGCGGCAGCCCCGCGCGGAGCGACGTCGCCGGCGGAGGCGGCTCGAGGAGGTGCTTCGACATGAGCCCGATGTCGTTCGGAGCGTCGAACGGCGGCTGTCCGGTGAGCAGCTCGTAGGCGATGCATCCGAGCGCGTAGACGTCTCGTCGCGTGGCGAGCTCCGGCTTCGAGTCGTCGCCGAGCGCCGCCTCGGGCGCCATGTACTGCGCGCTGCCGACCACGCAGGACGAACCGCCCGAGCCGTCCTCCAGGATGCGCGCGACGCCGAGATCGCTCACCGCGACGCGGAGCTGCTCGTCGACGATCTCTCCGGTCATGAGCAGGTTCGACGGCTTGAGGTCGCGATGGACGGTGCTCGCTGCGTGGATCGCCTCGACGCCGAGGCAGACCTGATCGAGCAGGCGCACCGCCTCCCCGACGTCCGGAGCCGCGCCGCGCGCCTTGCGCCGCCGGAGCCAGTCCTCGACCGTCGGCCCCTCGACGTACTCCATGACGAAGTACGGGATCCCGTCGTGCTCGCCGAACGCATGGACCGTCAGCACGTTGGGATGACTGACGCGCGCCATCGCGCGCGCCTCGACGTGGAACAGCTCGCGGAGGCTCGCCTGCTTGAACAGCTCGGGCCGGATGAACTTGATCGCGACGAACCGATCGAGCCGCTCGTCGTGCGCGAGGGTCACGACGCCCATGCCGCCGGCCCCGAGCGGGCGCACGATGCGGTAGTTGCCGTCGACGTTCGTGCCGGTGCGCAGGCCGAGCTCGCGCATGGTCGGCGAGTCCGCGTCCGGCCCGTCGCTCAGGCGCGTGGCCGGGGGCGCGGGACCGATGCCCGTCTCGGTGGGCACGCGGCGCTGGCGATCGATCGGCTCGATGCCGGAGATGCGGTCTTCGGCGGGGCCGGGCGTCAGGTGATCGGATCGCTGGACGGGTCGCACTAGTAAGCCTCGCTTCGATGAACGGCGGCCGCGGTCGCGTGCGCCTCGATCCAGCGCATCACGTCGTGTCGATCGAGCATCCCGATCAGACGGTGGTCGTCGACGACGGGCAGGCGCTCGACGTCCACGTCCCCCAGCATCCCCAGCACGTCGATGACCGGCGTGTCGGGCGTCGTCTTCTTCTCCGGCGGATGCGCGGAGACGATCTCGCGCACCAGCGTGTTCTTCCAGGCGGCGGCAGGCAGATCGCGCACGTCGCGGAACGAGAGGAGCCCGAGGAATTCGTGACCGTCGACGACGGGCATCGGTCGCCCGTCCGAGCGCCCGAGGAACGTCCGCATCGCGGTGCCCACCGTCACGTCCGCCGGTACGGCGACGAAGCTCCGGCGCATGAGGCGCGCGACGGGCACCCCCGCGAGGGCGTCCTGCACGCGCATGCCCTCGTAGCCCTGGGCCGCCGCCGACGCGATGAACCATCCCACGAACGCGGTCCACATGCCGCCGGCGACGCCGGGGCCCTGCCCGGCGAACGCGAGCGCGACGCCGAGGACGACGAGCAGCCATCCGACGACCTGGCCCATCCACGCGGCCCATCGCGTCGCCTTCTCGACGTCGCCGGTCAGCCTCCAGAACGCCGCACGCACGAGGCGTCCGCCGTCGAGCGGGTACGCGGGGAGGAAGTTCACCGCAGCGATCGCGAAGTTCGCGATCGCCAGCCAGACGAGGAGCACGCCCGGCGCACCGAGACGGTCGAGGTCGTCGAGCCCGCGCGGCAGCGGACCGCCGGAGACGACGACGGCGAACGCGAAGGCCGCACCGATCGCGATGCTCGCGGCCGGCGCGGCGAGCGCGCTCACCACCTCGGTCCGCGGCGACGCGGGATCGCGTTCGACGTCGCTGATGCCCCCGAGCAGGAACAAGGTGACGTGACGAACGGGCACGCCGCACGCGCGCGACGCGAGGCCGTTCGCGATCTCGTGGAGCGCCAGCGAGGCGAAGAGACCTGCGGCCGACGCGCCGCCGAGCAGCGCGAGCCGCAGCGGACCGAGCCCGGGGAGCACGCGCGCGCCGACGGAGACGAGCGTCCACGCCGCCAGCACGAACGTGACGATCCAGCTCCAGTCGAGCGCGACCTCCACGCCGAAGATCCTTCCGAGCCGCAGCCTGCGTCCCATTCGGTCGACCGGCGGGGTGCATGCGACGTGCCCGCATGACCACCCTGTCCCACCCGACGCCGGACGCATCCGACGCGATCGCGTCGCGTGACAATCGTCACCGAGTGATGCGACGGGCGTCGAGACCGCGCGCGGCGGCGGGCGCGCGGTGAAGCGGCCGCGCGAGGACCGGGCACGCGTGCGTGGTGATTCGAGCCACGACGACGGCTGAGGTCGCGTTCTGCCCCGCCGCAACGGGGTCTCGCCGTTCGCTGGGATCCGCGATTCTCCCGCATCCGCGCGCAATCCACGCGCGCGCGGCCGGCGGCACCGAACCTGCTTGGTAGCCCGGCGCGATGAGCAACACCATCAACACCGCGACCGAAGAGCGTGAGCAGTGGCGCGCGCGGATCCTCCGCGCCCTCGCAGAGCTGCGCGGCGACGACCTCGCCGCGGGCGGAAAGCGACGGGACGACAGCCGCGAAGACGGTTCGACGTCCGACGCCTGATCGCTCCCGCATCCCCCTTCTCCCGACCGGGCCGGCCGCCGCGAGGCAGCCGGCTCTTTCCATTTCGTTCGCCCCCCTCGCGGCACGCTTCACCGCCAATGCAAGAAAACGCGCGAGGATGGAACGAGGAGAGGCGCCCCCTTCCGAGAGCGCCTCTCCGTTCCGTGCCGCTTCGCGGTCTCAGGCCTCGGGGGCCGGCGGCTCGCTCTTCTGCTGCTCGCCGCCCGCGCCGTAGCGTTCGAGCTTGCGGTAGAGCGTGCGGCGATCGAAGCCGAGCACCTGAGCGGCGCGCGACTTGTTCCCGCCGACGAGCGCGAGGACGCGGAGGATGTACCGCCGCTCGAGCTCGTCCATCGTGACGATCTCGGTCGGATCGTTCGCCGCGACGACGAAGCGCTCGGCCCGGTACGCGCGGATCTTCTCCGGCAGGTCCTCGACCGTGATCTGGTCGAAGCGCGCGAGCGCGACCGCGTGCTCCATGCAGTTCTCGAGCTCGCGGACGTTGCCGGGCCAGTTGTAGGCCATGAGCTTCTCGGCGGCCGTCGTCGAGAGCTCCAGCGTCGGCTTCTCGTTGCGCTGGGCGAACTGCTTGAGGAAGTGCTGCGCGAGGTGGAGCACGTCGCCGCCGCGCTCGCGCAGCGGCGGGACGTCGATCTTCACGACGTTGATGCGGTAGTAGAGGTCCTCGCGGAAGCGCTTCTCGTAGACCTCGTCCTCGAGGTTGCGGTTCGTCGCCGCGACGATGCGCGCGTCGAACGGGATCTCGTGGTTCGCTCCGACGGGACGGACCTTGCGCTCCTGCAGCGCGCGCAGCAGCTTCGGCTGCACGTCGAGCGGGAGCTCGCCGATCTCGTCGAGGAAGAGCGTACCGCCGCTCGCCTGCACGAAGAGGCCCGTGCGCTGCGCCTTCGCGTCGGTGAACGCGCCGCGCGCATGGCCGAACAGCTCGCTCTCGAGCAGCGAGTGCGGGACGGCCGCGCAGTTGATGGCGACGAACGGGCCGTCCTTGCGCCGGCTCCGGTTGTGGATGCCGCGCGCGATGAGCTCCTTGCCGGTGCCCGTCTCGCCGTGGATGAGGACCGACGCGTCGCTCTCGCCGACGCGGCTGATCAGCTCGTACACCTTCCGCATCGCGGCGCTCTGACCGACGATGATGTTGGCGGCGTCGCCCTCGCCGTCGGCGACGGCCTGGCGGAGGCGCTTCACCTCGTCCTGCAGCCGGCGGTGCTGGATCGCACGCGACACGCTGAGGAAGAGCAGCTTGGGGTCGACCGGCTTCGTGATGAAGTCGTACGCGCCGACCCGGATCGCGCCGATCGCGGTCTCGAGGCTTCCCTGCCCCGTGATCACCACGACCGGCATGTGCGGACGCGTCCCGAGGACGCGCTCGCAGAGATCGAGCCCGCTCATCTCCGGCATGCTCAGGTCGGTGAGCACGACGTCGAAATCCTGCGCCGCCACGAGCTCGAGGGCTCGCTGGGCGTTGGACGACGTCGTCACCTTGAAGCCGTGACGAACGAGCGCCATCTCGAGCAGGTCACATGTCTCCTGCTCATCGTCGACGACGAGAACTTGTCCCTTCATGGTTGCTTTACCTCGGACGAGCGGCTCTGCTTCGAACGCGTGTTGCGCCTCAGCATGCGGCGTACCAAAGCCAATACGCCGCAATCATGTGCACTTCGCCGCGGAAGGTCGCGTGCGGTCGAGGCAAGATGCCACGCGGGTGGCGTGAAGTCACGAGTGGGACACGGGTCGATCTTCCCGTTGCGGATAGAGCACTTGTTCGGCGCACAGCGACGGTGAGCCGCAGCCACGCGCCCGGACGCCCGGGCACCTGCCTTGCAGCCCGAGCTTCGACGCATGCGCCGGCTCGCTCCTCTTCTCGTCCTCGCCACGTCGACGGCGGCGCTCGCGTTCGCGGGGCCGGCGCGCGCGGATTCGAAGGCGACGACGCAGCCGACCACCCCGCCGGCCCTCGCCCCCGCGGCGGCGGCGGAGCGTCCGTACCGCCTCGAGGACCGCGGCCCGAACCGGCTGCTGCTCGCGACCGGCCTCGCCACGCTCGGCTTCGCGTACGGCGTC
>JBDHVD010000215.1:0-13398 GCA_039809525.1 Labilithrix sp. | reverse complement strand
AGGTTTCCGGTCTTACATCCCTTTCCCCTTTCCCAAGCTTCGCTTGGCGCACTCAGCATGCTGACGTTCTCGGGCGCCTGGCGGCCCCCCCCGGCGCTCGTCCACCCGCTCGTCCACCCGCTCGTCCAGCCGCTCGTCTGCCCGCTCGCGCCGCGCTCACGCTCATCGATCGCGAATCAGGGATCGCGAAGGCGCGCGCCCGGACGAGGTGCGCGCCGCGTGGCGGTTACGCCGATCGCCGCGAGAGCGCCGCCACGAGCCCGAGTGACGCGAGCACGATCAGCACGAGGACGACGGAGCTCGCGCGCTGCGAGAGCTCCGCGCAGAGCGGGCCGCCGACGAGGGAGAGGACGTGTCCGCGCGGCGTGAAGAACGCGCCCGCGCCGGCGGAGCCGCCGATGAGGAAGTCGGCCGCGAGGAAGACGCCGCGGCCCGCGCCGCCGCGACCGATGCTCGCGCCCGCGGAGAAGAACGCGCCGTACGCGGCGCCGCCGAGCGCGCCGATCCACGTGGACGCGAGCACGTCCGCGCCGAGCGGCGGATCGGCCGGGCCGTGCGCGGCGACGCACACCGCGGCGAAGAGCACGGCTCCGGTGACCGCGCAGGCAGCGGCCGCGACGAGCGCGGTCGCGAGCGCCGCGCTGCGCGGCTTCGCGCCGAGGCCCACCATCCCGCGGATGCTCTTCCGCATGCCGGCGCCGCCGACGATCGCGCCGACGACGGCGAACGTGAGCAGCGGGAACATGAAGCGGGTGAAGCCCCCGCGAAGGACGTGATCGGCGCCCGAGGTCTGGCCGCGCGCACGCACCACGATCGCGCTCACGATCGCGAGCACGGCCCAGCCCGCGATCAGCACCCACGCGCGACGCGAGCGGGTGAGACGGGCGATCGGCTGACGGGCGAGCGGCAGGCTCATGCAGGCTCTCCGGTCGGTGGCGACGGTGGCGGCGGCGGGGGCTGCGAGACGTGCATCGCCGGGGGAGGCGCCGAGAGCGGCGGCGGAGGCCGCGACGGGAGCGCGCCCGGTCGCGGCGCGGCGAGCGTCGCGCGGATCGCGTCGAGCGGCATCACCGCCGTCTCGATCGCCTCGACGTCGACGCGCGCCGACGCGATCGCGCGGGTGACGGCGGACGCGAGCGCGACGAGATCGGGGCCGCGCACGTGGATGGCGATCGTGGCAGCCGCGGTGGGGCCGTTCCCCGACGTGTCGATCGAGGTCACCGATGCGTGCTCCGTCAGCGCCGCGACGAGCGCTGCCGCCTGCGCGCGCGCATCGGCGGTGGGCGCGATCACGATGCGGACGCCTGCGCCGTGCGGGCCGACGTGCGCGAGCGCCGGCGGGAGCGGCGCGTACACGCCTCGGGTGAGCACGCCGAGCTGATCGGCGAGCCGCGTCGCGTCGCGCACCGAGGACGTGGTGACGACGACGCATGCGCCGGAGGTCGCGCGCGCGCGGATCGCGTCGATCACGCGGCTCGGCACCGTCGGCTCCACCATCGCGAGCGGCTCCTCCACCAGGACCACCGGTGCGTTCGACGAGAGGGCGATCGCGAGCGAGACGCCGCGCGCCTCCGCCGGCGTGAGCGAGCTCGTGCGGCGCTTCGCGAGCGCCTCGAGGCCGAGCGGCGCGAGCCTCTCGGCCGCGGGCTTGCGCGCCTCGCCCCGGAGCTCGGCGGCGAGCTCGCAGACCTCTTCGACGCGCAGCGCGTCCGGCAGCACGACGTCGACGGGCACGTGGGCGACGGCGCCGCGAACGTGGACGCGCCCGGCCTTCGGCTTCACGCGACCGGCGAGCACGGAGAGCAGCAGCGTGGTGCCGTCGTACGGCGCACCGAGCACGGCGAGGACGCCGCGCTCCCACGAGAACGAGACGTTCTGGAGCAGCGCCGCGCCGCGTGCGGTCGGCAGATCGCCACGGGCGGAGAGCGAAGCGATCTCGATCATGCCTCGTCCTCGCCGCGATCGAGCCCGACGACGGTGCGACGGACGAGCGACGACGCGAAGAGCACCCAGAGAACGAGCGAGACCAGCGCCCGGAGCGCACGCCACGCGTCGGCGCTGCCCGGCGCGAGCGCCGAGCGCAGCGCGGCGAGCGCCGAGGGGATCGCGACGACCTCGGTGATCGACTCGGGCAGCACGCTGCCGAGCATCCCCGCGAGCATCTCGGGCACGACGACGACGAGGAGCATGAAGAAGTATCCGCCGGCTCGCGAGCGCGCGCCGAGCGCGGCGAACGCGAGCGGCGCGAGCACGAGCGAGAACGCGATCGAGAAGACGACCGCGGCGCCGGTCGCCTGGAGCGTGCGCGGTACGCCGGCCACGCGCGCCGACGCGGCGACCGCGACGAGGCCGGTGATCAGCGTCCCGCCGGCGACGACCGCCGCGAGCACGGCGGCGAGCCCGCCGATGCGCGCGACGACGTACGCGCGGAGCGACGTCGTCCGCGCGACGAGGAGGTGCTGGACGCCGTCGGCGCGATCGCGGCGGAGCGCATGCGCCGCCGAGCCGAACGCGAGGAGGAAGCCCGCGCCCCAGGCGAGCGCGCTCGAGGCGACGATCGGGACGGTATGGACGGGCGCCTCGCCCCCGCGCCGCGCGACGGCGATCGCGACGATGCACGCGACGAGCACGGTGAAGACGCCGACCGCGATCGAGATCCAGGCGAGCACTCCCCGGCGCGCGAGCGACGCCCCGAGGGCGAGGAGCGGCGGGAACACTCGGGTACGCCGCGTCGCGGACGTCGACATCGCCCCTCGAAAAGACCACAACCGCGGTCTTCCGCCAAGGCCATGCTAGGGTGCGGCGCCTCGTTTCGGGGGCGGATGCCGCATGATCACGCCGACGACCAGACGACGCGCGCTCGTGCTCGCGCTCCCCGCGGCCTACGTCGCGGTGGCCGCGGCGTCGAGCGGCGACGCGAAGCCGGGCACGTGGGCGGCGATCGCGATCGCGATGGTCGTCGCGTGGACCGGCGCACGCGCCGCGGCCGCCGAAGGCGCGCCGGTGCGCGAGGTGCTCGCCTCGGCCGCGAGCCTCTCGCTCGTGATCGCCACCTCCTCGCTCGCGGGGCGTCCCGGCTGGGCGGCCGCCGCGCGCGCGTGCGGAGCGCTCGGCGCGGCGATCCTGGGCGCGCGCGCGATCGCGCGCATGGAGGGCGACGCGGGGCTCGCATCCCGCGCGACCGACGCCGACGAGCCGAACGGCGTCAGTGCGAAGATGATCGGGCGCGCAGGCATCGCGGCGGTGGTGCTCGGATGGGGCACGTCCGCGGCGGTCGATCTGCTCGCGTGGAGCGAGGTCGCGCCGAGCTGGAGCGACAGCGCTCCCGTCATCGCGGCGGCCTCGGGATCGCTCTCGCTCTTCGCCGTCGGCGTCGTCGCGCTCCTCGTCGCGGGAGCCCGCCGCCTCGAGCTCGTCGCGCCGCCGCGCGCGCTCGCGTGCGCCGCCGCCGCCGGCGTCGGTCTGCTCGTCGCCATCGCGCTCGCCATCGCCGGCGTGCTGCCCGCCGACGAGGCGGTGGCGGTGACCGGCGCCTCGGCCTCGATCGCCATCGTCCGTCTCGCGCGCGTGCGCGACGTGGCGGCGCTCGCGCGCCGTGGACGGCGGGCGCTGACGCTCACGCTGTACGGCGGTCCCGTCGCGGTGCTCGCCGCGCTCGCGGTCGAAGGGCACATGCCGGGCTCGGCGGGGGTCGCGCTCCTCTTCTGCGTCGTCGCGCTCGTCGTGGGGGCGACCGCGTCGCGGCTCGAGGAGCCGTTCCTGCCGGTGAAGGGCGTGTGGCTCGAGGCGTTCGAGGCGGCGCGCGAGGCGGCCCAGGACCGCGATCCGCGCTCGGCCATCGCGCATGCGCTGGTGAAGATCCGGAGCGCGGCGATGGTCGGCGCCGGGCCGACGGTGGTGCCCTCCCCCGAGCTGTGGATGTTGCATCCTACACGCGTCTTGACGGTGGACGCGGCCGGCTACCTCCACGAGAAGGAGGCGGAGCTCCCGGCGGACGTGTTCGACGTCGCGTCGGCCGAGCCTCACGCGACCGTCCGCACCGCCGTGCTCGAGGCGCTCGAGGTCCGGCGCGCGGATCTCCGGCCGCTGCTGTCGTGGCTCCGCGCGCACGACGCGATGTTCGCGACGGTGATCGCGGAGGCGGGCGAGCCCGACGGGCTGCTCGTCGTCCCCGGGGGCGGGCGTCACGAGCCGCTCACGCTCGAGGAGGCGATGGCCGCCAAGCGCTTCGCCGATGCGTTCGTCGCGGTGTGCCAGTCGACGAGCGCGCGCGAGCGGCACCTCCAGCGCGAGCGCGAGCTCAAGGCGCGCATCGACGCGCTCGACGACGAGCTCGCACGCGTGGGGCATGCGGCGGAGATCGACCTCGGGCGCCACGTGCTCGCGTCGAGCCGGCTCGCGCGGCCGGCGACCGTCGGCATCTACTCGGCGGTCTCCCGGATGGCGTACGACGCGCTCGAGCGCCGGGTCGCGCAGGACGCGCCGCTGGTCCTCGTCGCGAAGCCGGGGATGGATCCGGTGCCGTACATCGCGCGCGCGCACCTCGGCGGTCCGCGCAAGGAAGCGCCGCTCGTCATCGTCGACGGGACGTCGTCGCGCGAGCACGACGTCGAGCGCTGGACGGACGAACGACGCTCGCCGCTCGCTCTCGCCGATCGCGGCATGCTGGTGCTCGTCGACGGCGCGGCGCTCCCGCGCGACGTGCAGGTCCTCGTCGCGCGTGCGCTCGCGGAGCGCCGTCCGCCGTGGGAGCGCGCGGTGCCGCTCGACGTCGCGCTCGCGCTCACCACCACGGGCGCGCTCGACGAGCTCGTCGAGGAAGGGCGCCTCGCCCCCGAGCTGTTCGCGCGGATCGGCGATGCCCCCGCCATCGTGCTGCCCGGCCTGCACGAACGTCCGGAGGACCTCCACTCGATCGTCGCCGATCGCCTCGCGCGCGAGGGGCTCCGCGTGCGCGGCCGCCCCGTGGGGATCGAGGCCGCGGCGTTCGCGCGTCTCGTCGAGCATCCGTTCGAGGGCGAGGACGCCGAGCTCGCGATGATCGTCTCGCGCCTGGTCGCGCGCGTGCAGGGCGACGTCGTGCGTGCGGCGGACGTCGACGCGCTCGGCTTCGTCGATCGCCCCGGCGCTCAGCGGACGTCGGCCGATACCGGCTCGTGATCCGACAGCCCGCGTCCGTCGAGCACCTCCGCCGCGACGATCGCTCCGCCGAGCACCACGACGTGATCGATCGTCTGGCCGGCGGGATGGTCCGCCGTCGGCACGCGCGTCGGGCGCCGGCCGGAGAGCTCCGTGATCGCGACGTCGCCGCCGAGCCCGGCGCGCACGACATCCGCCCGCGCGTTGAAGTCGCCGACCACGATCGCGCCGCCCGTGGCGCTGCGCGCCGTGCGTGCGACGGTCGCGAGCTGCGCGCCGCGGCGATCGCCGAAGCTGACGTGCGTGTCGACGAGGGCGACGTCGCCGCCGAGATCGACCGCGAGCAGCCCCTTGCCGGGATCGCTGTCGAACGTGCACGCGTCGCGCAGGCGGGCGCCGGCCGAGGTCGTCGCGACGACGAGATGCTCGCTGGCGTCGTCGAGCATCGGCTCGCCTCCTCCGCGCAGGCGAGGGACGCGAGGATACGTGTGCTCGAAGACGTGGACGCCTGCGGCGAGCGCGGCGCGTAGGCTCGCGAGCTGATCGCCGCTCACCTCCTGCAGGCACACGGCGTCGACGCCGTTCGCGAGCCAGCGGACGATCATGTCGGTGACGCCCGCGATGCGCACGCGCTCGTCGGGGAACGCGGCGACGGGGTCCTCGCTCCAGTTCACCGCGTGCACGCGGTGGAGGACGTTCCACGTCACCACGCGGAGCGGCCGCATCTAGCGCGGCTGCGTGATGTCGAGATCGCCGAAGCTGACGTCGACGATGATGCTCGGCTCGAGCATCTGGTCGAACATGTCGCTCACCTCGCGCGACGGATCGCGCGAGGGCGGCGCCGGCTCGTGCGCGAGACGCGCCTTGTCGACCTCGCCCTTGAGCTGCGCGAACGTCGAGCGGACCTCGTGGCGCATCTCGGCGGCGGTCGCCCAGCGCTCGTTCTTGTCGAACGCGAGCGCCTTGTCGACGACGCCCACCGTGCCGAGGGAGACCTTCGCGATCGCCGGCGCGGCGACGCCGAGCGACGGCGCCTTCTCGCGCATCGCCTGGAAGAGGCGCTCGGTGGCGCTCTTCGCGCCGTGGATCGGCCGGCCGGTGAGCGCACGGAACATGACCGCGCCGACGGCGAAGATGTCGGCGCGCGCATCCACGTCGCTCGTCTTCCCCTGCGCCTGCTCGGGCGGCATGTACGCGGCGGTGCCGAGGACGATGCCGGAGGCGGTCGGCGCTCCGCTGATGCGCGGATCGCGCAGGCGGGCGAGCCCGAAGTCGAGCACCTTCACCACGCCGGACTTCGTGACGAAGAGGTTCCCCGGCTTGATGTCGCGATGGACGACGTTGCGCGCGTGGAACGCGGAGAGGACGTCGAGCACCTGGTCGGCGACTGCGAGCACGTCGGAGATCGGCAGCGTGCCGCCCGCCCGCGCCATGCACCCCTCGAGCGAATCGCCCTCGAGCAGCTCCATCACGATGAACGGCGCACCGTCCGGCGTCACGTCGTCGTCGAGGATGCTGACGGCGCCCGGATGATCGACCTGGTTGGCGACGTAGCCCTCGCGGAGGAACCGCTCGCGCACGTCCTCGTGCGCCGCGATGAACGGGTGGAGCATCTTGATCGCGACGCGTTTCCCGTTGCGATGGGTCGCCTGGTAGACGGCGGCCATGCCGCCGACGTCGATGAGCCGGTCGATCGTCCACTTGTGGTTCAGCGTCTGACCGACCCGCTTCTCGGCGATGACGCGCGGATCCGAAGAGCCCATCAATCCAACAGGTTATCAGCGTACGCCGGCCACGGACAGCACCACGCATGCGATCAGTGTCCCGTACTCGATACGGAGGGTCGCGCGGTCCGAGAGCAGCCGCCGCATCCGGCGCGCGAGCACGTTGCCGGCGAAGATGGCGAGCGCGAGCGTCAGCGACGCGCCGAGCACGCGGGCGGCGGCGCCGCCTCCGAAGAAGCCCGCCGATCCGTACGCGAGGACGCGGCCGAGGTGCGTGACGACGGCGACGACGCTCGAGGTCCCGACGAACGCGGGACCGCCGAGCCCCGCCGAGAGGAGCACGGGGGCGAGCAGCACGCCCGCGCCGCCGGCGGTGCCGGTCATCGCGCCGATGCCGAAGCCGGCCGGGGCGAGCGCCTTCCGCGGGACGGCGAAGCGGATCCATCCGAGCGCCTTCGCGATCGCGAGCGCGGTCATCCCGACCATGACCACGTCGATCGCCTTCGCGGGCATCACACCGGCGAGCAATCCGCCGAGCAGCGCGCCCGGCAGCGCGCCGAGGGTCATCCGCGTCGCGATCGCGCGATCGATGGACCGCCGGTAGGTCCACGCCCGGTGGAGGTTGCCGAGGAGCAACGCCGGCGCGGTCATCGCGAGCGCCTCGTGGGGACCGACGAGCATCGAGCAGCCGACGAGGAGGAAGAGGCCTCCCCCCTGCCCGGCGAGCGACGTGAGGACGCCGGCGGCGATCCCGAGGGCGGCGAGCGCGACCACCATGCCCCTGAGGATGGGCTCGGCCGGCCCATCATTCCAATCGATTCACTTGATGAAGGTCATCAACTATTCTTATGGGGCATGCTGGAAGCGCTCCGGCACTTCACGCTCGTCGCGCAGCACGGCACGTTCACCGCCGCCGCGCGCCACGCGCACCTCACGCAGCCCGCCCTGACCGCGTCGATCCAGCGGCTCGAGGCGCAGCTCGGCGGCAAGCTGCTCCTCCGCGGCCCCTCGGGCGCGTCGCTCACCGCCGCGGGCGAGGCGCTGCTCCCGCGGGCGCGGGCCGCGCTCGCGGCGGTGGAAGAAGGACGGCGCGCGGTCGCGGAGGTGATGGGCCTCGCGGCGGGCTCGGTGCGGCTCGGCGCGGGCGCGACGGTGTGCACCTATTACCTCCCGCGCACGCTCGCGCGGTTCCGCGCGAAGCACCCGGGCGTGCAGCTGCTGCTCCGCGAGGCGGACTCCGATCACCTGCTCGACGCGCTCGAGGCGGGCGATCTCGACCTGATGATCCTCGCGCGCGTCCCCGGCGCGCGGCGCGGCGACTTCCTGCGAACGGCGCGCTCCGGGCTCGTCCGCGAGAAGTGGCTCGACGACGAGGTGGTGCTCGCCGCGGCCCCCGGCGTCGATCCGAGGACCGCGCCGATGGTCACGTTCGCCCGCGGCATGACCACGCGAGCGCTCGTCGACCAGCGCTTCGCCGACGTACCCATCGCGATGGAGCTCGGGAGCATCGCCGCGGTGAAGGCGAACACGCGCGCCGGCGTCGGCGTCGCGCTGGTCAGCCGTGCGTCGATCCAGCGCGAGCTCGATGCGGGGCAGCTCCTCGTCGTGCCGACCGAGCGCACGCCGATCGTGCGCGCGCTCTACCTCGTCCACCGGGGCAAGGACCGCCTGCCGCCCGCCGCGGGCGCGCTCGTGAAGATGCTCCGCGCCGCGCGGCGATAGGCGAACGGCTCAGTCGTCGTCGCCGTCGGGATCCTCGTCGACGGAGCTGCCCTTCACGCCGGGCGTCTGCACCGCGACGAGCTTCACGTGCTCGAGGTACCACGTCGTCGTGGTGGTCTTGCGCTTGTAGCCCCTCGTCTTCGACGTGTAGCTGTACTTGAACTCGACGTCGCCTTCGCAGGTCGACGGCGCGCCGGGCGCCGCCCAGGGCATGCCCTTCACGTGCGCGACGCCCGTGTTGTCCGGGCGCTTCTCCTTCACCGTGATCGTCGCGCCGACGAGGCCCTTCACCTTCGCTCCGCACATCGCCGACGTGGTGAGCGGCGAGTGCGTGCTCAGCGCTCCCCGGAGCGACTTCTGCACGATGTCGGTCGGGACCTGTCGCTTGCAGCCCATGAGCGCGAACGCGCCGACGACGATGACGGCAGCCACGAGCACCTTTCGCATGTTCGTTCCTCCCGCCTCCGAGGCTATCCGAGGAGGTGCGGCGCACTGTCGCCCGAACGGATGGCGCCGGCCGGATCGGGCGGCCACCAGAAGGCGGGGCGCGCACACGCGCCCATGACATGCGACGAGCGAGAATCATGCGGGAATTTCCCGTCCGGTCGCGGCTTGTCCGCGCGCGCCTCTTGCAGGTATCCCTGGAGCTCCATGCGCTCCGTCCTCCTGGCGTCGTCGGCGCTGCTCGTCGTGTCCTCGCTCGCGTGCTCGTCGTCCGCGCCGCCGTCCGGGTTCGGCAACGAGCCGCCGGGATCGTCGGGCGGCTTCGGCAGCAGCTCGTCGAGCTCCGGCAGCCTCGGCTCGAGCAGCGGATCGACGCCTGCCTCGAACGACGACGGCTGCAGCGAGGAGGCGAAGCTCGTGTACGTCGTCTCGGCCGAGTACGACCTCTACAAGTTCGAGCCCGACAAGCTCGCGTTCACGAAGATCGGCGCGCTCGCGTGTCCGTCGGGCGGGGCGACGCCGAACTCGATGGCCATCGATCGCTCGGGCACCGCGTGGGTCAACTACTCCGACGGCGCGCTCTTCAAGGTGAGCACGAAGGACGCGAGCTGCGAGGCGACGAGCTTCAAGAAGGGGCAGAGCACGTTCGTGAAGTTCGGGATGGCGTTCGCGTCGAACGCCGCCGGCTCGCAGGACGAGACGCTCTTCGTCTCCGGCATCGAGGACAGCGCGTTCGGCGACGGGGGCAAGGGGCTCGCGACGATCGATCTGAAGACGATGAAGCTGACGCCGATCTCGGACTACCCCGGCGACCTCCGGAAGATGGGGGCCGAGCTCACCGGCACCGGCGACGGGCGGCTCTACGGCTTCTTCACGACGTTCCCCGACGCGACGCTCGCGAAGATCGAGAAGAGCTCGGCGGCCACGTCCGACGCGCGCTCGCTCGACGGCGTCAACACCGGCAACGCGTGGGCGTTCTCGTTCTGGGGCGGCGACTTCTGGTTCTACACGTCGACCGGCCTCGAGCCCTCGCGGGTCACGCGCCTGCGCTCGAAGGACGGATCGATCGAGGTGGTGAAGCCGAACGTCGGCGGCTTCCGGATCGTCGGCGCCGGCGTCTCCACCTGCGCGCCGCTCACGTCCGGCCCGCGCTGAGCGAGCGCATCCGGCGCCTCGTCACGGATGAGTTGAAGCGCGCGGCGCGTTCGCCCGTCGATCGAGGAGATCGGTTAGCCTCGTCCCGGGATGCGTCGCGCCTTCCTCGCTCTCCTCGTGCTCTCGCTCGCCGTGGCCGGCGTCGGCTGCCCGTGCGCGCGCGGCGCGATCAACGCGAGCCCCGAGATCCGCTGGTGGCTCTTCTCCAACTTCGGCGCCTCGAAGGTGTGCCCCGAGATGCTGAAGCGCGGCGTGCCCCTGAAGCTCGCGGCGTTCGGCAACGCGAGCGTGGGCCGCTTCTTCCCCGCGACGTGCAACGTGCAGGTCGACGACGCGCGCAAGGTCATGGTCACCAGCGTGACGGGCACCGGCTACGTCACCGTCCCGTTCACCCGGCGTGTCGGCTTCTACGTGGGCGCGTCGATCGAGTACGCGCCCGATTTCCGCCTCGAGGAAGACGCGATGTACGTCTGGGGCCGGTTCACGCGCTTCATCGCGCAGCCGGACATGCGCATCCTCGGTGTCGAGAACCCGGTGGTGAACCTCGCGACGAAGACCCCGATCGGCGACGTCGCGTCGATCATCGGCAACGGCATCGTCGCGAGCGAGATCGGCAAGGGCTTCACCGTCGTGCGCCAGGACGACGGCGACGACTTCGCCCTCGGTCATCTCGAGCCGCCGGAGAAACCGAAGCGCCAGTTCAAGGCCGGCGAAGGCCGCGTGGTCCTCGCGAGCGACCTCGCGGAGGTGCGCCCCACCTCGCGCGAGTACCTCGGCCCGTTCGACATCGCGGACAAGGGCGCGGCGCTCTACGTCCGGGCGAAGGTCCAGGGCGCGCCGCTCGTGTTCGCGATCGTCGAGCGCTCGATCGGCAACCAGTGGCGGCAGCAGTACGAGACCGCGCAGCCCATGCAGCCGCCTCCGGGTCCGGTCCTCGGCCAGGGCACCATCGCTCCCGGGGAAGCGAAGCTCGCCTTCCCCCTCGAGCGCGGCTCCTACTACTTCGTGCTCGAGAACCAGGCGCCGCCGCCGTTCGCGCCGATCGGCGTCGCGCTGCCGGGCACCGAGCAGATCGCGTACGTGAGCTACATCGCCGAGGTCGGCGACCGCGACTGACCGCCGAGCAGGCGCGTGCGAAAGAACGCGAGGATCTCGTCGCGCGCGGCGATCGTCGGCTGTCCGGCCTCGTCGATCAGGTGCGCGGTGACCACGCTGTGCGGGCAGCCCACGACCTGCGCGAAGAACGGGGGCGGATCCGGGTTCGCCGCCGCATCCGGCAGGACGCGCGCGACGAAGCGCTTCCCGAGGGCCTCCCGGTAGGCGGCGAAGCGCTGTGCGGTGCAGAAGCGATCGCCCTCGAAGCGATAGCCGAGCACGGTGAGGTCCTCGCGCTCGACCCGCTCCCGCACCGTCGCGAGCTCGTCCGGCGCGATCGGGATCGCGGACGGATCGTCGAACGGCAGCGACGGCTGGCAGAGCACCGGCGCGAGCGTCGCCGGCTCGAGCATCATGCTGAGCGCGAAGTTGCCGGTGAAGCACATGCCGATCGCGCCCACGCCGGCTCCGCCGCACTCGGCGTGGGCGAGGCTCGCGAGCGCGCGCAGCCAGCGGGTGACCGGCGCCGACTCGTTCTTCGCGAGCGCGCGGAGCTCGGCGCTGACGCACGCGCGCCGGAGGACGGCCAACCCCTCCTCGGCGCGCGGGAACGCGCCGTCCTTCCCGAACAGCGAGGGCAGGTAGACGGTGAAGCCCGCGTCGCGGACCCAGCGGGCGAAGCGCGCGACGTGCGGGCTGATGCCGGGCATCTCCGCCATCACGACGACCGCCGGTCCCGTGCCGGTGACGTGGACCACCTTCGTGACGTCGAGGAGCGTGAGGGTGCGCGGTGCGAAGTCGTCGAGCGGATCGTCGTGCATGCACCGATGGTGGAGCGGAGCGGCGCCCGGCGCGCGTGGCAGGAACGACGATGTTCGGTCTATTCTTGCCACATGCCCCGGACGGTGACGCAGCTCGTGTTCGACGGCGTCGCCGACGGACCGGTGGCGCTCGGGCTCGACGTGATCGGCGCCGCCGCACGGCTCGGCCGGGAGGCCACCGTCCGCATGCGCGTCGTGTCGATGGACGGCGGGCCCGTCCGCACGGCGGCCGGGCGGGCGCTCCCGGTCGACGGCGCGCTCGCGTCGCGATCGCTCCGCCGCGACGACGTGCTCGTGCTCCCTGGCCTCGGCATGGCGACGCCCGCGGCGATCGCGTCCGCGCTCGCGCGCGCCGACATCGCGCGCGCCGCGCCCCTCGTCGCGCGCGCGTCCCGGCGCGGGGTGCGCGTCGCGGCGTCGTGCTCGGCGACGTTCGTGCTCGGCGCCTCGGGCATCCTCGACGGCCGCGAGGCGACGACGACGTGGTGGCTCGGGCCCGCGTTCGCCGAGCGCTTTCCGCGCGTCACCCTGCGCACCGATCGCATGGTGGTCGCGTCGGGTCGGGTCTTCACCGCCGGCTCCGCGTTCGCGCACGCGGACCTGATGCTCGCCATCCTCGCGGCGACGACGAGCCCCTCGCTCGCGCACCTCGTCGCGAAGTTCCTCGTGCTCGACGAGCGCGACTCGCAAGCGCGCTACATGGTGATGGAGCACCTCCGCAGCGCCGATCCGGTGGTGCGCGCGCTCGAGCGGTTCATCACGTCGAACGTCGACCGGCAGGTCACGCTCGCCGAGATGGCCCGCGCCACCGCGACGTCGCCGCGGACCCTCGCCCGCCGGGTCGAGCACGCGCTCGGCACGACGCCGCTCCGCTTCGCCCAGCGGCTCCGCATCGCGCGGGCGGTGCACCTGCTCGAGACGACGCGCGAGCCCGTCGACGAGATCGCGGCGCGCGTCGGCTATGCAGACGCGGCCGCGTTCCGGCGGATCTTCCGGCGCGAGATCGGCGAGGCGCCGCGCGCGATCAGAGCGTGTTCGTCGTCTCGCCGATCGCGTCCTTGAGGATCTTCTCGGCCTCGCTCGTGCCCTTCTTCGGCGCGGTCTTCTCGGCCTTCTCCGCGGGCGGCGGCGGCGCGGCCTTCTCCGGCTTCGGCGGCGTGACCTTCGCCGCGATGATGCCGCCGTGAGGCGCGGCGGGGCGCGACGGCGCGCGCCACGCGGGGGCGGCGGCCTTCTTCGGCTGCTGCGCGACCGGCGCCGGCGCCGGTGCGGCCGCGACCGGCGCGGGCGCGGCGGCG
>JBDHVD010000214.1:0-13431 GCA_039809525.1 Labilithrix sp. | reverse complement strand
CCCGCCGCTCTGGATCAAGCGCGACGACCGCATCGCCGAGCCTTACGGCGGCAACAAGGTCCGCAAGCTCGAGCGTCTGCTCGACCAGGCGCGCGCAGAAGGGAAGTCGCGCCTGCTCACGCTCGGCGCGGCGGGCAGCCACCAGGTGGTCGCGACGGCGATCTACGGGCGCGCGCAGGGCTTCGAGGTCGACGCCGTGCTCGTCCCGCAGCCCGGCACCACGCACGCGCGTACGAACCTCCGCGTCGCGCTCGGCCACGGCCTGCGCGCGCATGCGGCGCCGGCGTGGAGCGTCGCACCCGCCGTGGTCGCGACGAAGCTCGGGCGCGACACGTTCTTCATCCCGCTCGGCGGATCGAACGTCGTCGGATCGCTCGGCTACGTCGACGCCGGTCGCGAGCTCGCGGCGCAGATCACCGCCGGCGATCTCCCCGAGCCCGACGTCGTCGTGGTGGCGCTCGGATCCGGCGGCACCGCCGCGGGCCTCGCGGTCGCGTTCGAGGAGGCGAGGCTCCGCACGCGCGTGATCGGCGTCGCGGTCTCGCACCCCGCGCGCGTCTTGTCGGTGATGGCCCACCGCCTGACGCGCGAGACGGCGAAGGCGATCGGCGTCTCGACGCGCGCGGCGCAGCGGCTCGAGGTCGATCGCCGCTGGGTCGGGCGCGGCTACGGCTTCTTCACCCACGAGGCGCAGGCCGCGATCGCCGACGCGGTGGCGATGGGCGTCGAGCTCGATCCGACGTACACCGCCAAGGCGTTCGCCTGCGCGCTCGCGCGCGTGCGGGCCGGCGGCGAGCGCGTCCTCTTCTGGCACACGCTCTCGACCTGGCCGCTCGAGCCGCTGCTTGCGAACGCGCCCGACGAGCTCCCGGCGTCGCTCGCGCGCCTCCTGAAGTGAGCGCTCAGTAGCCCGGCGGAGGCTCGGGCGGCGGAGGCTCGTCGTACGGCGTGAGCGGCGCGCTCGCGGCCGGCTTCGGGGCCGCGGACGCCTTCGGCGCGGCCCGCGGCTTGTGCGGTGGCGGCGCCGCCGATGCGGGCGCGTTCGGCAGCGCGCTCGCGGCGGCCGTCGTCGTGGTCGGCTCCGCGCTCGCCGTCGCCGTCGGCGCCGCGATCGCCGCCGCCGGCACCGGCGGCTCCGCGATCGCCGCCGTCGCCGCCGCGGTCGTGACCGGAGGGGGAGGCGGCGCGGGCGCGGTCGTCGTCGTCGTCGCGTGCTCGTTCGCGCGGCGCCCGGCGAGGTAGCCGCCGATCGCGACGCCCGCGATCGCGACCGCGAGCAGCGCCATCGAGACGATGCGTCGCCGCTCGGCGCGACGCGCGAGCTCCTCGTCGCGCGTGGTCTCGGGCGCGAGCTCGCTCGGCGGCAGCGGATCGATCTCCGCGGGCGTCGCCGGCAGCGCGATGCCCTGCGCCGAGGACGTGACGCCCGACGCCACCGGCGGCGAGGGAGGCGGCGTGCTCGTCGACGGATCGGCGCCGATCTCGACGGGCGTCGCCGCCGCGGTACGCAGCGCCTCGCCGTCGCTCGACACCGGATCGGGCACCGTCTTCGTGGAGTCCTCGCGCGGCCGCACGATCGCCGGGTTCGGCGTGCTCGAGATGCGGACCGCGTTCAGATCGCTCGACGTGAAGATCTCGGTGTCGCCCGTCGCGTCGACGGACGCGAGCGTCTGCGGGACGATGACGGCGGTGTGCCGCCCGGTCCCGTCGGGGAGCACCTGCGGGAACGCATCGAGCAGCCGCTGGGTGACGGCGGCGGCGTTCGGGATGCGCGCATCGCGGTCGTGCACGAGCATCGCGTCGACGACCTTCGCGAGCGGCGCGGGCACCCAGGGCGCGACGTCGCCCAGGAGCCTCGCGCGCGAGGTGAGGATGCCGACGATCGTGCCGTGGTAGCTGCCGCGATCGGCGAACGGCGGGCCGCCGGAGAGCGCCTCGTAGAGGACCGCGCCGAGCGACCAGATGTCCGCGCGGCCGTCGACGTCGTCCTTGCCCTCGGCCTGCTCGGGCGACATGTAGAGCGGCGTCCCGATCGGCGTGCCGCTGCCGGTGATGCGCGCGTCGCCCTTCGTGTCGAGCAGGAGCTTCGAGACGCCGAAGTCGAGCAGCTTCACGAGCAGCTGTCCGCTGTCGCGCTCGGTGAGGAACACGTTCGCCGGCTTGAGATCGCGGTGGATGACGCCGGCCTCGTGGGCCTTGGCGAGGCCGCGCGCGATCTGGTGGGCGATCATCACCGCGGTCTTCACGTCGATGCGCCGCTCGCGCTCGAGGCGCGCCTGGAGATCCTCGCCCGTGAGGTGCTCCATGACCATGTAGAGGCCGACGCGCGGATCGGCGTTCACGTCGAACACGTCGACGATGTGCTCGCTCTGGATGCGACCCGCGGCCTTCGCCTCTCGCCTGAAGCGAGCGACGATCGACTCGCTCTCCTTCATCGACTTGTCGATCAGCTTCACCGCGACGCGCTTGCCGAGATCGAGGTGCTCGGCCTCGCAGACGACGCCCATCCCGCCCACACCGATGACCCGGCGGATCTCGTATCGGCCGCCGATCGCGAGGCCGACAAGGGAGCTGTACGTCGCCGCCATGAACTTCTTCTTCTTCGTCCGGTGCCCACGCGGGGGAGGCAGCCTCCCAGCATAGCGTGGAAACCGTCTCGACCGCCCCCACTCATACGCCGGACGGGGCGCCCGGCTCCCTCGTTCGAAACGAAGAAAATGCGCGGATTCGTGGGAGAAACCGCCGTACGGGCGTGTGGGAGAACGGCGGCCGGCGCCGTCAGGCTCCGTCGCGCCTCAGTTGAAGGGTGCGCCGCACGCGAGCCAGGCGTCGATCCGCGCGAGATCGGCCGGATCGATCGCGCCGCCGAGCGGCATCTTCACGCCGCACGTCCCGCGGAGGTTACAGGCCATCGCCGTCCGGTAGGGCTGCCCGTCGCTCAGGCGAAAGCCCACGAGCGACTCGTACGTCGCGCGCGGCGCGGCCTGGTCGATGCGCGGCGGCGACGGCGGGTTCGAGCCGCCGTGGCAGGACGTCATCGTGCACCCGGCGCGGTCGAAGGCGGGGAGGACGTCGCGCCGGAAGCTCGCGGCGCACGGCGGCGCCGGCTCCGGCGGAGGCGAAGAGGGAGGCACGCCGGGCTCGGTGTCGTCGGCCGGCTCGTCGAACGACGCCGCGGGCGGCTCGTCGGCCGGCGCGGGCTCCTCGCGGGGGTGCCAGCCGGCGGACGAGATCTTCCCTCCGCACGCGCAGAGCAGCGCGCACGCGATCGCAACGATTCGCATGGACGGTTCGTCACCGCGCGGCGACGAACCGATCGATCATTCCTCGTCCGTGCGGAGCTTCGCGAGGACGCTGAAGTCCTCGAGCGTCGAGGTGTCGCCCTTCGTCTCGAGCGCGCCCGCCGCGATCTCCTTGAGGAGGCGGCGCATGATCTTGCCCGAGCGGGTCTTCGGCAGCGAGTCGGTGAAGCGGATCGAGTCGGGCCGCGCGAACTTCCCGATCTCCTTGTCGATGTGCTCGGTGAGGAGCTGCTTCAGCTGCTTCGTGTCCGCGCTCTGCCCCTGCTTGAGGGTGACGAACACGACGAGCGCCTGGCCCTTGAGGTCGTCGGGCTTGCCCACCGCGGCGGCCTCGGCGACCGCGGGGTGCGAGACCAGCGCGCTCTCGATCTCGGCGGTGCCGATGCGATGACCGGCGACGTTGAGCACGTCGTCGATACGGCCGACCACCCAGAAGTAGCCGTCCTGATCGCGCCGCGCGCCGTCTCCGGTGAAGTACACGTTCGGGATCACGTCCCAGTACGTCTTGAGGAAGCGCTCGTCGTCGCCCCAGAGCGTGCGCGCCATCGACGGCCACGGCTTCCGGACGACGAGCTTGCCGCCCTCGTTCGCCTTGCACTCGTCACCGCGGTCCTTCACCACCGCGATGTCGACGCCGAACATCGGCAGGCCCGTCGAGCCGGGCTTCGAGTAGCAGGCGCCCGGCAGCGTGGTGAGCATGATGCAGCCGGTCTCGGTCTGCCACCACGTGTCGACGATCGGGCAGCGCCCGCCGCCGATCACCCGGTGGTACCAGGTCCACGCCTCGGGGTTGATCGGCTCGCCGACCGAGCCGAGCAGGCGGAGCGACGACAGATCGTACTTGCCCGGCCAGTCGTCGCCCGCGCGGATGAACGCGCGGATGGCGGTGGGCGCGGTGTAGAGGATGGTGACGCCGTGCTTCTCGACGAGGTGCCAGAAGCGGCCCCAGTCGGGGAAGTTCGGCGCGCCCTCGTACATCATCACGCTCGCGCCGCAGGAGAGCGGGCCGTAGACGGTGTAGCTGTGGCCGGTGACCCAGCCGACGTCGGCGGTGCACCAGTAGAGATCGCCTTCCTTCAGATCGAAGACGTACTTCGTGGTGACGTGCGCGCCCGCGAGGTAGCCCGCGGTCGTGTGCATCACGCCCTTCGGCTTGCCCGTCGAGCCCGAGGTGTAGAGCACGAACAGCGGGTGCTCGGCGTCGAAGGCCTCGGGGTTCTTCGCCAGCGCGAGCGCGCGATCGCTCGGCTTGCGGCTTCGGACGTCCTCCCACCAGACGTCGCGGCCGTCCTTCATCTGGACGGGCGCCTTCTCGTGACCGAGGCGGCGGAGCACGACCACCTTCTCGATGGTGGGCGTCTTCTCGAGCGCGTCGTCCGCCATCTTCTTGAGCGGGACGACGTTGCCCCGGCGCCATGCGCCGTCCTGGGTGAGGAGCACCTTCGCCCCGCAGTCGTTGATGCGCTCGCGGAGGGCGTCGGCGCTGAAGCCGCCGAAGATCACCGAGTGGGTCGCGCCGACGCGCGCGCAGGCGAGCATCGCGATGGCCGTCTCGGGCACCATGCCCATGTAGATCGCGACGCGATCGCCCGGCTTCACGCCGAGGTCGTGCAGGGCGGCGGCCATCTTCACCACCTCGCGGTGGAGCTCGAAGTACGTGAGCGTCCGCACGTCGCCCGCCTCGCCTTCGAACACGATCGCGGCGCGGGTCCGGGCGGCGGTCTCGAGGTGCCGGTCGAGGCAGCTCTCGGTGATGTTCAGCGTCGCGCCGGCGAAGAACCTCGCCTTCGGCAGCTTCCACTCCTGGAACGTGTCCCACGGCTTGCGGAAGACGAGGTCTTGCGTCTCCTCGCGCCAGAACGTCTCGGGGTCCTCGAGCGACCGCTGGTACATCGCGGTGTACGCCGCGTGAGAGCTCACGCGGGCGTGCTTCGAGAACTCCGCGGAGGGCGGAAACCGGCGGTCTTCCTTGAGGCGCGATTCGATGCTGTCGCTCATGGGGGTCTTCGGGCATACCGTTTGTCGGACCACACGCCAAGACGCGGCGCGAGAGTCGCAGCGCGTGTGGATGGGGCGACGCGTCAGGCGGCGGGGCCGGTCGTTCCGTGCGCTGGATTGACAATAGTTGCCTCGATAGTTAACTATTTCGCATCATGAAACCGACTCCCCCGGGCTGGCCCCGCATCTCCGTCGCGCTGTACTACGAGGACGCATCCAAGGCGATCGACTGGCTCTGCCGCGCGTTCGGCTTCGAGCTGCGGATGAAGGTCGAGGGGGAGGGCGGCCGGATCGAGCACTCCGAGCTCGTCTACGGCGAGGGCCTCGTGATGGTCACCGAGGCCACCAAGCGCGACCGGTTCCCCTACCGGCGCGCGCCGAGCGAGGTCGGCGGCGTGAACACCCAGAACATGATGCTCTACGTCGACGACGTCGAGGCGCACTGCAAGCGGGCGCGCGAGGCCGGCGCGGTCGTGGTGAGCGAGCCCGAGACGCACGAGTACGGCGAGGAGTACTGGACCGACCGCGGCTACGAGTGCCGCGACATCGGCGGCCACCACTGGTGGTTCTACCAGCGCCTGCGGACGTCGGCGCCGAAGGCATGAGCGAGCTCGATCGCACGCTCGCGGCGCTCGCCGATCCGACGCGGCGGGAGGTGGTCGAGCTGCTCAAGAAGAAGCCTCGGCGGGCCGGCGAGCTCGCCGAGGCGCTCGAGATGACGCCCCCGGCGATGAGCCGCCACCTGCGCGTGCTGCGGCGGAGCGGCCTCGTCGAGGAGGACCGTGCGAGCGACGACACGCTGGAGGACGCGCGGGTTCGCGTCTACCGGCTCAAGCACGAGCCGTTCACCGCGCTCCGCCGCTGGCTCGACGACGTGGAGACGTTCTGGACGCGCGAGCTCGACGCGTTCAAGACGTATGCGGAGAAGAAGAAGGGCAAGCGATGACCGGACCGGGCGACTCGGCGTCGGCGAGCGTGTTCGTGCGCGTGGGGCGCGCGGACGCGTTCGACATCTTCACCCGCGAGATCGACGCCTGGTGGCGGACCGGGCCGCAGTACCGGATCGCCGGCCGGCGCCGCGGACAGCTCTTCCTCGAGCCGAAGCTCGGCGGCCGCATGTTCGAGACGTTCGAGCTCACGACCGGCTCGCGCACCATCGAGGTGGGGAAGGTCACGGAGTTCGAGCCGCCCGCGCGGCTGGCCCTCGAGTGGCGCGGCGTCAACTTCAAGCCGCACGAGAAGACGTTCGTCGAGGTCTCGTTCGAGGCGCAGGGCGAGGGGACGATGGTGACCGTGCGCCATCGCGGCTGGTCGGCGCTGCCGGACGATCACCCGGCGCGGCACGGCAAGACGGGCGCGGACTTCGCGCGGATGATCGGCATGTGGTGGGGCGGCCTGCTCACGTCGCTGCGCGAGCACGTCGACCAGCGGACGGCGTAGCGACCGGCGGTCCCATCCACGCTACCATCGGGGGTGAATGTCCGATCGAGACGACCCGCTGGCGGCGACCATGCTCGGTGCGTCGCCGTCCTCCGCATCGCTCGAGGTCGCGCCGCAGCGCGTGGTCGTCGCGGGACGCTACGAGATCCTCGGCCTGCTCGGCGGCGGGGCGATGGGGACGGTCTACCGCGCGCGTGATCGCGAGCTCGACGAGGTCGTCGCGCTCAAGATGCTCAAGAAGGAGCTCGCGGGCGCGCCCGGGATGCTGTCGCGCTTCCGCCGCGAGGTGAAGCTCGCGCGGCGGGTGACCCACCGCAACGTGGCGCGGACCTTCGACATCGGCGAGGACGGCGGCGATCGCTTCCTCACGATGGAGCTCGTCGACGGCGAGTCGGTCGCGACGCGGCTCGAGCGCGCCGGCAGGCTCTCGCTCCGCGAGGTCGTCGCGATCGCGAAGGACGTCTGCGCGGGCCTCTCCGCGGCGCACGCCGCCGGCGTGCTCCACCGCGATCTCAAGCCGGACAACGTGATCGTCGCCAACGACGGACGCGCGGTGATCACCGACTTCGGCATCGCGCGCGCGGCGATGGAGGGCGACGCGCGCACCGCGCTCGGCAGCTTCGTGGGGACGCCGCTGTACATGGCGCCGGAGCAGGTCGAGGCGCGCGAGGAGCTCGACGCGCGCGCCGATCTCTATGCGCTCGGCGCGATGACCTACGAGCTGCTCACCGGACGGCCGGCGTGGGAGCGCGACTCGATCATGGCGATCGCCGCCGCGCGGCTCCTGTCGCCGCCGCCCGATCCCCGATCGATCGTGCCGGACCTGCCGGAGGGCGCCGCGCTCCTCGTCCAGCGGCTGATGGCGCGCCGCCGCGAGGACCGACCCGCGGATGCGGCCGAGGCGGCGGCCGCGTTCGACGCGCTCGAGGTGGCCTCGGTGGCGAAGCTCGCCGCCGCTTCGGTCGTCCGCCCGCAGAGCCGCATGCGCGTCGCGGTGCTCCCCTTCGCGACGAGCGGCAGCGAGGACGAGACCTATCTCGCGTACGGCGTCGCCGAGGAGCTCACCGATCTGCTCTCGACGATGGACGGGATCGCCGTCCGGCCGCGCAGCGCGCGCTCGATGATCGAGGGCGGCGCGCGCGAGCCGCGCGACATGGGGCGCAGGCTCGACGTCGACGTCGTCGTCGACGGTTCGGTCCGCCGCTCGGACGATCGCCTCCGCGTGAGCCTGCACCTCGTCACGGTGGAGGACGGCTTCCAGCTCTGGGGACAGACGTTCGCGCGCCCCGTCTCCGAGGCCCTCGCGATCGCCGACGACGCGGCGCGCGCGATCGCCGAGGCGCTGACCGCGCGGCTCGTGCTCCCCTCACGCGCGCCCGCGGTCGATGCCGAGGCCGAGGATCTGCTCCTCAAGGGCAAGTACTTCCTCCACCGCGCGTTCGGACCGAACCGCGACGAGGCGGTCAACGTGCTCCGCCGCGCCTATGCGCTCGCCCCGTCGGACGCGCGCATCGCGGGCAACCTCGCGCTCGCCCTGGCGCGGCTCTACCGGATGACCGGCGAGCGCGAGCAGGTCGAGGAGCAGGCGCGGACCATCGCCTACCGCGCGCTCGAGCTCGACGCCACGCGGGCGGAGGCACGCGTCGCGCTGGGCACCGTGCACCTCGCGCGCGGCGACGGGGAGAAGGCGGCCGTGGAGCTCGCGGGGGCGCTCAGGGTCGCGCGCAGCAGCATCGAGGCGCTCGACGCGATGGGGCGGCTGCTCCTCGAGGCGGGCGAGATCGAGGAGGGCACGCGCCTCGTGGAGGGCGTCCTCGCGCGCGAAGAGGTGCTCATGGCGCGGCAGACGCTCGCGCGCACGCACGCGCTCTTCGGGCGCTGGGACCGGGTGGACGAGACGCTCGGAGACGCGTCGCTCGGCGCGGGCGCGGTGCTGCCGACGCTGCTCTTCCTCATGCGCCTCATCAACTGGGCGCCGACCGAGCGATGGCGCGAGGCGCTCCTCGAACGCGCCCAGGAGCTGCCCGTTCCGCCCGAGCGCAAGGAGCAGCTCGCGCACCTTGCGGCGATCGCGCGCGGCCAGACGCGGCGCGACGAGCTGAACCCGCTGCTCGAGCTGGTGATGAGCGGGCAGCCCGGCCTGGCGACGCGCGGCGTCGCGTTCCGCGAGCAGCTCCGCGCCGAGGTGCTCGCCGGCATCGGTCGCCGCGCCGAGGCGCTCGAGGCGCTGCGGGGGGCCGACGAGGCGAAGCTGTTCGACGTCGTGTGGCTCGATCGGTGTCCGACGCTCGCGTCGGTGCGCGGCGAGCCGGCGTTCGCCGAGGTGCGCGGTCACGTCGCCGCGCGCGCGCGGACGATCCTCGCCGCCTACGATCGAGCGCGCGTCAGCATCCGGGGGCGCGCGAGACGCCCAGCTTGAGGCGAGCGATCTCCTGCAGCTCCTCGGCGGTCGCGAGCACGCGCGCGCTCGCCTCGCGCGCGGCCGCCTGCGCATCCGGCGTCGTCGCGAGCTCGAGGAGCAGCCGGCGACCGAGCTCGTGGTGGTGCGTCTCGTCCGGCTGGATGATCTCCTCGTAGAGCTTCGCCGTCGCCTCGTCGCCGGTCGACCGGCAGAAGCGGATGAACTCGGCGTTCCGCACCAGCGCGAGCGCCTCGCGCGTGAACTGACCGGCGGCGACGCGCGCGGGCGTGCCTTCGAGGCCGAGGAGGAACACGAGCAGCGCGCTTCGCCCGCCCGCGAGCGGATCGTGCGTCGTGGTGTCCACGCCGAGATCGGCGAGGCGCTTCTGGATCAGGCGATAGTGCTTCGCCTCGTCACCGGCCTGGCGCGCGAGCGCGAGCTTCACCGAGACCTCGGGCGTCGTCCCGATCCACGCCGCGGCGCACTCGGTCGCCTCGAGCTCGTTCTTCAGCGCGAGGAGGAGGAGCTTGGCGACGGTGAGATCGGCCGGCGGATCGCCCGCGCACGAGGCCTCGGCGATGCGGGCCAGCGCCGCCTGGTTCTGCGCGTCGAGCTCGGCGACGAAGGCCTCGGGCGTGGTCATTTCGCGAGCCCCTTCAGGAGGGGGAGGTTCTGCATCATCGCCGCCATGTCGATGACCTGATAGTCCGGCGGCACGACGAAGCGCGCGTCGTCGAGCTTCTTCTTCTCGATCTTCTTGGCCTCGAAGCGGACCTCCTCGGCGCCCGTCGGTCCGTACGTCACCACACGCAGCGGGAAGCGGTTCGCGCCGCTCGCGACCGCCGCGACGGTCAGCTCGGGCGACGACCACCCGAGGTCGCCGAGGTCGATCCAGGTGATCCCGTCGGCCACGCAGAGCTCGGACTTCTGCGCGTTGCTCGTCACCTTCCAGATCTCGCAGCCGTAGCCCGCGACGACGTCCTTCTTCCCGGTCTTCTCGATGGTGGGCGGCGGGCCGCTCGGCTTCTTGCTCGCGCCGCCGCCCGGCATGTTCGGCAGGCCGCCCTGTCCGCTCTTCATCTTGTCGAAGTCGATGACGATCGCCTTCTTCTGCGGGACGATGAGGAGGTAGCCCTTCTTCGCCGGCGGATCGAGGATCACCGCCCCTCCGCCGGACGTCATCGGGTTGTCCGTCGCCATCGGGCCGGCGGTGTCGATGCGGTACTTCGGCTTCTTGATGCCGAAGACGATCTGCGTCGGCGCGCTGCCCGATGCGCGCGTGCCAGCCATGGTGATCTCCCCTTCGAAGTCGCCGCCGAAGAGCGAGCCGCCGGCGCCGCCGGCCATCTCCTTCACCTTGTCACAGCCGGTCGATGCCAGCGCGAACGAGCCGAGGAGCCCAGCAACGAGGACGCCGTTCTTCATCGCCGCGCACTCTAGCAGGTGGCCGCAGCGCCTGGCCGGGGCCAGGGCATTTCTGGCCGGGCCATAGGGTCACGACCGCGAAGTCCGCGACATCGCTCGACCTCGATCTTGGCGCGCGTCGTGCTCATGTCCCGCACGAGCGACGCGGAGTCGGCGTACGACGATCCCGCGGAGCTCCGCCGAACGCCGTGCGTGCGCTCCCGGGGGCGTGCGCACGGCGGGCGGTGCCGTTCTCGATGGGATGGAGATCATTTCGAGAACGGGCCGTCGACGAGCGACGTCGCGTCACGTGTGGCCTGCCAGCTCCAAGCCTACCGTACGCGCACGTCGTCTCGCCGATGGTCTTCCCGCAGCGGGGAACGCCTCGGCGTGGGCGAACAACGAAGCTGCGTCACCAACTGCTCCAGCCCGAACCGAGGACCTTTCTCTGGGATGCCCATCGGGCATTCCCGGCCGGCATGCCCGGCACACCTGGCGCATCGGCGCGCCGGAAGAGCGCAGACGTGCGTCCGCCGCGACGGCGCCCGGGAGACGGGGCGCGAACGGCGCGGCGGAGCGAGGGGCGCGAGGATGAAGAGGGGCGGGCGATCAGCCGTGGCCGCCCTTGACCGCCTCGACGCGCGCGAGGAGGAGGTCGCGGTGCAGCTTGAGCGCGCGCGGCATCGCCGGCCCGAGGCTCTCGAAGAACTCGCCGTAGGACTCGAGCTCCGTCTGCCACTCGTCGAGATCGATGTGCGTCGCCTCGTCGACCTTCTCGTGCGAGATGTCGAGGCCCGACAGATCGAGGTCGCCGGCCTTCGGCACCCAGCCGAAGAGCGTCTCCTGGCCGCCGACCCGCAGGCGCGCACGGTCGACGATCCACTTGAGGACGCGCATGTTCTCGCCGAAGCCCGGCCAGAGGAACTTGCCCTCCTTGCTCTTCCGGAACCAGTTGACGAGGAAGAACTTCGGCGGGTTCGTCAGGTTCTGCTGCATGCGCAGCCAGTGCTGGAAGTACTCGCCCATGTTGTAGCCGCAGAAGGGGAGCATCGCGAACGGGTCGCGGCGCACCACGCCGACCTTGCCCGTCGCCGCGGCCGTCGTCTCCGAGCCGAGCGTCGCGCCGAAGAAGACGCCGTGCATCCACGAGAACGCCTGCATGACGAGGGGCACCGTGGTGGCGCGACGGCCGCCGAAGATGATGGCGCTGATCGGGACGCCGTTCGGGTCGTCGTAGAACTTCGACAGGCACGGGTTGTTCTTCGAGGGAGCGGTGAAGCGCGAGTTCGGGTGCGCCGCCTTCTCCGTCGACTTGTTCGTCCAGTGATTGCCCTTCCAGTCGATGAGCTCGGGCGGCACCGGACCGTCCTTGCCCTCCCACCACACGTCGCCGTCCGGCGTGCGCGCCACGTTCGTGAAGATCGTGTCGTGCATGACGGTCTTCATCGCGTTCGGGTTCGACTCGTAGCTCGTACCCGGCGCGACGCCGAAGTAGCCGAACTCCGGGTTCACCGCGTAGAGGCGGCCGTCCGCGGGGTTCACGCGCATCCACGCGATGTCGTCGCCGACCGTCCAGATCTTCCAGCCCTTGAAGCGCTTGGGCGGGATCATCATCGCGAAGTTCGTCTTGCCGCACGCGCTCGGGAACGCCGCCGCCACGTACGTCATCTCGCCGTCCGGGCTCTCGACGCCGAGGATGAGCATGTGCTCGGCGAGCCAGCCCTCCTTCTTCCCGAGGTAGCTGCCGATGCGGAGCGCGAGGCACTTCTTGCCGAGCAGGACGTTGCCGCCGTAGCCCGAGCCCACGGACCAGATCGTGTTGTCCTGCGGGAAGTGGCAGATGAAGCGGCGCTCGGGGTTGCAGTCGAGCACCGAGTGCAGGCCGCGGTTGAAGTCGTTCGAGTCGCCGAGCATGTCGAGCGCCTGCTTGCCCATGCGCGCCATGATCCGCATGTTCAACACGACGTAGACGCTGTCGGTCAGCTCGACGCCGACCTTCGACATCTTCGAGCCGTAGGGGCCCATGATGTACGGCACGACGTACATCGTGCGGCCCTTCATCGAGCCGTCGAACAGCTTGCTCAGCTTCGCGTACGCGTCCTTCGGGTCCATCCAGTTGTTGGTAGGCCCGGCCTCGTCCTTCGTCGGCGTGCAGATGAAGGTGAGGTTCTCGACGCGCGCGACGTCGTTCGGGTTCGACCGATGCAGGTAGCAGCCCGGGAGCTTGTCCTGGTTGAGCGGCTCGATCACCTTCTCGGCGACCGCCTGATCGGTGAGCCTTCGCTTCTCGTCCTCCGAGCCGTCGCACCACACGATGCGGTCGGGCTTCGTGAGCTTCGCCATCTCGGCGACCCACTCGAGGAGGTGACGATTGTTCGAAAGGGGCTCTGCGCTCATGGGGCCACTCCTTACCGCGAAATGGCTCGCGTTGCACCCCTTCCAGCGGAGCTGTTTCGTCCGTCCGAGGTGCGCCGCCGAGCCGCCGCGGTCCGCCGTTTGCACCCGTCGTCGTCGATGTGAAACGGCGTACGCGCGTCGCGCGATGGACGTTCGCCTTCCTCCTCCTCGCGGCCCTCGTCGCGCTCTGGCGCGGCCGCGCCGAGGAGCGTCACGTGGCCGAGCTCGTCCGCGAGGCGGACCCTCGCTGGCTCTTCGCCGTCGTCCTCCTGCAGGTCCTGACGTACGCGGCGCTCGCCTCCGGGTGGTCGTTCGCCATCCGCCGGGCCGGAGCCCGCCCGCCCGACCGTCCCGCGCTCGTCCGCCTCGCGTTCGCCGAGCTCTTCACGAACCAGGTCGTGCCCTCGATCGGCGTCGGCGGGACGCTCCTCGTCGTCGGCGGTCTGCGGCGTCGCAGCGTCCCGCGCGAGGCCGCGGCAACGGCGGGGG
>JBDHVD010000213.1:0-13475 GCA_039809525.1 Labilithrix sp. | reverse complement strand
TTCCCGCCGCTCCAGCCGGCGCAGGTCTCGCTCATACGCGATCGGCAGCCGGCCTGGTGCTGGCGCCCCGGCGAGATCGGCCGCTCGCAGCTGCTCGTGGCCTGATCGCGATCAGTCGCAGGCGGCGTTCGCCGGGCGCGGCACCGCGTTGCCCTTGCCGTTCGCGCACCACGTCGGGAACGCCGCAGGCAGCGGCTTGCCCGCGTACGGCGACTTGCCGGCCGGCAGCCAGTACGGGTGATCGAGGACGAAGCGCCAGAGCACGTCGAACTTCATCCCGCCGGGCGGCGGAGGATCGAACGGGGGCACCGCATGCCCGCAGTTGTGCGTGCACTCGGTGATGAAGTGACCGTCGGCGGAGAGCGCGTCCTCGAGCCGCTTCGAGGCCTTCTCGAAGTTCACGATGGGGAACTGCGACGGATACACGTCGCTCGGTCCGCCCCACAGCACGAGCACCGGCAGGCGATGGGGCGTCGTCGACCAGTCGCGCACGACGTCGCCGACGCCTCCCGAGAGCGAGACCACGCTCGACAGCCGCTCCGACCGAGCGACCGCGAGCTGCGAGCTCCACAGCGCGCCCGCGCTCACGCCCGCGGTCGACACGCACTCCTTGTTCACCGGAAGCGAGGCCGCGACGCACGCGAGCATGTCGTCGAAGAACTTCGTCTCCTCGTCGACCCGCGCCTGAGACTGCGTCGCCTCGAACGGCCAGCGGAAGAGCGCATCGCTCTTCGAGAACGGGACGACCCCGATGAAGCGATGCTTCTCCGCGGCGGCCTGCACCTCGAGGATGGTGCCCATCTTGTCGGCATCGCCGCCGAGCCAGTGCCAGAGGAAGACGACCGGCAGCACCTCGCCCGCCGCGATCGCCGCCGGGCGGAAGACGAGGAACTCGCGCTGCCCGCCCGACGTGGCGATCGCCGTGCGCGCGGGAGGCACCGCGAGCGCCGGGCACGTGCCCGCGTACGCCGGAAGCGCCGGCGCGCGCGTCGCCCCGGCCGGAACGGGCGCGGCGCACGAGGCGGTCGCGACCGCGGCGTCGATCCCCGGACCGGCATCGGGCGCGGGCGAGGACCCCGAAGAGGAGGAAGAAGAAGAGGAGGAGGACGACGACGACGACGACGTCCCGCCCGTCCCGCTCGAGCCGCCGCCCGATCCGGGCAACGTCGGGTCCGGCTCGGCCGGCGCTCCGGACGAGGGCCCGGAGGCGTCCGGCGCCGAGGTGCCGCACGCGAGGAAGACCGCAGAAACCAGGGCGAAGACGGAGGCGCGCACGATGCGAGAGGCATTACCGCAGGCCCTCCGGTCGCGCTAGAGCAATTACTCTATCTTTGCCGTCTCCAGCTCCGTCCGTACCAGGACCACCAGCGCGGCGTACGCCAGCGGCTCCATGTACGGCTTGAACAGATGGAGGACGAGCAGCGCCCCGCGCTCGAGGGCCTGACGCGCCCGCGCCGCCCGGGCCTTCGCCGTCTTCGCGGGAGGCGCCGAGGCGTCCGCGGTCTCGGCGTAGGGGACGCAGAACAGGCCAATCATCCACGCGCTCTCGGCGAGATCGCGCAGGTCCTCGTCGTCGCCCACGTCGCGCAGCAGCTTCGCCTCGACGAGCGGACGGAGCGCGGCGACCAGCTGGTCCATCCTCCGCGCGCCGACCTGTCCGTAGCGCTCGCGCAGGGCGGCATCGGCGCGGAGCAGCGACGCGAGCTCGCGCGCGAAGAAGATGTACTTCGCATAGAGCTGGAGGTTTCCGACCACGATGCGCTGGAGCGCGAGCGGATCGAACGTCGCGGGGACGGTCCAGACCGCGTCGGCCTCCGCGTTCATGCGCTCGAATGCCTCGCGGACGATCTCCTCCTTGTTCGCGAAGTGGTAGTAGAGGTTGCCCGGGCTGATGCCGAGATGCGCCGCGATGTGGTTCGTCGTCACGGCGCCCACCGACGACGCGTTGAACAGCTCGACCGCGGCGGAGACGATGCGATCCCTCGTGCTCGTACGCACGCGCGGACACTAGCAGGAGCGGGTGGAATGGCGAATGCAGGTCGATCCCGACGAGGTGAATCGATGCGCATCGCGCTGCTCGCTGTCGTGGCAACCGGAATGATCGCGTGCGCGAAGGACCGCGCGCCGGTGAGCCCCAGCTCGACGGGAGAGACGACGACCACCGGTGCGAACGTCGCGCCGAGCGACGGCATGCGGAAGGTCGAGCACGTACGGGCGGTCCTCCGCGAGCAGCGGCCCGGGCGGCAGGCGGACATCGACACGCTCGTCATCGGCGAGGCGGGCGGCGTCCTCACGCTCGCGGGCGACGTGAGCGACGAGCAGGCGCACGCCGAGATCCTCCAGACCGTACGGGGCATGCCGGGCATCGGCGAGGTGCGCGACCAGATCCGCGTGCGTAACCCCGCGAGTCCCGGCGTGGCCCGCTGACCGGGGGAATTACGTTCTCGCCACGATCGTCGCCGGAAGCTTGATCTCGCGCCGCAGGGGTGGAAAGTGCCTGCGCCATGGACAAGCGCATCGGCTTTCTCGGGTTCTTCTCGGCGGCGGCGCTCCTCGGCGCGATCGCCTGTACGACGACCACCACGACGACGGAGACGCCCGCGGGCGACGCCGGCACGACCAAGGGCGACGCTTCGGCGACGAAGGACTCGGGCGGCAGCTCGAGCAGCAGCAGCAGCGGCGGCGGCGGCGACTCGGGCGCCGATCCCGACCAGGCTTGCGGCGAGGAGGCCTCGCTCCAGGGCTGCGCGCAGTGCTGCGCGACCAACCACCCGACGGGCTACAAGACCTTCGCCGACACGCTGCTCGCGTGCGCGTGCGAGGGCACCGGCGCCGACGGCGGCGCGGGACCGTGCGCGGAAGACTGCGCAGACACCGCCTGCAACAGCACCCCTGCGCAGCCGACGGCAGCGTGCAACACGTGCTTGCAGAATTCCGTGGGCCAGGGCGGCGGCTGCCAGCAGGCGGTCAGCGACGCGTGCACCGCGGAGGCCGACTGCCTCGCGCAGCAGAAGTGCGTCGCGCAGTGCCAGGGCAAGAAGTAGCGTCCGTCCGCAAGGGCTGCGCGCGCGCGCGAGGCGTGCGCGTGGCCCGCGGGTGATCGCGCGGGAATTTCCCGGGCGGCACACGCCGTGCGTTCGGCCGGCGCGTGAGACAGCGTCCGATCATCGAGCCGTTCCGCATCAAGGTCGTCGAGCCGATCCGGCTCACCACCCCGATCGAGCGGCGCCGGCTGCTCGCCGGCGCGCGCTTCAACCTGTTCGGCGTCCACGCCGACGACGTCATCGTCGATCTGCTCACCGACTCCGGTACCGGCGCGATGAGCGCGGAGCAGTGGGCGAGCATCATGCGGGGCGACGAGTCGTACGCCGGCGCGCGGAGCTTCTATCGCTTCGAGTCGGCGGTGCAGGCGCTCACCGGGATGCCCGTCGTGTTCCCCACGCACCAGGGGCGCGCCGCGGAGCGGATCCTCTGCGACGTCCTCGAGCTCGACGGGCGCGTCGTCCTCTCGAACGGCCTGTTCGACACCACGCGCGCGAACGTCGAGGCGGCGGGTGCGCTCGGGATCGATCTCTCGCTCGACGACGCGCTCTCGGGACATCGCGCGTTCGGAGGAGACGTCGATCTGGCGAAGCTCGATCGCGCGCTCGAGACGCACGGCGATCGCGTGGCGATGATCGTGATGACGGTGACGAACAACACCGTCGGCGGCCAGGCCGTGTCGCTCGCGAACCTCCGCGCCGTCTCCGAGCGCGTGCGCGCCCTCGCGCCCGCGCGGAGGCCGCTGCTCCTCCTCGATGCGTGCCGCTTCGCCGAGAACGCGTATCGCATCGCCAAGGACGAGAGCGCCGAGTCGGGACGATCGCTCGCGGAGATCGCACGCGCGATGTTCGATCTCGCCGACGCGTTCACCATGAGCGCGAAGAAGGACGCCATCGTGAACATGGGCGGCATCCTCGGCGTGCGCGATCGCGCGCTCGCCGATGCGATCCGCGTCGATCTGATCCGCACCGAGGGCTTCACCACCTACGGCGGCCTCGCCGGCCGCGACCTCGAGGCGATCGCCCAGGGCCTGCACGAGGTGCTCGACGAGAGCTACCTCGAGTACCGCTTCGCCGCGTCACGCTACCTCGCCCGATCGCTCGCGGCGGCGGGCTGGCCGGTGGTCGAGCCGGCGGCCGCGCACGCCGTCTACGTCGATGCGGGCCGCGCGCTCGGGCACCTCGTCGAGGACGATCTGCCGGGGCAGTCGCTCGCGTGCGCGCTCTACCTCGCGGGGGGCATCCGCACCTGCGAGATCGGCGCGCTCATGTTCGGCACCGCGCACGAGCGGAGGCAGCTCGTACGCTTCGCGCTCCCCCGGCGCGTCTACACGCAGAGCCATTACGACTACGTCGCGGAGATCGGGTCGGAGGTCGCGGCGGTGAAGGACAAGCTGCCGGCGATGCGCATCGTCGAGGAGCCCCGGTCGCTCCGTCATTTCACGGCGGCGATGGAGCCGGCGACGCCGTTCCCCGACTTCGTCTGAGCGTGCCGCGCCGCGTAAAACAGCGGCGTTCCTTGCCTGATCGACGCCCGGTGCTATCCCACATCCACGCATGAAGCTGCACGCGGTGGGACTGTTCGGGGTCGTGCTGGCAGGGATCACGAGCATCGGGTGCGGCCCGGGTCTCGGACATCACGGTCGGTGGGCGCAGGCGCCGACGACCGACGCGGTCGGGACGACGACGCTCTCGAGCGACGCCATCCCGCTGCCCGCCTCGCGCATGTCGCTGTCGGCGGTGAAGGCCGAGGCGAACCCGTGGGACGACGACGCGGAGGCGGATCCGTCGTTCCAGACCTGGGGCGCGCCGCCGAGCCCGGAAGACAAGTACGGCTTCTGATCGACCTCAGCGCGTGGCGATCTCCTGGATGATCGCCCCGGCCGGGAGGCTCCGCACGATCACCCGCCCTTTGACGGCGTAGGCGATCCGCTTCTCGTCGCGCGCGATCGCGAACTGCGATGCCGCGGGCTCGAGCTCGATGCGTCCGCCCGCGTGCACGATCGCGCCGGGCTCTCCGTACGTGATCGCGTACGTGCCGCTCGTGCCGATCCCCATGTTCATGGCGTCGTCGTCCTTCGTGCAGTGCGGGAGGTTCTCGCGACCGGGCGGCGCGCGCCGTCCGGATCCGTTCGGGCTCGGCGCGACGTCGTACTCCGCGCCGGCGAGGCCGATCTCGTCGGAGCAACGGTACTTGCCCGTCCCCAGCTCCATGCGCGCGATGCCCCCGCACCCCTCGAGCACGAGCTCGTTCTTCGCCTGGTCGAAGTGCCCCGGCAGCAGCTCGCCGTTGTCGCAGCCGGGCATGATCCGCGGGTAGCGGCGCCTGGGCGCGAGCGTCTTCGCATCGAGACCGATGCCGTCGGCGCCGCAGGTGACGAGCACCACGTCGGAGCCGGGCGCGCTCGTCGGGTTGCCGAGGAACGAGTCCTTCGGACAGGCGACCTTCGCCCGGCGGACGATCGCGGCGCTCGCGAGATCGATGACGAGCACCTCGTTCTTGTCGATCGCCACCTGGAGATCGCCCACGAGCGACGCCGTCGGCGCCATCGAGAAGGCCGGCATCGGCCGCGCGCGTCCGATCATCCGCGCCGTGGCGACGTCGAAGACGGCGGCGTCCGCATCCATCGTGTCCTCGATCGACCACGTGACGACGGCGTGCTTGCCGCTCGCGGTGATCTCGATCGTGTCGACGCGCTTCGACTTGCCCGGAGGCAGCGTGAAACGAGCGAGCTTGCCCGCGTGCTGGACGAGCACCGACGTGGCGCTGCCGGTGGTCGCGATCGCCTGGGACGGCCGCGTGAGCACGTAACCGGGCCCGGCGTAGAGCTCGCGCAGCGACGGCGTCTCGAGGAGCGCCACCTCCGAGCGGCCCTCGAGCACGATCCCCTGTCCGCCCTCGAGCCGCGCGGAGCGACCCTTCAGCGGCACGCGCCCGCTGATCCCCGACGCGCCGGCGACGGCGACCTCGGTGTCCGTCGCCAGCGCGAGGCCGCCGTCGTCGAGGAATGCGAGGCCGACCGGATCGCCGTCGATCCGCTTCGGATCGATCGTCGCCGCGATCGCCGCGTCCTCCGACCGCGGCGATGGAGCGACCTCGACCGTTGCGGGTGGCGCGATCGGTGCTTTCGCGGCAGACCGTTCGCTCTTCTCAGTGCACGACGCCATGACGAGCGTCACGGCGAGCATCGTCGTCCGATTCACAGACGGACATCGTACGAGCATCGTGTAGAGTGACAACGCAGCATGGCGGCGCGGAAGGACGCGAACGACACGATCGATCCGTCGCATCAACCGACGCGAAAAATCGAGTCGATGTCCACGCTCGTCGCCGAGATGATCGTCGAGGCGTACGACACGGACGCCACCGGCGCACGGGCGGACGCCGCAGCCATCGAGATGGCCCGCCTCATCGAGGTGCGCTCGGTCCCGCCGCCGCCGGGCCCGGAGGCCGCGCCCGACCTCGATCCCGATCCCGATCTCGACGAGCTCCCGGCGTTCCGCCCGCGGCGGAGGACGGTGGCGATCGGCGTGGGGATCGTGGCGTCGCTGATCGCGGCCGCGTCGGTCGCCGCGTTCCTCCTCGCGCGCTAAGCGCGGACGGCGTCGATGACGAGGTAGCGGCTCGTCACGCAGAGGCGCGCCGGATCCGTGCTGCCCGCGCGGAGGACGTCGATCGACCGGCTCCGCACGCGCTCCCACTCGGCCGGACGGTCCTTCAGCGCGCCGTGCACGAAGCGCCACACCGGGTGGTGCCGCGCCTGGTCGTCGAACCACGCCTCGGGCGACGCGGCCTCGAACGGGAGCGTCGCCTCCTCGATCGTCACGCGCGCGCCGCGCTTCTCGAAGAGCGCGCGCACCCACGCCGGATCGCCCCACGCGGGCGCGGCCCGGGTCGCGCCCGACGGATCGAGCGCGCTCATCGCCTCGCGAAGGATCTTGCCCGCCTGCGAGATCGGGCCTTGCGGCGTCCACGCGGTGACGACCACGCGCCCGCCGGGCCGGACGACGCGCAGCATCTCGTCGGCGGCGACCTCCGGGTCCGGGGCGAAGATCACCGCGAAGACCGACACGAGCACGTCGACGCTCGCGTCGTCCACCGGGATGTGCCCGGCGTCGCCGGCCTTCGTCGCGATCGCGAGGCCCTCGCGCGCCGCACGTTCCCGGCACACCTCGAGGAGGCGCGCCGCCGGCTCGACCGCGAGCACGTCCGCGCCGCGCCGCGCCGCCTCGAGCGAGGCGTTGCCGGTGCCGGCGCCGAGATCGAGGACGCGGGTGCCGCGCCCGATCCCGGCCGTGTCGATCGCCTTCGCCGCTGCTTCCACCAGCGTCGCCGCGGTGCGCTCGTACTCGCCGTCGCTCCAGTCCATGTCCGTCACTCCTCGAAGTCCATCGCGTCGTCGAGCACCCAGTCGAGGTGATGCGCCGCGATCTCGGCGAAGATCTTCTCCGGATCGGTCACCTCGCGCGCCTTGCCGCGCGTCCGCTCGTAGGCCGCGCGCGCCGCCTCGATCTCGTCGTCCGGGCGGAGGCGCGCGCTCTCCGCGGCCGCCCGCGCCCGCGTGATCGATCCGTCGCCGAGCAGGCCATGATCGGCCAGCGCCTCGGCGATCGCGTTGGTCGACGCGAACGTCGGTCGCGCATCGATGCGCCCGAGGGCCCACGCGAGGACGAGCGCGCCGGTCGTCCGGCCGTCGAGATCGTCGAGGTCGTCCTCCGACAGCGCGCCCACGGGCGTGTCGAGGAGCGCGCGCTCCTCGTCGGACAGCGCGTCGTCGATGCCGAGATCGCCGAGGCGCGACAGCCACATCGCCCGCGCCTTCTCGCGATTGGCGACGGGCTCCTCGTCGTCGCTCTCGAGCGCGAGCCGCTGGAAGAGCAGCTCGAGGCAGAGGCAGCGCTGCGCGACGTGGACCGGATCTTTCGTGGCCATCGAGGACCTCCTGATAGCACGCGTGCGCGCACGGAGTCCGCCCGTGCGTGCACGCGGCCGGCGCCGCTCGGAGACGCACGATCCTGCGTGAATCACGGGCGATCGTGCGTGGCCCGCACGTTGCTGAAGGGGTCGTCACCGCGAACGGACGCGGAGGCATACGAAAGGACGGAGACGATCATGGTTCAGCAGCGTGGCAAGGGTGCGAAGCTCGGTCTCGGCACGGTCATCGGCGCGGCGCTCGTCGCCCTCGCGGCGGGGACGCCGAAGGACGCGAGCGCGGAGACGGCGACCATCTCGACGACGCGCATCCCCTTGCCGACGTTCGTGTCGATCGACTGCCAGAACCCGGGCAGCTCGCAGGACGTGGCGAAGACGCCGGTCCTGAAGAACACCGCGCTCACCACGCTCTACAAGGGCCAGCGCCTCTCGTGGTCGTCGAGCGACGGTGACTACGGTCAGCTGACCCTCGCGGCCGACCTCCCGCCGGGCGGCACGGTGAAGGCGATGGGCAAGGCCGGCAACGCGTACACCTGCAAGTCGAGCTACATCGCGCAGCCGGACCTCAAGATCCGCCAGGCGAAGATGGTCTCCGCGAGCCAGGCGTACGTCGAGCTGCAGAACGCCGATCCGTACGTCGGCGCCGGCGCGTCGTCGGTGCTGTTCGAGCTCCGTGCGTGCAACACCAGCGCGGTGATCGCGACGGCGAAGTCCTCGGCGCTGTCGCTGTCCAAGGGCGAGATCAAGTCGCTCAGCTTCCCCGTCGCGCAGCCGTACTCGGGCAAGACCTACGTGCGCGTCGTCGCGGACGCCGACAAGAAGATCTCGGAGAGCAACGAGATCAACAACGATTGGTCCGGCCTCGACGGCTGCATCCACTGAGGTCGTCGAGCCCGTCACGTGACGAGCACGAGCTTCCCGGTCGTCTCTCCCGTCTCCAGCGCGCGGTGCGCGTCGGCGACGCGGTCGAACGGGAACGTGCTCGTCCGCGGCGGGCGGAGCTTGCCTTCCGCGATCCATCCGGTGATCGTCGCCATCGCCTCGGCGAGCAGATCGGGCCGGTCGAAGAGGTACGAGAGGTTGAAAGCCATGACGCTGCGGTTCTCGTTCGTCATGCTCAGCGGATCGAACCGCGGCGTGCGCGCCCAGTCGACCGCGAGCTTCGCCCAGCGCGGCGCGCCGCGGCCGCGCGGGAGCATCGTGGCGAAGCCGTAGACCACCAGGCGTCCGGTGGGCGCGACGTGACGGTAGCTCGCGCGCAGCGTCTCGACGCCGTTCGCGTCGAGGACCACGTCGTAGCCCTTCGGCGAATGCCGCTCGGCGGCCGGCCACAGGTCCTCCGACGACTTGTCGATCACCGCGTCGGCGCCGAGCGCCCGCACGTGCTCGACCTTGTGCGCGCGGCCGACCACGCCGACGACCTTGCAGCCGGCGATCTTGCCCATCCTCACGAGCTCCGAGCCCACGCCGCCCGCGGCCGAGTGCACGAGGATCGACATGCCCGGGCGCAGCTTGCACAGCTCGAAGAGCGCGTACCACGCGGTGAGGCACGCGACGGGGAACGCCGCCGCCTCGGCCGTCGACCAGCCCTCGGGGGCGGCGAACACCTGGTGCTTCGGCACGACGAGGTGCGTCGCGTACGCGCCGAAGCGGGTCAGCGCGAAGACCTTCCGGCCGTCGGCCGTCGTGCCCGCGACCTCGAAGCCCGGGGTGATCGGCCAGCCGACGTACTCCTTCGCCGACGCGTAGAGGCCCATGCGGACGACGCAGTCGGCGTAGTTGACGCCGATCGCCTCGACCCGCACGAGCTCCTCGTCCGGTCTCGGCGCGGGATCGGGCTCCTCGACGATGGTGAGCTTCTCGTAGCCTCCGGCCTCGTGCACGACGACGCGTCGCATGGCGCTCAGCGTAGTGCGAACCGCTCCTGCGCGCGCGACAGGCTGGTCGCGCCCGCGCTCACCACCGGAAGGTGACGGAAGGACGTGCCGAGATAGAACATCCGGTAGTGGAAGAAGTTCTTCTGCACGATCACGTCCGCGCGGCGCGCGGACAGCCCGACGGCGGACCAGAAGCTCGGGTGGATCGGCAGCGGCGGGCGCTCGGTCGCGACGACGTGCAGATCGCCCGCGTCGAGCCGCACCACGCGCCCGAAGTCGCCCTCGGCGCGAGCGGCGACGGTGACGTCGAGCGGGACCTCGGGCATGTCGTAACCCGGCGTGCCGCGGACGACGACGCGACGCTTCGTGCCGGCGGCGACGTCCCACAGCTCCTCGACGAGCGCCGGATCGTGCACCGACGCATACGAGACGAGGCCCTTCCCCTCGGACGCGAGCGCGGCGACCACGTGCGTGTTCCCGCCGGGTGCTCCCGCGCCCACGACGTCGTCGACGTCGACGAACGTGACCGGCCCCGCCTTGCGCCAGTGCGTGCGCCGCACCTCCTCGATCGCGCGCTTCGCGTCGAACATCTCCGGCAGCGCGTGCTTGCGCATGTCCCAGAGGCGATCGGCGAGACGGTCGACGAGCTCGTTCGCGAGCGCCTCGTCGGCGTCGGTCGACACGTGCGCCGCCCACCCGAGCTCCTCGGCGTCGGTGAACGGGTGCACCATGAAGAGGCTCGCGGAGACGACGCGTCGATCGCGCTCGAGACGCTTCATGTCGCGGAACACGCCGCGCATCGGCGCGAGGAAATCGATGGTCATCCCGCCGCCGAGCAGCATCGGCAGCTTCTTGAACGCGTGCGCCGGCCGGATGTCGCCGCGGATCGCGCGGACCAGACGCCGCCCCGCGCGGAAGCCCGTGGGCGCGAGGTCCCAGTGCGGATTCGATCGATAGGCGACGAGCACGTCGACCGGCTCGACGAGCCCGGACGAGAGGTTCGCGTGCAGGTCGTAGCTCACGGCGATCTTCACGCGCTCACCCACGACCGCACGCACGCGGCGCAGGAGATCCGCCTCGGGCGCGCCCGCCAGATCGTCCACCTGCATCGAGCCGTGGAGCGCGAGGTAGACGCCGTCGAGCGGGAGCGCGCGCTCGATGCGCTCGAGCAGCCGGCCCGTGAGCTCGTCCCACGACGCGCGCGTGAGCGGCCCGCTCGGCACCGCCATCGCCGACTCGAGCGCCACCGGCTCGACGTCCCGCTCGAGGCGCACGGCCTGACGGAAGCCGGTGAGCTCCGCGTGGGGCATGAACGACTTCAGCTCCACGCCGCGGAGCCCCGTCGCGCGTGCGAGGTCGTCGCCGGCGACGAGGTGCAGGCGCTCGAAGTCCTCCGTCGTCGTGCGGAGCGGAGAGTACGCGTTGGCCTCGTGGAAGAGGCGTCCGTAAGCGATGCGCAGCGTCATGTCGTTCACTTCCTTCGGCGAGGGGATCGCTTGAGCGGGAGCAGGACCGTCTCCCAGAACAGCTCTTGCGCGGGCACCACGGAGCGCGGCGAGGTCACGCGCTGGACGGTGAGCCCGTCGATGACCGCGCGCAGCAGCGCGACGAGCGCCTTGGCGTCGCACGGATGGACGATGCCGTCCTCGATGCCCTTCTCGACGCGCGCGACCATGTCGCGGCGCGCGCCCTCGAAGAGGTCGGACGCGCCCTGCAGGATCTCGGCGACGCGTCCGCCGCCGGTGACGGCGATCGCCTGCGAGAGGAAGAGGAGCCGCGTCTCTCGGCCCGCGTGGAACTCGTGGATCGCGCAGAGGCGCGCGTAGAGGCGATCGATCGGATGCTCCTCGGCCTCGACGCGCGCCTCCACGAACGCGGCCTGCTCGCGGAGCAGCTCGGTGAGGGCGGTCTGCACGACGTGGCCGTGCGTGGGGAAGTGATAGAGGAGCGTCGGCCGCTTGATCCCGAGCTCGCGCGCGAGGTGCTCGGCGCTGACGGTCAGGCCGTCGCGTTCGAGCACGGCGGCGGCGCGCAGCGCGAGGTCGCGCGCCTTGTCGGCATCACGAGGTCGCGGCATCGCTGAACCTCCAGAGCTCGAGCGCGAGGTCCTCGCGCAGGGCGAGCGGATTGGCGGCGCGCGCCGCGAGCTTGTCGAGGTAGAGCGGCGGGTCCTCGCAGGTCACCGCGTGCACGAGCCTCGCGCCGCCGACGTCGACCGTCTGCATCGGCACGACCCGCTCGAAGACCGCGAGCAGCGGAGCGGGCATGCGCCGCTGCCAGATGTCGCTCCGGATCCGGCCCGGGTTCATGCTCGTCGCCGTGATCGCCGGGAAGCGGCGTCGCAGCTCGGCGGTGAAGAGGACGTTGCACAGCTTCGAGACGCCGTACTCGGGCAGCCCGGTGTAGCTCCGGGTCGGCTCGCGCAGTCGGTCCCACGGGATCGCGCGCGCGGTGTAGTGGTTGCCGCTCGACACGTTCACCACGCGCCCGCGCACGCGCTCGATCGCGGAGAGCAGAGGGCGCGTGAACGCGAAGTGGCCGAGGTGGTTCACGCCGAACGCGAGCTCGAAGCCGTCGCGTGTCGTCCCGCGCTGACCGGCGACGCCCGCGTTGTTCACCAGCACGTCGATCGACGCGTGCTCGGCGGCGAGCGCCGCGCCGGCCTTCGTCGCGGACGCGAGGTCCGACAGGTCGAGCGCGAGGAAGCTCGCGGACGCGCCCGCGGCACGGACCGCGTCGAGCACGGGCGCGGCCTTCGCCTCGGTCCGGCACGCGAGGACGAGGTGCGTGCCCGGCGCCGCCAGCTGGACGGCGCACGCCGCGCCGATGCCCGTGTTCGCGCCCGTGATGACGATGGTTCGCAAGACGCCTCCCATTTCCTGACGGATCGTCAGCTATCATTTCCTGACGATTCGTCAAGTCACGCGGAGGCGCGCGCCTCAGGCGCCCGGACGGGCCGCGCCCGCGCCCGGCTTCCGTGCGGGCTCGAGCGCGCCCGCGCGCGCGAACGACGCGACCCGCGGCGCCTCCTGACGCGCGAAGTCGTCGTAGGGCACCTCGAACCACGCCGAGTGCCCGAAGCCGCGGAACACGATGGTCGCGAAGCCCTCGACCATCTCGTCGACGATCAGCGGAGCGCCGAAGAGCTGACCGAGCGGCGGGATCGCGCCCTCGAGGCCGACGAGCTCCTCGGGCAGCTCGTCCGGCAGCGCATCCATCGCCGTTCCGCCGAGCTCGTTGCCGATCGCCGAGAGATCGACGTGCTCGCCGTGGCGGTAGCACGCGAGCACGAGCCGCCCGTCGACGATGACGAAGCGCGCGTCGACGAGGACGCCGTGGGCCGGGACGGGATGAGCGACGGGTGGCTCTCCCTCCTCGCTCCCGTAGCTGATGAGACGGAACGGGACGTTCTCTTCGTGGAGATAGCGAACGATGACGTCGAGCATGGCCGCCCCCTTTGCGCGTTGGGCGGTCCATGCGGTGCAAGGAGCCGGCCACTACTGCGCGGCGGCCGCGCTCTCCTCGGCGTCGGAGGCCTTCGGCTCCACCTTCGTCGGATCGCTCTTCGTGATCCAGTTGCGGCCGAGCCAGATGCCGATCGGCCCGAGCAGCGTCGTCAGCCCG
>JBDHVD010000212.1:0-13509 GCA_039809525.1 Labilithrix sp. | reverse complement strand
CCGCGACGGGGCCGCCGTCCTGCTCGACCATGTCGGCGATCTTCCGATCGGCGTACGCGCGCAGCACCGTCGTCGCCGCGGACGCGTTCGCCCGCGCGAGCCCGCCGAAGATGCGCACCAAGCTCCGGGCGACGGCGACCTTCTCCACCACGCGCGTGGCGATCGCGAGGGCCTCGGCATCGGGATCGAGAGGCGCACGGGACGCGGGGGCCTGCACGTTCTTCGCCCGCGGCGACGAGCGCGGAGGCGTGACACGAGGCCGCTCGACGCCGGGGCGCGTCCTGGGCTCCTCCTCGTCGAACAGCGTCTCGTCGGCCAGCGCGTCGGGAGTGAAGGCGATCGGATCGGCAGGTTGCGCCATGGTGCTCCGAGCTCGAGCATGCGCCGTGCCTCGCGGATCACACGAGAATCCAGGGCGTTCGTGCGCTCGTGGTCGAGGCGGCGCGCGCCTGTGTGACGGATCGCGACGGCGTCCGCGCGCACGCCTCCGCTCTCGTGAGAGCCCGACCTCCCGGCTCGGCGCTTGCACCGCTCGTCCCCGTGACCATGAGGCCCCGCACGATCCTCCTCGTCGCCGCGCTCGCCGCGACGGTCGCATGCAACGGACGGCGGGGGCGCTCCGAGGTCGCCGCGGCGGCCGAGAAGAGGGCGGTCGAGGCGGCGCACGAGCTCGAGCACGCGGCGGTGCGAGGCTCCGATCGCGCGGTCGACGATCTGCGTGACGCGGCCGACGAGGTCCGGCGCGAACGCGAGGACGTCGCCGAGGCCGCCGAACGCGAACGCGTGCAGTACAAGAAGATCCTGGCGAAGGAGATCGCGTCGGTCGACAAGCGCGTCGTCGAGCTCGAGCAGGAGCTCGCGCGCGCGACCGGCGACGCGAAGGACGAGAAGGGGCGCTCGGTCTCGGCGGCGCGCGGATGGCGGGCGCGCTTGAAGCACGATCTCGAGGAGCTCGATCGCGTGGGCGAGAGCGAGTGGCCCGAGGTGAAGGATCGGATCGACCACGACCTCGAGGACGAGCGCCCCGCCTGCGTCCCGCGCTCGTTCGACAAGTCGTTCGCGATCTGAGGGTCAGGCGCGCGGGCGACGCTTGCGGCGCGCGAGCGCGAGGATCGCGACGACGCCGGCGAGCGGCAGGCCGTACGGGCTCGCGCGGCTCGTCGCGACGGAGTCGCAGTCGCAATCGATCTTCGGCGGCGGACCGAGCGGCGGCTCTCCGCCGACGACGTCCGCGCCGGCGTCGACGGGCGCGCCCGCGTCGCAGCCCTTGATCCTCGCGCAGACCGCCGGCCACTGCCGCGGGCACTTCGTCGTGACGGGGCTCGACGGATCGCAGGTGGACTGCTCGCCGTGGACGTCGAGCGTCGGGAGGATCGGCGTGAAGGTCTTCCCCTCGTCGCTCGACCGTCCCACGAAGAACGGCCCGCCGTAGTTCGGCGTGCTGCACGCATGGAGGCCGTCCTGGTTTCACGTGAGGCACATGACGGGGAAGTCGGCGCGCTTCTGCGGGACACCGTCCTTGCCGTCGATCACGAAGAGGCCCTCGTTGAAGCTGCCGTACGCCACCTTCGTCCCGTCCGGCGACACGGCGAGCCCCGTCGGACCGTAGAACATCGTCGGATAGCCGGTGAGCGTCGCGATCTTCGTGAACGTGGTTCCCCCGTCCCGCGTGACGAGCAGGTCGCCCGCGTCGGCGCCCTTCAGCGTGCGGACCCAGACGGTGTCGCGGTCGATCGGATCGAGCGCGCCGATGAAGGGGAGCGGCTCGTCGGGCACGTCGTGGGCGGTCCAGGTCTTCCCGCGATCGTCGCTGACGAGGAGCTGGCCGATCTGGCGGAGCGAGCCGTCGTCGAGCGCGCGATCGATGTTGCCGCTGACGAAGATGCGCTGGCTGTCGGACGGCGCGCTGTCGATGGTGAGCGCGCAGAAGCCGTTCGGGAGCTTCGTGCCGATCGGGCTCCACGTGGCGCCCTGGTCCTTCGTCTCGAACAGCTCGGCGGCGCAGGTGCTGCCGTTCGGCCCCCGCGACATCGCGATGCCGCTCGTCGGGTCCTTCTCGTCGACGGAGATGTCGGCCATCCAGTACTCGCCCACCGGCCCGGCGGGCCTCGGGTCGTCGCAGCCGACGTTCGTCGACACGGTCAGCCCGAACGCCCCGGTGATGCCGATCGCGCCGTTCGGGAACACGGCGGCGCCGAGCTCGTTGTTCTGCTGCGGCTCGTAGCCGAGCGCCGTCTCGCAGACCCAGTGGGTGCTCGCGAACGCGTCGGCGGTCGTGACGACGCCGAAGGAGGTGGTGATCGCGCCCGACTTGCCGCGCAGCACGAGCTGCGTCGCGCCGGGGAAGCGGCCGTTCGCCTCCGCCGGAGACGGAGCGAACACCGCCGCCGAGACGACGGAGGCGAGGCAGGCCGCGCGCAACCCTCGACGCATGTGCGAGCGAGGATACCGCTTCCTCGCGGCGAGATCAGGCGCGCGGGCGACGCTTGCGACGCGCGAGCGCGAGGATCGCGACGAGGCCGACGAGCGGGAGCGCGTAGGGGCGCGCGGCGCTCGTCGCGACGGTGTCGCAATCGCAGTCGATGTTCGGCGGCGGCGCGAGCGGCGGCTCTCCGCCGACGTCGGACGACGCGTCGCGGGGCGCGCCCCCGCCCGCGTCCTCGGGCTCGCCGCACGCGCGCATCCGCTGCTTGAAGGTCGCCCACTGCTGCGGGCAGTCCTTCGCCACGAGGGTCGACGGCGCGCACGTCGTCTGATCGCCGTGGACGTCGAGCGTCGGGAGGATGGGCGTGAACGTCTTGCCGTCGTCGTTCGACCGGCCGATGAAGAAGGGACCGCAGTAGCTCGGCGTGCTGCACGCGTAGAGGCCGTCGGCGTTCCAGGTGAGGCACATGACGGGGAAGTCGCCGCGCTTCTGCGGGACGCCGTCCTTGCCCTCGATCACGAAGAGGCCCTCGTTCAGGCTGCCGTATGCGACCTTCGTCCCGTCCGGCGACACGGCGAGGCCGGTCGGTCCGTAGAACTGGAGAGGCTTGCCGGTGAGCGTGGCGATCTTGGTGAACGTCTTGCCCGCGTCGCGCGAGACGAGCAGATCGCCGGAGTCCACGCCCTTGAGCGTGCGGACCCAGACGGTATCGCGGTCGATCGGATCGAGCGCGCCGATGAAGGGCAGGTTCTCGTCGGGGACGTCGTGGGCGGTCCAGGTCTTCCCGCGATCGTCGCTGACGAGGAGCTGGCCGATCTGGCGGAGCGAGCCGTCGTCGAGCGCGCGATCGATGTTGCCGCTGACGAAGATGCGCTGGCTGTCGGACGGCGCGCTGTCGATGGTGAGCGCGCAGAAGCCGTTCGGGAGCTTCGTGCCGATCGGGCTCCACGTGGCGCCCTGGTCCTTCGTCTCGAACAGCTCGGCGGCGCAGGTGCTGCCGTTCGGCCCCCGCGACATCGCGATGCCGCTCGTGGGGTCCTTCTCGTCGACGGAGATGTCGGCCATCCAGTACTCGCCGACGGGGCCGGCCGGCTTCGGGTTGGTGCAGCCGAAGTCGCTGGAGACGGTGAGCCCGAACGCGCCGGTGATGCCGATGGCGCCGTTGGGGAACACCGCGGCGCCGAGCTCGTTGTTCTGCTGCGGCTCGTAGCCGAGCGCGGTCTCGCAGACCCAGTGCGTGCTGGCGAAGTCGTCGGCGGTGGTGATCACGCCGAAGGACGTGGTGATCGCGCCCGACTTGCCGCGCAGCACGAGCTGCGTCGCGCCGGGGAAGCGCCCGTTGGCGCGGGCCTCGACGGAGGCGAGGCAGGCACCGAGCAAGATCGAAGCGGTCAGCGCAGCGCGAAGCGTTCGGGGCATCGAGGCTCTCTTGGAGGAGGGGGCGGGAGGATCTCCGGCGGCGGATCTCCGATCATACAAAAGCAGAGCGCGCGTCCGAGGTCTCCCCCAGACGCGCGCTTTCGGAATCGTAATGTCCGCGCGTCGCCGCGCGCGGGCTCAGCTCGCCTGCTGGAAGCCGGTGACCGAGATGATGTAGACGTCGTTCGCCGAGTCGTACGTCGCCTGCATCGTCGACGGCACCATGCCCTCGCGGCCGATCGCGCCCGGCGGCATCGTCGGGAACGGGATGGTGAAGGTCTTGCGCTCCTTCAGGTTCTGCACCGTGGCCTTCGGCTCGAACGACGTGAGGCGCGGGCCGACGTCCTTCAGCTTGCCGTTGCCGCGGTAGTAGACGAGCAGGTTGGTGTACGAGAAGCGCTGGCCGTTGAACTCCGGCGCCGCGAAGTTGATCGCGTGGATGCCCATCGCCGAGAAGCAGTTGTCCGGCGGCGGGAGGACGCCCCAGCCCTGCGGGACCATCGGGGGCGGCGGCAGGGTCGAGTCGGAGCAGTCGATGTTCTGGACCTCGTTGAAGTCCTGGAACACGACGTGGAACTCCCAGTGCGCGACGTTGTACACGCCGTTCGGGACGTGACCGATCGCGAGGTAGTCGTAGCCGAGGCCGGTGATCGCCGTGTCGCGCGACACCTCCGCGGGGACGTTCATCCACACGCGCGCGTCGAACTTCGCGCCCTCGAGCGCGGACACGGCGCTGAGCGGGAGGTTCCAGTAGAACCCGTTCACCTTGTTCGCGGTGTCGACCGTCGCCCACGTGACGAGCGTCGAGTTGAGCGCCTCGGTGACCTGGCCGATCTTGGCGTCCTTCGGCACGTAGGGCGGGATGTTCGCCTGCGGGGCGCCACCACTGTCGCCGCCCGGCGCGACCCCGGAGCTCCCTCCATCCGGCTGCTGAGGCAGCGTGAGATCGTCACACGCGAAACAAGGCAGGAGCGCGATCACTCCGACCAAACGAAGAAGGTTGATTCGCCGACCCATCACTCTGCACCTCGCATCGGTTCTCTACGAGAACAGCTTCCCCTCGACACTCTCGAATCCGCATCGCCGTACCAGACGGCGAAGCCTCCTCGGATAGGGCTGCCTCGACTGTCTGATGTTATCGACACGCGCGTGAGGGAGTCGAGCATTTCTCCGGAGGAGCTCGAAGATGACTCGCACCTCGCAACGCGCGCGCACTGCCTTGGTTTCGCGGGCGCCGATGCGTCACGTGCTTCGCGTCCCGTGAGCCGCGCGGGATGCGGAGGGGTAGTGGAGGGGTAGTAGCGCGCGTCCTCGCGCAGCGAGCGTGCCGGGCGAGCGGAGGAGCGTACATCCGGGCCTGCACGGTCGCCGGCGCGCGCGCTCGATCCGATCGTGGCTCCGAGCATCGACACGACGTTGACACGTTCGGCCGTGCAGCCGATCATTCAACGTCGACGATCATTGCTTCGGGAGGAGCATCCGATGAACCGTGGCCGCATTCTCATCTTCAACTTGGTATCTGCGCTCGTAGGGTTCGGGCTCCTTCATTGCGGTGACGACGACACCGCAGCCCCCACGACGAAGCCGGACGCGACGACCGACGTCACCGCGCCGGTGTCGGAGGCGGGCCTGGGTGACGTCGCGCGCGACGGCAATCCGAAGTTCTCGCCGCGCCTGTGGAAGCCGCAGGTGTTCGCGATCAACCTCCGCCCGCAGCCGAACGCGACGATGTTCGCAGACGCGCCGGACAACGATCCCGGCTTCACCGTCCCGCTCGTCGTGGTGAACAACGAGAAGGGCGATCCTGTCCGCAAGCCGGATCTCTACGTCGACTCGAAGAACCTCGGCGGCATCGGCTTCGGCTGCGTCGGCTACAAGTTCAGCCCGGCGAACCCGCTCGACCCGAAGGGCCCGGGCCTCAACCACGGCGACATGGGCGAGATCACGCTCAACGGCTACACCGGCGGGACCTACTTCGGTCCGCCGATGGGCCCGCCCTTCACCGCGCTGGCCGACGGCGGCAAGAAGGACATCCCGAAGCCGATCACCTGCAAGCGCGGCGAGACGGTGCCGGACAGCGGGCTCTTCGGCTACACGTGCGGCGGCGGCGACATGCCGTTGACGGACTTCCCGGCGACCGGCTTCCTCGCGAAGACGGACATGCTCTCGGTGTCGGCCGCGGGCGGCGCCGATCTCAAGGCCTGGGCGCTCCAGGTCCCGCCCTCGCCGAACGACAACATCGTGGTGAAGAACGACCTCTACAACATCACCCCCGCGATGGTCGACGGCACGGCGGATCTCAAGCTCGAGTACTCGTGCAACGGCGGCCCGTGCGGGATGGCGGCCCTCGCGAACATCATCATCGAGAGCTCGGACGGTCCGTTCGCCGATCCCGGCGCTCCGCCGCAGGCGCACACGTTCGAGTTCCCGCGCGCGACCGGCGAGTTCGGCCTCATCAACTGCGTCGACTTCCTCTCGTTCAACGGCTCGGGCTTCACCGTGGCGAAGGAGCTCCTCGCGCTCCTCCCGCCGACGTGGAAGCACCTCCGCATCGTCGTGAGCACGGTGAACGCGGCGACCGACCAGGTCGACGAGCAGCCGACGACGTTCGGCGCCGGCTTCGCGCGGTTCGGTATCACGCACCGCTGAGGTCGTTCCGCGACCGATGCGTACCCGCTTCGCCCTGGGCACTCCCCGGGGCGAAGTCGTTTTGTCCCGCGCACGCTGCGCGCAGAGTGCGAACCGGGATAGATTCGTCCATTCGCGAAACGGGGTTCTCTCGATGAAACGAGCGGCGTGTGTCTTCGGATTGGGATTCATCCTCCTCGCGTGCGGAGGCGGAGCGGGCGGGGCGGCGAAGGCGGTGAGGGCGGACGCGCCGACGGCGAAGGACGCGCTCGGAGCGACGGCGTGCTCGGATCCGAACGAGGAGATCGAGCCGTGGGTGATCGATCTCGCGGGTGATCAGCGCGGCGCGCTGAAGGCGGCGATGGACCGAGGCGTCGTCGTCGTGTCCTACGACTGCAAGCAGCTCAAGGTCGTCCGCAACTGCCAGGTCGCGGGCAACTACGAGTACAGCGGCACGGGGTTCAACGAGGACACGTTCCGCCTCGCGGACGCCGACTCGATGAAGGCGACGCTCTCCGGGGGCGCCGCGCTCGCGGCGAAGATGGAGGCCGACCTGAAGCGCGGCACCGCGCTCGACGTCGCGTACGCGATCGTCGGCGAGACGAACACGACGGTGCCGAGCATCTCGAAGTCCCAGCTGCGCGGCGCGGACTGCAAGAACGCGACGCACTTCGTCGCGACCGCGAGCCTCGGCGCGTTCGCCATGCGCTCGTCGACCGACGCGCAGGCCGGCGCGGCCGCGGAGATCTTCGGGCAGGGCGCGAGCGCGTCGAGCTCGAGCAGCGCGCAGAAGACGTCCGGCTCGGGCAACCGCGTGGTGTGTCAGAAGGCGCAGTCGGCCGATCGCTCGCCGGTCTCCGAATGCGACATCCCGCTGAAGCTCCGGCTCGTGCCGATCGCCGAGGACAAGACGCCGATCGCTCGCTCGTCCGGCGGCTTCCGTCCGCCGCCTGCGTGCCCGCCCGGAACGGTGCGCTCGGGCGTGGCGTGCGTGACGGCGACGCGCGCGCTCACCAAGACGTGCAAGCAGGGCGACGCGCGGTCGTGCGAGGAGGAGTGCAAGCGCGGAGACGGCGCGAGCTGCTCGATCCTCGGATTCATGTACGAGAAGGCGAAGGGCGTGCAGGAGGACGCGGCGCGCGCGCTCCAGTTCTACGAGCAGGGCTGCGCGAAGCGCGACATCAACGGCTGCACCGGCATGGGCTTCATCTACAGCAAGGGGCTCGGCGTGCCGGCCGACAAGGCGAAGGCCGCGTCGCTGTTCAAGGAGGCGTGCGAGCGGGGCAACGGACGCGCGTGCAGCGGCATCGGCCACCAGCTGCGTCTCGCGAACGACGTCGCCGGGGCGATCCCGTGGATGGACAAGGGCTGCTCGCTCGGATACGTGCGCGCGTGCTTCTACACCGGCTCGCTGCTCATGAAGCAGAACAAGGACCTGCCGCGCGCGCACAAGGCGCACGAGCGCGCGTGCCTCGGCGCCGACGACCGCGGGTGCCTCGCGCAGGCCGGGATGCTCGCCTCGGGCACCGGCGTGGCGGCGAACACGTCCGAGTCGCTCGCGGTGAAGGACCGCGCGCTGAAGGACCTCGAGAAGAAGTGCTCGGCCAGCGACGCGGATGCGTGCGAGGCGCTCGGCGACTGGCACATGGGCATCTACGACAAGAGCGCGAAGCGCCCGGACCAGGCCATCCAGTACTACGGCAAGGCGTGCTCCGGCGGCATCGACTCGACGTGCATGGACCTCGGCGCGATCATGGAGAAGGGCGCGCCGCCGATCCCGGCGAACCCGCAGTACGCCAAGCAGATGTACGAGTACGCGTGCGCGCGCGGACAGGTGCCCGAGGCCTGCACCAAGATCGGCAAGAAGCCCGGCGCGGCGCAGGCGGCGTCGACGACCAAGGCGCGCAAGCGCTGAGGGGCGCTATCCTCGAAGGAGATGGGGTTGGGGGATCCACGGGGAAAGCCGCACGGCGACTCCGATCTGCCACCGACGATGGCCGATGCGAGCCGCACCAGCTCGCTTCGGCCGCCGCCGGTCGGGCCGACCGCGCCGAGCACGGCGCTCGTCGTCGGCGACGTGATCGCCGAGGGCGGGATGGGCGTCGTGCGCGCGGCGGTGCAGCGATCGCTCGGACGCTCGGTGGTGATCAAGACCGCGCTCCCGCACGCCAGCGAGGGCGACGCGCATCGCATGCTCCTCGAGGCCTGGGTGACCGGGTACCTCGAGCACCCGGGCATCGTCCCGGTCTACGACATCGTGCAGGGCGAGGACGGCTCGCCCATCGTCGTCATGCGACGCATCCGCGGGCGCACGTGGCACTCGTGCATCCGGGACGCGACCTGGGCGGAGGCCGAGGGCGCGCGCGATCTGCTCGAGCAGAACCTTCGGGTGTTCATCCGCGTCTGCGAGATCCTCGAGTTCGCGCACTCCAAGCACGTCGTGCATCGCGACGTGAAGCCGTCGAACGTGATGGTGGGATCGTTCGGCGAGGTCTACCTGCTCGACTGGGGCCTCGCGGTGGCGACGGGCGGCGACGCGGCGGAGCACCTGCCGCGGGCGAAGGTCGTCGAAGACGTCTGCGGGACGTTCTCGTACGCCGCGCCGGAGATGGTCGGGCTGCTCGAGGTCCCCGTCTCGGAGCGCACCGACGTCTACCTGCTCGGCTCGGTCCTGTTCGAGCTCGCGACGGGGTCGCCGCCTCATCGCGCCGGCGACGCACGGCTCACGCTCGAGTCGATCGCCGCGACGCCGCCGGCCATCCCCGCGGGCGTCTCGCGCCAGCTCGCCGAGATCCTCCGCCGCGCGCTCCAGCGCTACCCGGAGGACCGTCACGCGTCCGTCGGCGATCTGCGCCGCGAGGTGCTCGCGTTCCTCCGCCAGCGCGACTCGGAGCACATCGCGCTCGAGGCCGAGAAGACGCTGGCCGATCTCGAGCGCGCCTGCGCCGAGGGCAAGGAGCGCCAGCGGGTCCACGATCTGTACGGCGTCTGCCGCTTCGCGTTCCGCGAGGCGCTGCGGACGTGGCCCGAGAACGCGCCCGCGCACACGGGCCTCGCGCGGGCGGTGCGCGCGATCGTCGAGCACGAGCTCGCGCGCGAGCCGGCCGTCGCGCGCGCGCTGCTCGCCCATGCGCCCGCGCCGCTGCCGGACCTCGAGGCGCGCGTGAACGCGGCGATCGCCGCAGAGGAGGAGCGACGCGACGCGCTCTCGAAGGTCGCGCGCGACCACGACGCGAACATCGGGCGCCGCGGCCGGCAGCTGTTCCTCATGTTCATGGCGTTCTGGTGGTGCGCCGGGCAGGTGTTCGGCGATCGGCTCGTCGTGCCGAGCTACCGGCGCTTCGTCGTCGGGTCGCTCGTCCAGCTGCCGATGATCGCCATCGCCTGGGCGATCAGCCCGGAGCTCCGCGCGACGCTGTTCAACCGCCGGATGCTGGGCGCGGTCGCGGTGACCATCGGCGCGCAGCTCGTGCTCTTCGGCTGCGCCGCCGCCCTCCGGGTCGACCTCGGCATCACGCGCCTCGCGCAGGTGGGCTTGTGGGCGCTCGTCTCCACCCTCGTCACCGTCGTCTACGAGCGCAGGTTCTGGCCCGCCGCGCTCACGTTCGTGGCCGCCACCCTCGCGATCACCGTGGATCCCGGGCTCCGGCCCTGGGCCTCGAGCGTCGGCATCGCGGTGCTCACGGTGAACGTGATCGTGATCAAGAGCGCGCCTTCGAGCTCGTAGCTCGATGGGGGTGGTCATCCGGCGGGTCACCCGTCGGGGCGACGTGGCACCGGTCGCGTCGCGTGTACCATCGAAGCATGCCCTCCTCGCGCGTCCTCTCTCGGTTGGTCCTCGCCTCGCTCGCCCTCGTCTCCGGAAGCATGGCCGTTGCGGCATGCGTCGGGGACGAGAACGCCAGCTCGCCGTCGCCGGACGCCGGCGCCTTCCCCGAGGCGGGGACGCCGGACACGTCGTCGGCCTCGTCGGACTCCGGTCCGCCGCCCGTCGACGCCGGCGCGGACGCGGAGGAGATCGCCGACGGGGGAGGCCTCCCGCCGGAGGACGACGCGGGGCTCGATACCGATGCCGGGCTCGACGCCGGCTTCGACGCGGGGCCCGCGTGCACCGTGCTCACGCCCGGCGCGTTCGTCACGTCGACGTGCGTCTCGCGCGTGCTCATCAACGCCGGCGGCACGCTGACGACGACCGACTACCAGCTCACCGGCGTGGCCGTGCTCGGCTCGACCACGTTCTGCGGGGCCGGCGGCGGCTTCGCTGCCTACGATCATCGCGGCGGGCTGAGGGTGACGGCGAAGAGCGCCACCACGGCGACGTTCGAGTTCCTCGACCTCGAGGTCTCCGCCGCGTCGGCGACGCTGACGTACACCCCGCAGGCGTGCGCGGCGAAGCCCGCGCCGGCGAAGGCGGGCTACAGCGTGACCACCGACGGGAAGGGGAAGAAGGTGCTCATCCTGCGCCTCCCGTACGGGACCGGCTACGCGAACTACCGCTTCACCGAGCTGTGATCGCGCGCTCGAGCGCGCGCGCGAACGCGGCGAGGAACGTCCGGGCTCTCCCCTCCTCGACGAGGGGAGAGACCCAGGTGAACGAGACGTGGAGCTCGCCGTCGACCGAGCCTGCGCCGATCCACAGGCAGTGACCGAGGCCCTGGTTCGAGACCGCGGCATGCACCGGCCCGAGGCGCAGGCCGGGGATCGACGCGAGCTCCAGCGCGCCGAAGTTGACGATGTCGAGCGCGGTGACGCGGCCCTGCGAGGCGTCGTCGTGCACCAGCGCCGCCACCTGCTGCTCGAACGGCGCGAGGCGGCCCGCGAGGGCGCGGAGCCGCGCGCACCACTCGCCGCTCTCGACGCGCGCGCGGATGTCGGCGGAGCATGCCCGCGCGCGCGGCCAGGGATCGACCGGACCGTCGAGGGGCGCCACCGACTCGAGCACCGAGACGAAGCAGCCGATCGCGCCGGGCGGCACGGGAGGCGTCGCGAGCGATCGCGCGCTCACGCTGGTCGCGATCTTCACCGCGGGGAACGCGCCCCACGTCTCGCGCAGGGCCTCGAGCGCGGCGGCGGTGAGGATCCCGGCGAGCGTCGCGCCGGTCTCGCGCGCACGTGCGAGGAGCGCGCGGCACGCCGGCGCGGGCACCACGTGGAAGAGGACGCGCTCGCGGCGAAGGGACGCCGGCGCGCGCGCGGCGAAGGGGAGCATCGACGGCGCGAGCTCCGGCGAGGGCGCGTGCGCCGCGTCCGGAGGCAACCGCGCGTCGAGCGGATCGACGGCGTCGACGCGCGGGAGCACGACGCCCGCGCTCGCGGCCGCCACGTCCTCGGCGAGCGCCAGCATCGAGCGGAAGTCGAGCGCGGCATGCTGGCCCCACACCACGAGCGCGTGCGGAGCGCCCGGCCGCCGCGCGGGCGCGAGCGTCACGCCGGCGAGCGACGGGAGCGCGTCGTCCATGCGCCGCGCGAGCACGTCCTCGAGGAGCCGCGGCCACTCCTCGGGATGATCGCGCGGCTCGACGAGCTCGAACGGAGGCGGCTCTGCGCCGTCGCAGGTGAACGCCCAGCCCTCGTCGCGCCGGACCACGCGCGTGCGGAGCCGTGGATGGCGCGCGGGCAGCGACGCGGCCGCGCGCGCGCACGCGTCCGCGTCGAGATCGCCCGTCACGCCGAGCAGCACGGCGGCCCCGCACGTGTCGTGGCGAGCGCCGATGGCGAAGACCGTCTCGACGGTGTCGAGCGGCCGCTCGAGCGCGCTCACTTGATCTGCGTGCGGAGGAACGCGGCGAGATCGTCGACCGTCGTGTGGTCGTAGAGGATGGTCGGCTCGAAGTCCGTCCCGTAGCGCTCGTTGATGTTCCCCACCATCTTGAACGCGCCGGCAGAGTCGAGGCCGTAGCGATCGAACGCGATCGAGCCGGAGATGTCGCCCGCCTTCACCTTCAGGATCTTGGCGAGCAGCTCCGTCAGGTAGCCCTTGATCTCGTCACCGGTCGCCGTCGCGGATGCATTGGACATCGTCACTCTCCTCCTCTTTTCACGTGGCCCCGAGCTCGAGGGCGTTCTCCAGATGGAGCCGGCGGCACTCCTGCCGGCGGACCTTTCCACTCGACGTGCGCGGGACCTTCCCCGGCGCGACGAGCACCAGCCGATGGAGCGTCAGCCCGTGGACCCGGGCGACGTTCGCGCGGACGCGCGCGGTGATCTCTTCGACGTCGAGCGGCCCGGCGACCTTCGCCGCGTCGCGGACCAGCTCCTGCACGATCACGAGCCGCTCCTCCGCGTCGTCGACGGTGAAGGCCGCGGCGCGTCCCGCGCGGAGGGCGTCGTGGCTCTCCCAGCACGTCTGCTCGACGTCCTGCGGGTGGTGGTTGCGGCCGCGGACGATCAGCAAATCCTTCAGCCGGCCGGCGATGTACAGCTGGCCGTCCTCGAAGAAGCCGAAGTCGCCCGTGCGCAGGAACGCGCCCGGCTCGCCCTCGATCGCCAGGCCGAACGCCTCGGCCGTCGCCTCCTTGCGCTTCCAGTAGCCTCGCGCGATCGACGGGCCGGAGACCCAGACCTCGCCGATCGTCCCCGCGGGCACCGGCAACCGCGTCTCCGGATCGACGATGCGCACCGTGGTGTCGTCGGTGCTCCGGCCGCACGCGACGAGCGGCACCGAGGCGGCCTCGTCGTCGCTCGGCCTGGCCTCGTGCCGCGCGAGCGCCTCGCGATCGAAGCGCCGCGTCGTCACCGGCTCGGCCTTGGGCACCCCGGTGACGATGAGCGTCGCCTCGGCGAGGCCGTAGCACGGGTAGAGGGCCTCGCGCCGGAAGCCGCGCGGCCCGAGGACGTCGGCGAAGCGCTCGAGCGTGCGCGCGCGGATCGGCTCGGCGCCGTTGTACGCGAGCGTCCAGCACGACAGATCGAGCGCCGAGGTGTCCTCCTCCTCCGCCGCGAAGTTGTTAGACGGCGCAAGGCTGAGACTGAGTGAAATCCCGAGCAAGGCGGCCTCCTGGGTCAACGGGGGGCCGCACGTCCAGCGCGGATCTCGC
>JBDHVD010000211.1:0-13515 GCA_039809525.1 Labilithrix sp. | reverse complement strand
GGCGATCACAGGAAGTACTCGAAGTCGTGCTCCGTCCGGACCTTCCTCCGGACACGGAAGATGTGCGCGGGCATCAGGTGCGGATCGAGCTCGACGTAGTTCCTCGGGCCGGTCCAGTGGTGGCGCGTGTCGCCGAGGAGGTCGTGCACCTGGAAGCGCTCGTCGTGCTGGATGCCGAGCGCGCGGAGATCGAGGTCGACCCAGCCGGAGTGGCGGTGGAGCGGGTCGAGGTTCACCACCACCACGATGGCCGTGTCGCTCGCGTCGTCGCGCTTGCTGAAGCAGATCAGCTGCTCGTTGTCCGTGGGGTGGAACGCGAGCGTGACGTTGTCGTGGAGCGCCGCGTTCTCGCGGCGGATGCGGTTCACGAGGCCGATGACCTCGCGCAGGCTGTCCTCGCGCTCGACGTCCCACGACTTCAGCTCGTACTTCTCGTTGTCGATGTACTCCTCCGAGCCGGGCCGCGCGACGTGCTCCATCAGCTCGAAGGCCGGGCCGTAGATGCCGTACGTGCTCGAGAGCGTCGCCGCCAGGACGAGGCGCTGGAGGAACATCGGTCGCCCGCCGAACTGGAGGTGCTCGGGCAGGATGTCCGGCGTGTTCGGCCAGAACGCGGGGCGGAAGAAGTCGCTCACCGGCGGACGCGACAGCTCGGTCATGTACTGCGTGAGCTCCCACTTCGACGTTCGCCACGTGAAGTAGGTGTACGACTGGCTGAACCCGCGCTTGGCGAGCGCGTACATCAGCTTCGGCCGGGTGAACGCCTCGGCGAGGAAGATGGCCTCGGGGCACTTCTTCTTCACCTCGGCGATGCACCACTCCCAGAAGCGGAGCGACTTGGTGTGCGGGTTGTCGACGCGGAAGACGGTGACGCCCTGCTCGATCCAGAAGAAGAAGACGCTCGCGAGCTCCTTCCACAGGCCGCGCCAGTCCTCGCACTCGAAGTCGAACGGGTAGACGTCCTGGTACTTCTTCGGCGGGTTCTCCGCGTACTGGATGGTGCCGTCCGGCCGCTTCTTGAACCACTCGGGGTGCTCGCGGACGTACGGATGATCGGGCGAGGCCTGGAAGGCGATGTCGAGCGCGATCTCGAGGCCGAGCTCCTTGCCCTTCTTCACGAAGCGGCGGAAGTCGTCGAGCGTGCCGAGCTCCGGATGGATCGCCTTGTGGCCGCCGGCCGGCCCGCCGATCGCCCACGGGCTCCCGACGTCGTCGGGCTTCGCATCGAGCGTGTTGTTCTTGCCCTTGCGGAACGCGGTGCCGATCGGATGGATGGGCGGTAGGTACACGACGTCGAAGCCCATCGACGCGGCGTACGCGAGCATCTTCTCGGCGTCGCGGAAGGTGCCGTGCTTGCCGCGCGGACCGGTCGAGCGGGGGAAGAGCTCGTACCAGGCGCCGAAGCGCGCGAGCGGTCGATCGACGGTGATCGCGAGCGCGCGCTCGTAGCGCGAGGCCTTCGACACGTCCGGGTGCAGCGCCATCAGCTGCGCGACCTCGGGCGCGAGCGCGGCCGTGAGGCGCTCGCGAACGGGGAGCTTCGCGTCGGCGACGCTCGCCGCGACGCGCTTCAGGATCGGCGAGCTCGACCGCGCCGCGCCGCCGGCGATCAGCTGCGCGCCCGCGAGGAGCTCGACCGAGACGTCCTGGCCGGCCTGCGCCTTCTTCTCGATGCCGTGCGCCCACGTCGCGTAGTCGTCGATCCACGCCTCGAACGAGATCTCCCAGCGCCCGACCACGTCGGGAACGAACGACGCGACGAAGCGATCGTTTCCTTTCGGCACGAGCGGCACGCGCGTGAAGTCGCGCGACGCCGGGCCCCGGTAGAGGAGGACGCCGGCCACGGCATCGTGCCCGTCGGACACCAGATCGCACGAGGCGACGATGGGCTCGCCGGCGATGCGTTTCGCAGGATGGCGTCCCCCGTCGACCTCCGGGGACGCGGCGAGGATGAGCACGCGGCTGAGGCCGTTCTCGTCCATGAACGGCGAAGCTACGGCGCCTACGATCCGCGTCAACGCGGCACTCGGCCACCGTGCGGCTCGAGCCGCGTTGCGAGCGCGTGGTGACCCCGCGCGCGGAGCGCGGTGGCGAGCGCGCGGGGGACGTCGAGCGCGAGCCCGCGGCCGATGCGCTCGGCGTGCACGCGGGCGAAGTCGCGATCCGCGCGGAGGGTCCAGTTGTCCGCGCTCACCACGCCGGGCGTGTTGTAGACCTCGCGCTCGCCGAGCAGGTCGGCGAAGAAGACCGAGACGCGCCCCGCCGGACACGCGAAGAGATCGGCGAGCATCGCCTGCGGGATGGTCGTCCCGCCGGCGAAGACGTCCGCGCCGAGCCGGCCCTCCAGGTAGGCGCGCCACGCCGCCTGCTTGTCCTCGGACCAGCCATCGACGCACGTCCAGATCGGCGGCGTGTCGTGGTTGCCGAGCATGACCCAGTCGCCCGGACGCGCCTGCTCGGTCGAGTAGACGTCGGTGGGATCGCGCGGGTTCGTCTTCTGCGTCACGCGGAAGCGGCCGAGCCCGTAGCGCTGCATCACGCGGAGGAGGGGATAGGGGCACGTGCTCAGGACCTCGAGCAGCACGTCCTGCTCCGAGCGGCCGAACGCGCGCGCCGCCTCCATCAGGATCTCGATCTGCCGCGCGTAGCGATCGACCTGCTCCTCGTCGAGCGCGCGCACCCAGCCGTCGGCGTGGCGCGAGACGTGGCGATCGATCTGCTCGGGACGCGCGATCGCCCACTCTGCGAGGTCCGGATGGTCGGGGAGATCGGGCGACTCGAACAGGCGCGCGCCCTGCTTCACCGCGCGCAGCGGATCGGGGCTCTGCGCGTCGTAGACCCACGGGCACACGTGACCGTGCGGGTGATCGATGCGGATGCCGTGGAACTCCGAGAGGAGCTTCGTCGCGCGTGCGCGCACCAGCACGAGGCCCTCGGCCGAGCCCGGGACGAGCACCGGGTAGCCCCACGGCTGGCCCTCGGGGTTCGTGCGGCTCGGCGGGGCGCCCATCACGTAGCGCTCGAGGAAGAGGCGATCGCGGCCGAAGCGATCGCGGTGGGACGTCCCGATCGCGAGGTCGCCGTACAGGCGCAGCCCCGAGGCCTCGGCGTGCGCGACGAGCTCCGCGTGCTGCGCGTGCACCACGAACTGCCCGAGCTCGAAGACCTCGTCGCCCTTCACGCCGGCGAGCGCCTTCGGCCACCCGCGCCAGTCGTCGGTGCCGTACTCGGCGGCGAGCGACTCGTAGCGCGAGTCGCGATCGAGCCACGAGGCGTTCGCGCGGCGCCAGGCGTCGAAGCGGCGGAACAGATCGCCCGTGCGATCGAGCCGGGCGTGCGCCTCGCGCATCGCGCGGCGGTGCTGCGCGAAGACGTAGCCGTAGGCCATGCGCCGCCCCTCCGGCGGCGCGCCGAGGACGATGTCCTCGAACAGCGCGCGGTCGAGGATCCCCTCCCACTCGGGCGCGTGGGCGAGGTGCCAGAGCGACGCCGACAGGATCGTCTTCGCGAACGCGGTGCCGTCGTAGGGCGAGGGGTTCGTCGCGCTCGTCTCGCCTTGCGGGCCGAGCTGGACGGCGTCGAAGCCGAGGTCCTGCGCCCATGCGAGCAGATCGCGCGCGCCACGGCTGTACGGCGAGCCGCGCCCGGTGTCCTCGTCGGCGCGGCTGGGGAAGCTCGCGTCGTGGATCGCGAGCACGAGGTGCTCGATGCCGAGCGCACGTCGTGCTTCGGCGAGGAGGTCCCGGCGCGCGCGTCGATCGGTCTCGATGGTGCGAGTCTACTGCGCGACGGCGCCTTCGTCGCCATGCGCGTCGGAACGCAGTCGCTCGCACACGTCCTCGAGGAAGCGATGCACCGTCGCTTCGACGAGGCGATGACCGACCAGCGCGTCCGCCGCGCTGCCGAGCACGCCGAGCGGCGGCGTGTACCAGCCGTGCAGCTCGAGCTCGGTCTCGTCGTCGGAGAGCGGATACACCGTCAGCTGCGCGCGCAGCGACTCGAAGGGCGTCGTCTTCTTCGCGTGCCACACGATGGTCATCGCCATCGCCGGAAGCGCGGGCGCGGCCGGCGGCCGGGTGGTCGCCTCGAGCGTCACGTCGACGTCGCGGGCGAAGACGCGCGTGGGCTCGTGCGTCAGGAGCTCGCGGACCTGGCGGTAGGCACGGTCGACGTAACGGGAGAAGCGGATCTCGCGGGGCGCGTGCATGACGACACACGGTGGAGGAGCATGCGCGGTGCCATCGCCGTTCGCCTCGAAACCGTGCGTGCTACGGAGGAGCCGCGCGCAACCGCTGCGCTCCCGCGCATGGGCTCACTTCGCGGTCGGCAGGCTGCGCACGTCCATCACGGGGACGGCCGGCGCCTGGGGCGCGACCTCGATCGCGGGCGGCGGCGGCGCGGGCGTCGCGACCGTCGCCTCGACCTTCGTCTCGGCCTTCGTCTCGGGCGTCGTCGTCGTCGCCGCGGCGACGGCGGGCGCGGCGGGCGCAGCCGCGATGGACCGCCCGATCGCGAACGCCGCGATCGCGACGACGGCGAGCACGCCGAGCATCGCGCCCACGATCCACGACGCCTTGTGACGCCGCGCCTGGATCCGCAGCTCGAGGGTGGGGAGCGGGCGATGGCCGTCGAGCGTCTCGTCGGCGAGGCTCCGCATGCGGCCCGCGGGCTGGAGGAACGCGTCCTCGTCGTTGGGCAAGAAGAGGATCGGCTCCGTCCGCGGCGCCGGCGGCACGGGCGGAGCCGGCGTGGACGCGGGGGGCGGGGGCAGGGGCGTCGGCCGGGCCGCGGCGAAGACCGCCGGGCCGGAGGCGTCGTCGGTCGTGGCCGCGAGCTCGGCGAACATGTCGCGCCGGCTGCTGCGGGGCGCGCGCAGCGCCTCCTCGGCACGGGCGATCGCGTCGGCGAGGTTCCTCACCTCGAGGACGTCGGCCGCCGTCATCTCCTCGGTCGTGACGAGCTCGCGCTGCGAGGACTCGTCGCGAAGGTAGGCGCGAAAGGCGTTACGCGCGCTCTCGTCGCCGCTGGAGATCATCGTCATTCGGGCACAAGCCCTAGCGCGACCATGGACGAAATCAAGGGGTGCTGGAAAAAACGGCCCGTCCGGCGGTCCCCTTCTCCTTCTCCGCGGCCGGCGCGCGGAGGCCCTCGACGTCCCATCCCGCGGCCCGCGCCGCCGCCAGGTACGTGCTCTCCATGAAGTCGAGGAGCGTCGCCTCGGGATCGGACGACGTCCGCACGGTCTCGTAGGGCAGCAGGATCTCGCCGAGACGCTCGGCATACGTCGCGCCGGGCGGCGAGACCCGGGCCGTCCGGAAATCGGGAGGCTCGGGGACCGCGTAGGCATAGAAGACCGGCTCGTCGACGCGCCCGCGATCGAGCCAGTCGCCGCCCGGCCAGAAGCCGTGGCTGATCACCTCGTGCGAGTAGGCCTCGTGCATGACCTCGCCGGGCGGGGGATCCGGGTTCCGCCGTCCCGAGAAGCGGGTGACCGCGAGATCGAACGCGCCCCAGAAGAAGTTCACCGGGCTGCCCTTGCCGAGGAACCGCCCGCGGTGGAGGTTGAACACGCGATCGACGCTCAGGAGGACGTGATGGAACGCCTCGACGCGCGTGCGATCGTAAGCCCCGTGATGCCGGTCGTCGGGGAACGCGGTCGTGTCGCTCACCTCGACCGGCACGGGCCAGACGTGGACGTGCACGTCGAGCCTCGCGAGCACCTCGAGCACGCGCTCGTAGAAGGCGGCCACCGTCATCGGCGCGAGGTCGAACGCCTCGACGCGCTTGTCGCCGGTCTCCGCGACGAAGCGGTGGGCGCAGAAGTCGAACGTCATCGTGAGATGACGAAGTCCGCACGGCGAGCCCGAGGAGAGGCCGCGCGAGGTGACGTGCTGCGCGACGTGCCACCAGTGGTTGAGCGGCGACGCGAGCGCGAGCTGCACCTTGCCCGCGATCTGCGTCCAGCGGTGCAAGGTCAGGTACGTCGGCTCCCAGTCCCGGAGCGGGAGCGCAGGCCAGTCTTCGTGCTCCATGGCCTCGAGGGTCGGGCCGTCCGACGCGAAGTCAATGCGGCCCCTGCAGGCGCGTCACGAGCGGGCGGTCTCGCCCCGCGATTTGCAGGTTGCGAAGGCGCCCGCACGGGTCCATCGTGTTCCTTGGGCGGCGCGGTGGTTGCGTCGTCGTGTCGTCGGCGCGGGAGGTCGGACCATGGCCGCGAAGCACGTCATCCGAGCCGCTGCGACGATCATGGGGTCGACCCTGGTCGCGCTGTCGGCGGTTCATTGCTCGGGCGAATCGGATCTCAACCTGCCGGTGACGAGCCTCGATCCCGCTCGCGGTCTGCCCACGTGGGGACCGGGCACGCCCGGCGCGAACACCGGCGCGGGCCCCTCGAGCACCATCTCGCTCGGCCCGAGCCCCGGCGGCAGCCCCACCGGGTTCGGCGGGCCGATGACCGCGCCGAGCCCCACGGCGACCGGCGGAGTGACGCCTCCGCCGTCGGGCAGCGGCCACTACTGAGAGACCTGATCCCGCCCGACGGGGCATGCGCGATGCACCGCGTCGCGTCTCATGTTCGTGCGTCGTGCGATCGTGCTCGGGACCGCGCTCCTGCTCTTCGTCGCTTGCGGCGGTGACGACCAACCACCGGTGACGTCGCAGGTCGGCTTCGCGCCGACGCCCGGGGCGAACGGTGGGACCGGCTCGCCGGGCACCGGCTCCGCGCCGAGCGGCGGAGGTGGAGGCGGAGGGGGCGGCGGAACGACGACGCCCGGAACGGACGTCGGGAGCGGGACGGGGACGAGCGGCGGCGTGCCGGGCGCGCCCGGGCTCGGATCGAACGGGACCGGGACGGGCAGCGGCAACGTCGACGTCGTACCGCCGGGCGGTCTGAACGGAACCGGCGGCACCAACGTCGGCACCGGGACCGGACCGGGCAGCGGCGTCTCCGGCGGCGCAGGGCTGGGCGCATCGGGCACCGGCGGCACCGGCACCGGCGGAACCGGCACCGGCACGGGCAGCAGCTCCAGCAGCAGCTCCGGCGGAACGACCATCGTCATCCAGTAGCGATCGCGCGGGCGTGCGCGTTGCACGTCGCGGCCCGGGAAGAGCGGACAAGCAAGGAGGAGATCATGACGACCTCGGATGTCGTGGTCACGCCCGCGGTCGTGCCCGAGCGGGTGCTGCCGCGCAGCGTGAAATTGAGCTGGGGCGCGCTGCTCGGAGGGCTGTTCGTCGCGCTGGGCGTCTGGCTGCTCCTGACGGTGCTCGGTCTCGCCGTCGGCCTGTCGGCGATCGATCCGAATCGCCCGGCGACGCTCAAGGTGGCGGGAATGACGACCGGCATCTGGTCGCTCGTCGTTCCTCTCGTCGCGATGTTCATCGGCGGCGTGGTCGCGGCGCGCACGGCGGGGATCGTCGATCGGGCCGCGGGCGCGATCCACGGCGCGGTGCTCTGGTCGCTCGCGACGCTCCTCGGCGTCGTGCTCGCGGGCGCGGTGGTGCGCGGCGTGATCGACGTCGCGGGCAACGTGGCAGGGCAGGCGGCGGTGACGCTCGGCGGAGGAATGGAAGGTCCGCGGCCCATCGACGTGAACGAGCTCCTCGCGCCGATCAACGATCGGCTGATGGCGGAGGGCAAGCCACCGCTCCATCCCGAGGAGCTGCAGGCGGCGCTGCGCGACGCGACGATGATGGCGATGCAGTCCGGGCGCTTCGACAAGGAGACGTTCACGCGTGTGCTCTCGGACGAGACCGCGCTCTCGCAGGCCGACGCGCGTGACGTCGCCGATCGGATCGAGGCGCAGATCCGCGCGCAGGCCACGACGGTGCAGCACGGCGCGCTGAAGGCCGCGGACACCACGGGCCACGCGATGGGCTGGGTCTTCCTCGGGATGACGCTCTCGCTCGTGAGCGCGGTGCTCGGCGCGACGATCGGCGTCAGCCGCAAGCAGCGCGCGGCCGCTCGCGGCGTGCCGGTCGCCGTCCTCCCGCCGCAGCCGGTCCACCCATGAGCGCCGGCGATCGCGTCGAGCTCTCGAACCCATGTGCTCACGTGGGCGAGGCGACGATCCGATCGGTCACGCGCCCTGCTCGAGGCTGCGAGGACTGCCTGCGGACGGGCTCGCTCTGGGTGCACCTGCGCGCGTGCTTGACCTGCGGCCACGTCGGCTGCTGTGACGCGTCGCCGAACAAGCACGCCACGGCGCACTTCCACGCGACCGGTCACCCGATCGTCTCGTCGGCCGAGCCCGGCGAGACGTGGGCCTGGTGCTACGTCGATCGCCGCGCGCTCGAGTGAGCGGCGCGCGAGCTCCTGCACGGCGCGTGGATCGCTTTCTGCTACCTCGCAGCGCGTCACGCAGCACGCAGCACCGATTGCCCGGTGCAGGAGGAGCACGCGATGAATACTCGACTGGCGATCACCATCTCCGCAGCGGCGCTGTCGCTCGCGTTCGCGGGCGCCTGCCAGAAGCGCGAGGAGCCGAGCGGGGCGGGGACCACGGGCGCGACGACGGGCGCCGTCGACACGAGCCGGACGACGGCCGAGCACCCGACGCCGATGGGAGCCACGACCACCACGCTCGCGAGCGAGGACAAGGAGTTCATGACCAAGGCCGCGATCGGCGGGATGCTCGAGGTCACGCTCGGCCAGCAGGCCGCGCAGAAGGGCCTCTCGGCGGACGTGAAGGCGTTCGGCAACCGCATGGTCACCGACCACGGAAAGGCGAACGACGAGCTGAAGCAGCTCGCGTCGAAGAAGGGCTTCATGCTTCCGACCGAGCTCGACAAGGATCACAAGGAGAAGGTCGACGAGCTCTCGAAGCTGACCGGCGCGAAGTTCGACCGCGAGTACGCGAAGGACATGGTCGACGACCACGAGGACGACGTGAAGGAGTTCAAGGACGCGGCGAAGAACGCGAAGGACCCCGACCTCCGCGCGTGGGCCGGCAAGACCCTGCCGATCCTCGAGGACCACCTCAAGATGGCGAAAGACATGAAAGCGAAGGAGCAGCGGACGTAACATCCGGGCGTGAGCATCGTCCGAGGAAGCTGCTTGTGCGGGGGCGTCGCGTTCGAGATGAGCGGGACGCCCAGGGGCGCCACCCACTGCCACTGCTCGCGCTGTCGAAAGGCGAGGGGCACGGCGAACGCCACGAACCTGGTCGTCGATCTCGACGGCCTCGCGTTCGTGCGCGGCGCCGAGCTCCTCACCACGTTCAAGCTGCCGGACGCGAAGTACTTCGGTCACGTCTTCTGCCGCGTGTGCGGCTCGAGCATGCCGCGGCGCGACGAGGCGCGCCGGTTCTGGGTCGTGCCGATGGGCGTGCTCGACGACGACCCGGGCATCGCGCCGGGGCGTCACATCTACGTGGGCTCGAAGGTCTCGTGGGACACGATCTCCGACGATCTCCCGCAGTTCGAGGGGCCGCCGACCGCGATCTGATTTTTCCTGCGACCTCGTCCGTCGACCGGGCTCTCACGGTCGATGGACCTTCGCCTCTCTCCTTCGATCGCTTCGCTCCTCGTCGCTCTCGGAGCGCTCGCCGCTTGCACGACGAACACCGTCGTCGAGACCGAGACCGTGCCTGCCGATCCGGCGGCGACCGACGAGCTCCCCGCCGATCCGGGCGACGACGCCGACGACGCGTCCGCGCCGCGCCACGACGGCGGAGCCGCCGATGCGAGCAAGCCGCCTCCCTCCAAGCCGCCGCCCGCGCCTCCCCCGGCGCCGTGGAAGGCGACGAGCGCCGCCGGCGCGCCCGCGGGCCGGAGCCTCCACTCCGCCGTCTGGACGGGCAAGGAGATGATCGTGTGGGGCGGCTTCGACGGGACGAGCAACCGCGCCGACGGCGCCGCCTACGATCCTGCCGCCGACACGTGGCGGACGCTCGCGACGGCGAACGCGCCCTCGCCGCGCCGCGGACACGCCGCGGTGTGGACCGGCAGCGCGATGATCGTGTGGGGCGGCAACGTCGGCACCGTCGGCCTCGCCGACGGCGGCGTCTACGATCCGGCCACCGACACGTGGACGCCGATCCCCGCGAGCGGCGCGCCCGCGGCCCGTGCGTACGCGGCCGTCGTGTGGACGGGGAGCGAGATGCTCGTATGGGGCGGCGCGAGCGCGTCGTACGTCTCGTCCGGCGGCGCATTCGCTCCGGGCAACGGATCGTGGTCGCCGCTCGCGACGGCCGGAGAGCCGAGCGCGCGCGCGTTCAACTCCACGGCGGCCGCGTGGACGGGGACGCGCATGCTCTTCTTCGGCGGTCGCAACGGCGCGGGCGCGCTCGCCTCGGGCGGCAGCTACGATCGCGCGGCGAACGCCTGGCAGGCGCTGCCCTCCGCCGGTGCGCCGTCCGCGCGATCGGCGCACACCGCGGTGTGGACCGGGAGCGAGCTCGTGGTGTGGGGCGGCGAGGGCGGCGGCTCCTCGCTCGCCGACGGCGCCGCGCTCGACCCGGCGGCGCAGGCGTGGTCTCCGCTCCCGAGCGCGTCGGCGCCGTCCGCGCGCCGCTTCCACACCGCCGTGTGGACGGGGACGACGATGATCGTCTGGGGCGGATGGAACCCGCCGGCCTACCTCGCGTCGGGCTCCGCGTGGGACCCTGCGTCCGGGAAGTGGACGCCGCTGTCCACCGAGGGCGGGCCGAAGGGACGCTCGAACCACACCGCGGTGTGGACGGGCAAGGAGATGATCGTGTGGGGCGGCTACGACGGCGCCTCGCAGCTCGCCACCGGCGCGCGCTACGCGCCCTGATCGCGGCGATCCAGGGATTCGTCCGGCCCCGCTCGAGCGAAGGCGCAGCTCTCGCTGGCACCCGCGGTGCAACGCGGTTCACGAGGCGAAGCGCGCCGGGGGGGCACCATGGAGACGAAGAAGCTCGTCGCCGAGGCGATCGGGACGTTCTGGCTCACGTTCGCAGGCTGCGGGGCGGCCGTCCTCGCGGCCGCGTTCCCGCAGCTCGGGATCGGCTTCCTCGGTGTGGCCGTGGCGTTCGGACTCAGCGTCCTGACGATGGCGTATGCGATCGGCCACGTCTCCGGCTGCCATCTCAACCCTGCGGTGACCGTCGGGCTCACCGTCGGCGGACGCTTCCCGGCGCGATCGGTCGTGCCTTACGTGGTCGCGCAGGTGATCGGCGCTGTCGCCGCGTCCGCGCTCCTCTACGCGATCGCGCGCGGCGCGCTCGGCTTCGACGTCGCCTCGGGCTTCGCCGCCAACGGCTATGGCGCGCACTCGCCGGGCCACTACGGGCTCGTGGCCGCGCTCGGCATGGAGGTGGTGATGAGCGCGGTGTTCCTGTTCGTCATCATGGGCGCGACGCACGGCAAAGCGCCGGTCGGCTTCGCTCCAATCGCGATCGGGCTCGCGCTCACCCTCATCCACCTGGTCTCGATCCCGGTGACCAACACGTCGGTGAACCCCGCGCGCAGCACCGGACCGGCGCTGTTCGTCGGGGGCTGGGCGCTCCAGCAGCTCTGGCTGTTCTGGGTCGCGCCGCTCGTGGGCGGAGCGATCGGCGGCGCGGTCTACCGCTGGCTCAGCGCGGTGCCCTCGGCGCCGGTCGTCGGGCAGGCGCCGATCGCCGTCGCGCCGGCGGAGTAGTCACGCGCGCCGGAGTCGGACGAGGAGCGCCGCGCCCGCCGCGCCCGCGGCGAGCACGCAGACGCCGGCGAAGCCGAAGCGCCCGAACGCGTGGCTCGCGAGGAACGAGCCCGTGGCCATCCCGAGGAACATCGACGTGACGAGCGCGGCGTTCGTGCGGCTCCGCGCGGCGGGGTCGAGCCCGTAGATGATCGTCTGGTGGCCGATGAGCGCGCCGGAGGTCCCGAGGTCGAACGCGAGGGTGCCGATCACGATCGCCACGAGGGAGCCGGGCAAGAGCCCCATCCCGACGAAGGAGGCGATGACGAGCGCCGCGCCGGCGCGGATGACCGCCTCGGGCCCGCGCCGATCGGACAGCCCGCCGAAGACCGACGCGCCGAGCGCGCCTGCGGCGCCGGCCAGACCGAACGCGCCCGCCACCTCGCTGCCGAGCTCGAACGGCGGCGCGCGCAGCACGAGGGCGAGCGTCGACCAGAAGCCGCTGAACGCGACCGAGAGCAGCGCCTGCGCGATCGCCGCGCGGCGGAGCGGGCGCATGTCCCGGAGCAGGCGCGCGATCGACGCGAGCAGCTCGCCGTACGACGCCTCGGTCGTCGGCGGGAAGCGCGGCAGCGCACGCGCGCACACGACGGCGAGCAGCGCGGTGGCGATCGCGGCGCCGAAGAACATCGCGCGCCACCCGAAGCGCGCGCCCACCGATCCGCTGATCACGCGCGAGAGCAGGATGCCCGTGAGGAGCCCGGTCATCACGCGTCCCACGATGCGCCCGCGGGCGGCGGGCGGGGCGACGGCGGCGGCCGCGGGCACGAAGTCCTGCGCGATGGTGGAGAGCAGGCCGACGAGGAAGCTGCCGAGGAGGAGCGCGCCGAAGCTCGGCGCCGCCCCGGTGAGCGCGAGCGCACCGACGAGCGCGAGCGCCTTCACCACGATGACCCGCCGGCGATCGAGGCGGTCGCCGAGGGGCGCGAAGCCGAGGATGCCGATCGCGTAGCCGGCCTGCGTCAGCATCGGGACGAGGCCGACGCGCCCGGGCGAGACCTCGAACGACTGGGCGAGGAGGCCCAGCATCGGCTGGTTGTAGTAGAGGTTCGCCGCGGAGAGGCCCGCGCCGAGCGCGAGGAGGAAGAGGACCCCCGGGCGGGGCGCCGGCACGGTCATCGGTCGCCGTTCGATGCCGCGACCGCGCGGGCCGTCGCACGCGCTCCGGCCCTTGACGTTCGTATGATCATAATCATATTACAATGGTAATCCGAAGGCGGGCCGGCAGGCGTGAGGAGCCTCGCAGCGATGACGAGCAAGGTCGAGCAGAAGGAGCGAACGCACGCGTCGATCCTCGCGTCCGCCGAGCGCATGCTCCGGGCGAAGGGGATCGTGGGCGCGCGCGTCGCCGACGTGATGAAGGGCGCCGGTCTGACGGTCGGCGGGTTCTACGCCCACTTCGCCTCGAAGGAGGCGCTGGTCGACGACGTCATCCGCCGGACGGCGGCGACGATGCGCGTGCGTCTGTTCGCGGGCCTCGACGACAAGGAGGAGGCGGACCGCGCCGAGGTGGTGCTCAAGCGCTATCTGTCGGCGCAGCATCGCGACCAGGTGGAGCAGGGCTGCCCGTTCCCCTCGATCGTCGGTGAGATCGCGACCGGCGCGCCCGAGCATCGCGACGTGCTCGCCGATCAGGTCGGGGCGTTCGCCGCCGAGCTCGAGCGGCTCCTCCCGCGTGGCGACGCGCTCCAGCGCCGGCATCTCGCCCTCGCGCTGTTCGCGCTCATGGTCGGCGGGCTCAGCGTCGCCCGCGCGCTTCGTGGCACGGAGCTCTCGGACGAGGTGCTCCGCGCATGCCGCGCCTTCGGGCGCGCGGCGCTCTCGGAAGATCGGAGGACACGATGATGAACGCATGGGTGATCGACGCCGCG
>JBDHVD010000210.1:0-13583 GCA_039809525.1 Labilithrix sp. | reverse complement strand
GAGACCGAGGCCGCGAACGAGCAGGGCGAGGCCTCGCACGCGAAGTACAAGGAGCGGCAGAAGAAGGCGGTCATGCGCCGCCTCCAGCTCGGCATGCGCGAGCTGAAGACCGCCGCGAGCACGCCGCCGAAGCCGGAGGCGCCGCCGCCGAGCACCCGCGAGCCGCGCGACGCGCCGCGCGAGTCGAAGCGTCGCGGGCCCGGCAGCCGCCGCTCGGGCTGAGCGATCAGTCGGGGGCGAACGCGAAGCGCTTGATGACGGGCATGAAGAACAGCACCGTCGCCACGAGCACGGCCGCGCCGGTGATCGCGAGACCGATGGAGAACATCCGCCGATCGTGCGCCTCGAGCGCGCGCTCGTAGAGCGCGACGTCCGGCGAGCGCCGGCGGCGGAGCGACGCGAGGTCCTGACGGAGCTCGAGCTGCCGGAGCAGCACGCGGACGGCGTAGCGAGGCGCCTCCCAGAGCTTGTCCGGGACCGACGGATAGTTCGCGATGCGGATCGCGGCCTGCTCGTGGGGCGTCGGAGGCGGAGGGGGCGCGGGCGCAGGCGCGGGCGCGGCGGGCTCGCCTCCCGGGGCCGGGGCGGCGGGGAAGCGCCCGCTGCTGCTCGCCGGCGCCGGAGGCGGAGCGAGGGCCGCGCCGCCGAACGAGGGGGACGACGCGGACGGCGGCACGGGCGCGTCGGGGACCGAGGGCGCCGGCGGCTTCGCCGGGACGTCCAGCTCGAGGGGGCCGGCGGCGTCTCCGTCGCCGAAGAGGTCGTCGTCGAGCGTGACGCCCTTCCCGCTGTCGTACGGCATCCCGGCGCCGTGACCGGCGGACGCGCCGACGCTGCGGCTCGCCTCCAGCGAGAGCTCGCCCGGGTCGTCGTCGTCGAAGTCCGTCGAGAGGGTCCGTCCGGAGATCCCCGCGATCGAGGGGTGCTCTGCGGCGAGCTTGCCGCAACGTGGACACGGAGCCGTGGACTGCGCGACCTGGGCCTTGCAGAACGGACAGACGGACATTTCCGACGTCGAGCATACGGGACATCGCCGGTGAATGGGCATTCCGAAGCGGATTTGCGGCGCTTTTCCGGGCCGAGTCGACTACGTTTGACGCCATGCGGCTCTACGCATCCAAGGCCTCGCCCATCGCCACGGAGGTGGTCCGCGCGCTCGTCTCGAACAAGGACATCGAGGTGGAGGACGCAGGGGCCCAGGGCGAGGTGGTGAAGGACGTCGAGTCGGTGCTCAAGAGCTATCTCGACACGGAGCGCGTCGTCGACGAGAAGACGCGCGAGCTCCTCCAGCGGACGAACCGCGGACAGGGCGAGTTCGGCAAGGTCCGCCAGCAGATCGCCGAGCATCACGGCATCAAGGTCGGCGACGAGACGCTCGACTACCTGCTCGATCAGGTCGTCTCGATGCTGATGCACTCGCATCACGTCGAGGAGGTGTTCGCCGAGGACGTCGAGCTCCGCCGGCGGATGACGCCGATCTTCAAGAAGCACATGGGCGTCGACTCGGACATCGACACCGAGGTCCGCGCGCAGCTGAAGCACGTGAAGGAAGGCACCGCGCAGTGGGACGTCGAGTACGCGCGCGTGCTCGAGACGGTGAAGCGGCGGCGCGGCGTGGGCTGAGCGCTCCGCCCGGAGGGGTGAATCATGCGCAGCATGACCGGATTCGGCGTCGGAGAGGCGCCGCTGGCGACCGCGGAGAACCCCTCTGCGGGGAGGCTGACCGTCGAGATCCGAGCGGTGAACCACCGTTTCCTCGATCTCCGGGTGCGCGTGCCGAGCCAGCTCCCGGACCTGATGAGCGCCGTCGAGACCATCGCGCGCGAGCGGCTCACGCGCGGGCGGTTCGACATCTCGGTGCGCGTCGACGGAGCCTCGCTGGGCGCCACGGTGATCGATCGGGACCGCGCGCGCAGCATCTTCCGTTCGCTCCTCGAGCTGCGGGACGAGCTCGCGCCGAACGAGACCGTGCCGCTGTCGATGCTCGCCGCGGTGCCCGACCTCTTCGTGCCGTCGCTCGAGCGGGAGCTCGACGTCCTGCGTGCGGCGGTCGGCGTCGCGTTCGACGCGGCGCTCAAGTCGCTCGACGCCATGCGGCTCCGCGAAGGGCTCGCGCTCGGGGACGACCTCGTCCGGCGCCTCGCGACCATCCGCAGGCTCTCGCGATCGATCAGCGAGCGCTCCCCCCAGACGCTGGACGCCTACAAGAAGCGGCTCAAGGACCGCGCGGAGAAGCTGCGCCTGGCCTCCGACGTCGAGATCGACGCCGGGCGGCTCGAGCAGGAGGTCGCGCTCTTCGCCGACCGCATCGACATCGCCGAGGAGCTGACGCGGCTCGAGAGCCACACCATGCACTTCGAGTCGATGCTGGTCGGCGCCGAGGCGGTCGGGCGCCGCCTCGACTTCCTCCTCCAGGAGATGGCGCGCGAGGCGAACACCATCGGCTCGAAGAGCCAGGACGTGGGGATCGCGCACGCCGTCGTCGAGCTGAAAGCGGAGATCGAGCGGATGCGCGAGCAGGTGCAGAACGTCGAGTGACCTCGAACGTGCATCGCGGTAACATCGCGTCCGTGGTCTCGGCCGATCCGTTCCTGCTCCTCATCCTGTCGTCGCCCAGCGGCGCGGGCAAGACCACGCTCACGCGCAAGCTCCGCGAGCGCTTCCCCACCCTGCGCTTCAGCGTCTCGCACACGACGCGCAAGCCCCGGGCGAACGAGCAGGACGGCAAGGACTACCACTTCGTCGATCGTCCTCAGTTCGACGAGCTGGTCGAGCGCGACGCGTTCCTCGAGTGGGCGCACGTCCACGACAACTACTACGGGACCTCGCTCGCCGAGATCGACCGCGCGAAGGCCGAGCCCGGTTGCTCGGGGATCATCTTCGACATCGACTACCAGGGCGCGCGCCAGATCCGCGCGAAGGCGCCCGACGCGGTGAGCGTGTTCATCCTCCCGCCCTCGATGCACGAGCTCGAGCGCCGGCTGAAGGGACGCGCGAGCGACACCGAAGAGGTGGTGCGCAAGCGCTTCGCCGTCGCCCACGTCGAGATCGAGCACTACGGGTTCTTCGACTACCTCGTCGTGAACGACGACGTGGAGAGCGCGTTCCAGCACCTCCAGGGCATCGTGCTCGCCGAGCGCTCGCGGCGCATGCGCCGCGCCGACCTCGCCGAGCGGCTCCTCCGCCAGGGGAAGCTGTGAGGGCGGTCGCCGTCCTCGCGATCCTCCTCTCCCCCTCCGCCGCGCTCGCGATCCCGAACTGCCCGCCGGGCATGCACGTGGTGCCCGATCCGCAGGGCCGGCCGGGCGGCTCGTGCGAGGCCGACGCGCCGGCACCGAGCCCCTCGGCGACGACCGTCGCCCCGACGGTGATCGTGAAGACCGCGGAGCCCGCGCCTTCGGCGTCGACCGCGGCGCCGGCGCCAGCGAAGAAGGAAGGCTGCACCATGCACGGATCGGCCGGCGACGCCGGCAGCGTGGCGGCGCTCGCGGCGATCGCGTTCGGGCTCCTCCGGCGCCGCCGGCGGTGAACGCGCGCGCGCCCTGTCGCCCTGGATCACCGACCCCACCTGGGCGCGCCCGCCGGCGGGTGTTTCGCGCGAAAGCCGCGAGATCCTCGGCGGCACGCTGGTTGCACACATTGTGCGCATGCTCCGATCCGGTCTCGCGCTGATCGCCGCCGCCTCCGCCGTCTTCGCCGTCGCGTGCACCAGCGCGGTCGACGACGAAGCGTCCGCGCCGAGCGAAGAGGAGGTCGTCGCCGGCGGGATCCGCGCGCGGTCGACCGACGCGTGCACGGCGACGTTCGTGTTCCTCCAGAAGGACGCGTACAAGTCGACCGCCGGCCGCTCGAACGATCTCTGGCCGCCGCACACGACGACGCAGCTCGAGGTGACCTGCCAGACGTCGCGCGGCGAGCAGCGCATGGCGCCCTTCAAGGAGAACTACGGGACGAAGCCGGGCACGAAGGACGCGGCGGGCAACGACATGCTCGTCCGCGTGGACATGGATCCGAGCCTCGTGACGGTGAGCGCGCCGTGGGGCGAGATGAAGAAGCTCGTCGCGAGCTATCGGTCGTGCGGCTGCGACGAGACGGAGTTCCTCGGGCTCGACACCGTCGACGCGGCGGGCAAGGGCCTGCTCGAGAAGCTCGCGCCGATCCTCGAGTGCCCCGACGGGGCCGACGCGCTCCTGCTCGCGCTGAAGGAGAAGCGCTTCGAGGACGCGAAGCGCATGGCGACGGCGTGCACGCTCGAGGACGGCGTCACGCCCGCGCAGCTCTCGCAGGCGATCGCCGAGGTCGACGCCGAGGTGAAGAAGACGTTCGCCGAGCACCACGTGTGCAACAACAACGCGCTCCTGCAGATGGACCTGTTCTCGCGCTTCCGCGACGGCAAGGACGCGGCCGCGTGCGATCCGCACGACCGCGCGCTCTGCTACGGACCGAAGCTGTTCTTCAATCCGAAGAAGGAAGTGCGCTGAGGCGGATCAGGAGGACGACGACTCGGGGCGCGGGGGCGGCGCGTCGGTCGCGCCCTCGGGCGCGGGCTCGCCCTCCGCGGTGGTCGCGCTGGTCTCGCCCGCGAGCGCCGCGTCGGCCGCCGGCGCCGGTTCGGGCGCGGGCTCGGGCTCGATGGGAACGTCGGGCGTGGGCAGCGCCTCGTCCTTCGCGCGCTTGCCGCGCGAGGAGGTGAGCATGTCGACGGCCATGAGCGCGACGCCGACGCAGATCGCGATGTCGGCGACGTTGAACGTCGGCCAGTGATCGGTGACGATGTGCTTCGGGTAGTACTTCTGGACGAGCTCGTTGAGCTTCTTGATCCAGTCCGCACGGTAGTCGATGAAGTCGATGACGTGCCCGTAGCGAACGCGGTCGAACACGTTGCCGAGGGCGCCGCCGAGCACGAGCGGAAGGCCCCAGCGGAGCGCGTGCTGCCGCGGCTGCAGGCGCCGGTAGAGCGTGACGATGAAGAGGATCGCCGCGACCGAGACGAGGAGGAAGAACGGGCGACGGACGTTCTCGTTCTCGCCCTGGAGCAATCCCCACGCGCCGCCCTTGTTGTGGGCCATCACGAACGAGAGGTGGTTCTCGATCACGACGACGGGCGGCGAGTAGGTGCCCTCGGGGAAGCGGTTCTCCGCCCAGAGCTTCGTGCCGACGTCCGCGACGAGCGAGACGATCGACACCACCGCGAGGAAGAGCGCGCTCGGCAGCGGGTGGAGGATGGTCTCCGGGATCTGCTTCGCCGTGCCGTCGGGGCGCACGAGGCGCGGGACGTCGGGCGCGATCGGCGGCTCGCCTTCGGCGACGGGCTCGGGCGGTGCCGGCGCGGGTGCCTGCGGATCGACGGTGCTCGCTCCCGCGGCGGGGGCCGGCGGCGGCTGGACGTCGGTGTTCGAGTCTTGGGTCGTTTCGCTCATCGAAGCGGTGCGAATGTTCAGCCGTCGGGACGTGACGGGAGAGGCGAGGACCGCGCACGCTACCCAATCCGCGAGGGCCTGTCACTTGTTGCATCGGCGGCGCGGACCTGCTTGGATGTTCAGTCATGCAGCAGCACGGGCGGAAGCGAGGCAAGAACGGCGGCGTCGCGGCGCCCTGGGAGAACGCGCGCGGCGTGGACGCGGTGCTCGACCACTGGCTCGAGAGCAAGATCGTCAAGCCGTGCCTCACCGCGGACGAGACCGTCCCGGGCCGCGCGGCGCGCATGGCCCCCCTGCCCGACGGGCTCCCGACGCCGATCGCGTTCGCCCTGCGCGGCCGCGGCGTGAGCGAGCTCTACGAGCACCAGGCGCGCGCGTTCGTCGCGGCGCGCAGCCACGCGAAGGGCGTGGTCGTGGCGACGCCGACGGCGAGCGGCAAGAGCTACTGCTTCCACCTCCCCGTCCTCACCGCGCTGCTCGAGGACCGCGACGCGCGTGCGCTCTACATGTATCCGACGAAGGCGCTCGCGCGCGATCAGGAGGCGTCGCTGCGCGACCTCATGCGGGCGAGCGGCCTCGACACCGGCGCGGTCGTGTACGACGGGGACACGCCGGGCGATGCGCGGCGTGCGGCGCGCGAGAAGAGCGGCATCATCCTGACGAACCCGGACATGCTCCACACCGGGATCCTCCCGCATCACACGGCGTGGGCGCGGACGTTCCAGAACCTGAAGTACGTCGTGCTCGACGAGCTCCACACGTACAAGGGCGTGTTCGGCTCGCACGTCGCGAACGTGGTCCGCCGCCTGATGCGCATCGCGCGCTTCCACGGCTCCGAGCCCGTCCTCGTCGGCGCCACCGCGACGATCGGCAACCCGGCCGAGCACGCCGCGCGAATGTTCGGGCTCGATCCCGACGGCGACGAGCTCGCCGCGATCACCGAGAGCGGCGCCCCCACGGGCGAGCGGCGGGTGTTCCTCTTCAACCCGCCGGTGGTCAACAGCGAGCTCGGCATCCGCGCGAGCTATGTGAAGCAGGCGGTCATGCTCGCCACCGATCTGGTGAAGGCGAAGGTGCCCACCATCGTGTTCGGACAGTCGCGCAACAACGTCGAGGTGATGCTCCGTTATCTGCGCGACAAGCTCGCGGCCGATCCCGGCGCCGGCGTCGACCCGTCGAAGATCATGGGTTACCGCGGCGGCTACCTGCCGGAGCAGCGCCGCGAGATCGAGCGCAAGCTCCGCGAGGGCGATCTCCTCTGCGTGGTCGCGACCAACGCGCTCGAGCTCGGCATCGACATCGGCGCGCTCGACGCGGTGGTCTGCGCCGGCTACCCCGGCTCGGTCGCGGCGACCTGGCAGCGCTTCGGTCGCGCCGGCCGGCGCAACGGGCGGAGCATCTGCGTGCTCGTGACGTCGAGCGCGCCGCTCGATCAGTTCCTCGCGCGCGAGCCCGGGTACCTCATCGGCGCGCCGGTCGAGCAGGCGCGGATCGATCCGGACAACCCGGAGATCCTCATCCAGCACCTCAAGTGCGCCGCGTTCGAGCTGCCGTTCAAGCGGGGGGAGCAGTTCGGCTCGCTCGATCGGGAGGAGACGGCGAGCGCGCTCGAGTTCCTCGTCGGGCACAAGGTGCTGCACGAGACCCGCCGCCCGGACGGGAGCGGCACGTTCCACTGGGCCGCCGACGCATACCCCGCGAACGGCGTGTCGCTCCGCAGCGTCGGCTGGGACAACGTCGTCATCATCGACGCCGAGCACGACAAGACCATCGCCGAGATCGACTGGCGCGGCGCGCACACGATGGTGCACGAGCAGGCGATCTACCAGCACGACGGCGAGTGCTGGCAGGTCGAGAAGTTCGACTACGAGAACCACAAGGCGTTCGTCCGCAAGGTGAAGCCGGACTACTGGACCGACGCGATGACGTACACGCAGGTGAACGTCCTCGAGGAGTTCGGCACGTCCAGGGAGCCGTGGCCCTCGGGCTGGGGCGAGGTCTCCGTCGTCGAGAAGGTCGTCGGCTACAAGAAGATCAAGTTCTACACGCACGAGAACGCGGGCTACGGCGACGTGCGTCTGCCCGAGATGCAGATGCACACCACCGCGTTCTGGCTCACGGTGCCCGAAGAGATCGTCGCCGAGATCGGCCACGCGGGTGTCGGGGGCCGCGCGGCGGCGATCGACGGGCTGCGCGGGGTGGGCATCGCGCTCGAGACCGTCTCGACCCTCGCGCTGATGTGCGATCCGCGCGACCTCGGGTGCACGCTCGGGAACACGGATCCCGACGCGCAGACGAACGACGAGGGCGACGCCGTCCCGCAGAAGCACCATCCGAAGATGAAGTACCAGGAGGGCTACACCCCCACGCTCTTCCTCTACGAGCACACGCCGGGAGGCATCGGGCTCTCGGAGCGGATCTTCGCGCAGCGCGAGGTGCTCCTCGCGCGCGCCCTCACGCTCGTCGAGGGCTGTCCGTGCGTGTCGGGATGCCCCGCGTGCGTCGGCCCGGCCATGGCGAACGAAGGGTTCCCGCCTCCGCCGTCGTCCGGTCGGCGCGCGGCGAGCGGCCGCAAGGCGATCGCGATCGATCTGCTCCGGCGCGCACTTCCGCGCGTCCGTGCGATCGCCGCGGGCTGAGCGCCTGCCGATCGCGCCGCGTGGCACTCCGCATGCCTCGTGAGGCATGCATCATGAGGTCGTCGACGAAGGTTTCGCTGGTCTGTGTGCTCTTCCTGGCCGCGTGCTCCGGCGCGAAGGAGACCGAGCTCTTCGGGCCCGCCGCGCAGGGCGCATCCGGGACCACGCCCATCGGCGGATCGTCGGAGGACGACGCGGGCTCCGCGCCGTCGCGGAGCGAAGGATCGTCGGACGAGGGCGCGGGGGAGAGCGGCGGCAGCAGCGGGGGATCGTCGTCGTCCTCGTCGGGCGGCGGCCACCACGACGACGCCGGCGCGCCGCCTCCGCCGCCCGCGCCTGCATGCACGAAGGAGGTCGAGCCGAACAACGAGGCGAACCGCGCGACGGCGTTTACGTCGTGCGTCGAAGGCTCGTTGAAGAGGCGCGACGTCGACTTCGTCGAGATCGTCGCGCCTCCCCAGACCACGAAGATCACCATCACGCACGAGGACGGCGGCGGGAAGATCGCGTACCGCGCGTACATCAACGGGATGCCCTTCCCCGCGTTCACCGGCGACGCGCCGGACTACATCCCGGCGGTGACGGGCGCGACCTACCGCTTCCAGATCCAGCCGTCCGGATCGAGCAACGCCACGCGCACCTACCGGCTCACCGTCACGTTCGAGTGAGGTCGCGCGTGGCCAACGCGCGATCCAGAGGGGCGCAGGTCGGACACCGCGAGCGCGGTCCTGACGGCATTTTTCGCTGGCACCGCCCGTGCACGAAACCCGGGCGATGGCAGCCTCGCGCATCCTCCCGGCCCTGGCCCTGTTCGTCGTGACCGCGTGCTCGGGGGCGTCGTCCTCCGACCTCTTCGAGCCGGTCACCGATCAGGAGGCCGCGACGGATCCGTCTCCGTCGGCCGCCGATCCGGGATCGGCGAGCAGCAGCTCGAGCGGCGGGACGGGCTCGTCGTCGTCCTCGTCGTCGTCGTCGTCGTCGTCGTCGTCGTCGAGCAGCGGCGGGACGAGCAGCGGCGGGACGAAGGACGCGGGGACGCCGCCGCCTCCGGCGTGCGCGAGCGAATCGGAGCCGAACGACTCGTTCGGCGCGGCCGACGCGCTCGCCTGGTGCATCGGCGGCGCGCTGAAGGGACGCGACGTCGACTTCGTCGCGACCGTCGCGCCTGCGACGACGAAGAAGATCTCCATCGTCCACGCCGAGAGCGGCGGCAAGGTGAGCTACCGCGTCTTCGTCAACGGCGTCTCCTACCCGTCCTTCACCGAGGATCCGCCGGCCTCGATCCCGGCCACGCCGAATGCGACGTACACGATCCAGGTCCAGCCCGGCCAGTCGACCGGCGACCGCACCTGGAAGCTCGAGGTCTCCTTCCAGTAGGTCCCGCGAAGGCGTACCCTTCGGGCGTGCGTTCGAAGAGCCTCGTCGTCACGGTCTTCGCGCTCGCTGCCGGGCTCGCCACCGCGTGCCTCGGGGGATCGGGGCCGGGGTACCTCGAGGACGAGTCCCCGAAGACGCCGCCGGATCTCGGGCTCGACGACGGCGGGTTCGTCCGCACCGACGCGGACATCGGCGACCCGTTCTCGATCGAGGGGCTCTCGCCCTCGCACGGACCGTTCACCGGCGGGACGCGCGCGCTGATCGCCGGCCGCGGCTTCTCGTCGAAGCTCCGCGTCTTCGTCGGCGGCACCGAGGTGCAGGCGGGCGCGTTGCTCGCGAGCGATCCGACGCGCGCGGCGATCGAGACGCCGCCCGGCCCGCCCGGGTTCGTCGACGTGCGCATCCGCGACGAGGCGACGGCGAAGGAGCGCGTGCTGAAGAACGGCTTCTACTACGACGCGTTCGTGGTCGAGCCGAACAGCGGGGCGACGAGCGGCGGGACGCGCATCGCGATCACCGGCAGCGGCACGACGTGGAGCGCGGGCACCAGCGTCGCGATCGGCGGCATCGCGTGCGCGGCGACCACCGTCGTGTCGCCGACGCGCATCGAGTGCTCCACGCCGGCGAGCACGCCGGGCGTGAAGGACGTCACCGTCACCACGCCGGACGGCAAGAGCCTGCAGGCGCGCGACGCGTACACCTACAGCGACTCGACGGACGGCTACCGCGGCGGTCTCTCCGGCGGCGCGATCTCCGCGACCAACGGACGGATCAAGGTGCTCGCGTTCGACAGCTACGTCGGCACGCCGATCCCGGACGCGTACGTCATCGCCGGCCCGTCGCTCTCGACCGGCATCGTGAAGCGGACCGGCCCGGGCGGCGTCACCGAGATCGACGGGCTCACGGACACGAAGGTCACCATCACCGTCGCCGCGGAGTGCCACCAGCCGGTCACGTTCGTCGACGTCCCGGTCGACACGGTGACGGCGTACCTCGATCCGGTGCTCGATCTGTCGTGCGCGAAGGGCGATCCGCCGTCCGGCGGCGGGCGCGGCGGACGCTACGGCGGGCTCGTCGAGGGCCAGCTCCTCTTCCCCGGCGCGGGCGAGTTCGAGAAGGCCGGGTGGACGACCGTCCCGACCCCGACGCGTCCGACGGAGCGCCGCGCGGCCTACGTGTTCGACGCCGCGACCACGCCCGCGGCGAAGTTCCAGCTCCCGCCGGCGAGCGAGGCGATCACGCCCGACACCCCCGGTGCTGCAGGATACGCGTATTCGCTCGTCGTCTACCCCGGGAACGTGACGGTGTACGTCGTCGCAGGGCTCGAGGACCGGAGCGAGTCGCCGCCGCGCTTCGTGCCGTACGCGATGGGCGTCGCGCGCGGCATCTCGGTGCCCGCGCAGACGCGGGTGCAGGGCGTCGACATCCGGATGGATGTCCTCTTCGATCACCAGGTCACCCTCGACCCGTCGCCGCCGGCGCCCGGACCGCGCGGTCCCGACCGGCTCGAGGCCTCGGTCGCGGTGACGCTCGGCGCGGCCGGGTACGCGATCCTCCCGCGCGGGACGCGCACCGTGCCGCTCCCCTTCGACGCGGAGATCCCCTTCGTCGGTGTGCCCTCGCTCGACCGCGCGCTCGCCGGTGAGCAGTACGTCGTCGGCGCCGTCGCGGCGACCGGTCCCGATCTCCAGCGGCCTGCCAGCTCGGTCGCGCGCATCCGGACCGCGAACGCGAACACGCCGGTGACCCTCGGCGGCTTCCTCGGCGTGCCCGTGCTCGGCCAGCCCGGCGCCGGCACGTGGGCCGGCGATCCGGGGACGAAGTCGATGCACGTGTCCTTCACCGGCGCGAGCGGGCCGGCGGACCTGACGGTGATCGACGTGACGTCGGGCAACGGGCTGGTCTCGTGGATGATCGTCGCGCCCGGCGGCAAGAAGGAGCTCGACGTCCCGGACCTCGGCCAGCTCGATCCGCCGCCCGCGAAGCCCGTCGGTCTCGTGCACGGCGCGATCTCCACCACCGTCTACGTCGCGCGCATCGACGACTTCACCTACGGCAAGCTTCGCTACGGTCAGCTCTCGCCCGGCGCGTGGAACGCGCATGCGGTCGACTCGCTGAGCGGCGCTTACTGATCGGATCGCTCCCGTCCCCGCATGCGTCGCATCCTCGCTGCCACGTTCGCCCTCGCGCTCGCGGTGTCGTGCCGCTTCGATCCCGCGTACCGCGACGTGCCGGACCCGGCGGCGAACCCCTGCACGGACGGCGTCGTCGAGTGCCGCGGCACGGGCCTCACCCGCTGCGAGAACGGGCAGCCCGTCGTGCTCGACGACTGCGGAGCACGCGGCCAGGTCTGTGCGCCGGGCCTCCTCCGGTGCACGCCGTGCATGCCGAACGAGAGCTCGTGTGACGGCTTCGACGTCCTGCGCTGCACCGAGGACGGTCAGGGCCGGACGAAGGTGCAGACGTGCGACGGCGACCGGGGCTTCGCCTGCCGCCAGGGCGCGTGCACGAACCTGTGCGAAGAGGCCACGCGCAACAAGTCGAACGTCGGCTGCGAGTACTGGGCGGTCGATCTCGACAACGCGGTGACCAACCAGGGCAACGCCGCGCTCCAGCAGTATGCGGTCATCGTCTCGAACCCGCAGCCCGACCTCGCCGCGCGCGTCACGGTGGAGGAGGACACCGCCGCGCCCGGGCAGCCGTCGCAGCTCCGCGTGGTCGCCGAGGCGAGCGTCGGCGTGCGCCACCTCGAGATCTTCCGCCTCGGTCCGAAGGAGGTCGACGGCTCGCTTCCCGATCAGCCCAACAGCGGCACGCACACCGCGCTGACGCGAGGCGCGTTCCGCGTGCGCTCCGACGTGCCGATCGTGGCCTACCAGTTCAACCCGCTCGAGAACGTCAACGTGTTCTCGAACGAGGCGACGCTCCTCCTTCCCGCCGCTGCGCTCGGCGGAGGCGCGGGCCGCAGCTACGTCGTCGCCGGATGGCCGCAGACCATCGCGACGAGCCAGGATCCGGCGACCAACTTCGGCCTCGATCTCCGCGCGTTCCTCACGCTGGTCGGCACCCGCCCCGACACGCGCGTGAAGATCAAGTCGACCGCCCGCGTGCTGCCCGGGGGGCCCCTCGCCGCCGGCATCCCCGAGGGCGGCGAGGTCGAGGTCGTCCTCCAGCCGTTCGACGTCCTCAACCTCGAGACCGGCGACTTCAACGCGGACTTCACGGGCACGCTCATCGATGCGTCCGGGCCCGTCGCGGTGTACGTCGGGAGCGAGGCGAGCGACGCGCCGCAGTTCGACACCCTCGCGAGCCGCTCGTGCTGCGCCGATCACCTCGAGGAGCAGCTCGTGCCCGTGCGCGCCGCGGGCAAGCGCTGGGCGATCGGCCGGATGCCGAACCGAACGAAGGCGCTCGCCGCCGCCGGCGCCGCGATCGCGCCTTTCGCCGAGCCCGAGCTCTATCGCATCGTGACGACGAAGGCGGGCAAGACCCGCATCACCACGTCCCTGCCCGCGCCGTACGCCGCGTTCGATCTCGAAGGCGAAGGTACGCACACGACGATCCCCGCCTTCGCGGACTTCACGCTGACCGCGACGCAGCCCGTCCTCGTCGCCGACGTGCAGGTCAGCCAGGAGGCGGCGGGCGTCGCGCGTGGCCTCCCCGGCGGCGATCCGAGCCTCACGTTCGTGCCGCCGATCGAGCAGTGGCGCAACGAATACGTGCTCCTCACGCCGGACAAGTACGCGTTCGACTTCCTCGTGATGACCGCCCCCGCAGGCGCGAGCGTGTACCTCGACGGGCTGCCGGTGGACGGCAAGGTGTGCGAGCAGGGCTCGATGCCCGGCTTCGTCGTCTACCGCTGCCAGCTCTCGTTCCCGACCGTCGACCCCGAGAAGGTCTCGCCGAACAACGTGCTGCCCGGCCGGCAGAACGACGGCGTCCACCGCGTCGTGTCGGACTACCCGATGTCCGTGCTGGTGTACGGCTTCGACTCCTTCGTGAGCTATGCGTACGCGGGCGGCACGGAGCTCCTCGAGATCAATCCGAACTGACTCCCTAAAAGAGGGCCGTCGGGCGGCCGTAGGTGGTGCGGAAGGAGAAGCATCATCATGGCAAAGTCCGTCGTTCGTGGGCTCCTCATTGCGGC
>JBDHVD010000209.1:0-13602 GCA_039809525.1 Labilithrix sp. | reverse complement strand
ACGCGAACAAGGACGGCAACCTCGGCGGCCTCACCGGCGCCGACAAGCTCTGTCAGGACCTCGCCACGGCGGCCGGCGGCGGCGATCACACCTGGGCGGCCTACCTCAGCACGAACAACGTCGACGCGAAGGACCGGATCGGCAAGGGTCCGTGGCAGAACCAGAAGGGCGTCGTCATCGCGAAGGACGTCGCGGCCCTCACCGCGCAGGGCTTCAACATCAAGGGCGCCGACGTCCTCGACGAGGCGGGCAAGGCGGTGCCCGCCGCCGAGCACGACATCCTCACCGGAACGGATTCCGACGGGACGGCGAACAACAACACGTGCCAGAACTGGACGTCGGGCAACAACGGCCAGGCGCGCGTCGGGCACGCCGACTCGGACACGACGAATCAGCCCGCGGGGGACACCTGGACCAGCGCGCACAACGTCGGCTGCTCCGCGAACGCGATCAAGAACGCGGGCGGCGCGGGCCGCATCTACTGCTTCGCCAAGGACTGAGCGGCGCGCTACATCAAGGGTATGGCTGACATCGCGCAGGCGATCCGCGCCGCCGTCGCCGGCGGGCAGGCATCGAAGCTCATCGGTTCCGCGACGGCGATCTTCGAGGCGGGCGGCAAGAACTTCCTGTCGCCCGCGTCCCAGAGCGCCGTCCGCGCGATCGCGGAGAAGGGCGCGGCGAACGTCCTCGCCGCGGCGACCGGGCCGCTGCTCCCGCCGGGCCTGTCGCCGGCGAAGCTCATCGGCAGCGGCGCGCGCGCGACGGCCGCGGTCGTGAAGGGCGGCGCACGCATCGCCGCGCGCGAGATCGTGAAGGGCGCGGGCAAGGCGGCCGGCATCGGCTTCGTCATCGACGGCGCGGTGGCGACGTTCGAGGGCGTGATGGCGATGCGCGCCGGCACGATGGACAAGGACGAGGCGGTGAAGCACGTCGTCACCGAGGCCGCGACGGGGGCCGTCGCGACCGGCACCGGCGTGCTCATCGGCGCGGGCCTCGTCGCCCTCACCGGCGGCGCCGCGGCTCCGGTCGTGTTCGCCGTGGGCGCGATCGGCGCCATCGGGACGAAGCGCGTGCTGAAGCAGTGGGCGGGCGGCGCGCCCGCGATCAGCGTTTCAGCTCGACGATGACGACGTCGGTGTCGGTCGTGCCGGTGTTCTCGCCGACGTGGTCCTGCGCCGGCATGGTGATCACGTCGCCCGGCTCGAAGTCCCGCTCCTTCGAGGTGCCGTCCGGGAACGTGAGCTTCCGGCGGAACGGCGCGAGCGCGTAGAGCACGAAGTCGGGATGGTGGTGCGGGTTCGTCTTCGCGCCCGGGCTGTCGTGGTAGCGGAGGACGCGGACGCGATCGTTTTCCAGGATCACCTGGTACTTGTCACCGTCGGTCTTCGCCGGGTCCTTCTCCGGCGGCGCGACGGCGGGCGGCGCCGCTGGCGGCGCGGGAGGGCATCGCGTTCCGGCGGCGCAGCCGGCGAGCGCGAACGCGAGAGCAACGGGGCGCGCGATGCGGAACATCGCGCCGTCGTATCACCGTCCGAAGCGGACGAAGACGTTGTCGTGGTGGACGGTCCATGCCGATCCCATCGCATTGGCCTCGTGCACGACGCCGACGCGGACGTCGGTCGCTGCGGTCGACGGCGGCGATTGCAGGTTCGCCCTCACGAGCACGTTGCCGGCCGCACGGAGCTCGACCTTCGCGCTCTCGAGCGAGATACGCAGCGCGAGCTGGGTCCAGGTGGCGGTCGGCCAGTAGGCGCTGCCGGTGATCTCGTGCCGCTGGTTCACCACGTCGGGCTGGCCGGTCGTTCCGTTCGCATGCTCGAGGATCGCCGCGTTCCCGCCGGACTCGAGGACGAGCGAGACCTCGTAGTCCTTCAGACCGCTGCTGGCGGGGGCGTCGAGGCCGAGTCCGAACAGCGTGAGCGCGTCGTCGTCGCGCGTGGAGCCGAAGGAGTCGATCACCACGGCGAAGTCGACGCAGATCTCCTTCGCCGAGCCCGGGACCACGCGATGGAGGAACGAGAAGGCCGCCGTGTCTCCGGCCGCGAGCTTGCGCGTACGCATCGATTGCGGCGGAGAAAGGCTCGACGCGGTGTCGACCTCGCTCACCGCGCCGCTCGCCGATGCGGTCCAGGCCGCGGCGAAGTTGGGCGCGGTGAACTCCTCCGCGAGCTCCGCCGTCGCCGTCTCGCACGAGATCGATGCGCCCGACGTCGAGCCGTCGCTCGACCCGCCTTCCCCGCCGGCTGCGCCGCCGTCGGTCGTTCCGTTCGCCGGGCCGCCGTCACCCCCGGCGCCCGAGGCCTCGTCTGCCTGGAACGAGCCACACGCCGCCGAGAGCGCAGCGACCACGAGGGCCCGGGCGATCTTCGTCATCCGGGATCATGCTAACGCACGGCATTCCGAACCGGAGCATGCAGCGCGTGGCCGCACGGCGGGGCATCAGGCCTCCGAGGTCGCCGACGACTGATACACTGCGACGAATGCTTCGCCGTCTCCTCCCCTTGGCCGTCGCCGCCGGCATCGTCGCGCTCGTCGCCTGCAACCGCGCCGACTTCACGCCGGCCCCGGCGATCGATTGCACGAAGACGCAGTGCACGTGCGAACAAGACCCCGAGCAGCCGACCTGCCGGGGCTACAGCGGTCAGCCCGAGGCAGGCGTTCCGCTGAGCGACGCGAGCCCCGAGCTCGACGCCACGCCGTCCGACGACGCGGCCGCCGATGCGGGCGACGACGGCGCCGCGGACGCGGGCGACGACGCGGACGCGTCGTAGCGGACGCGCGGGCCCGATGGTGCACCGCACCACGGCCTCCGCAGCGATCGTACGCGCGCCGACGATTTGCGTTGCCAAGTTCATGTTGCAATGCAACATAGCAACGTCCGCATGCTGCCCAACGTCGCCATCAAGAGCACCGGTGCCTTCGTCCCCGAGATCGAGCTGACCAACGCGGCCCTGCGCGCGCGCCTGCCGAACGACGCGGAGGCGATCGACAAGCTGGAGGCGTCGACGGCGATCAAGACGCGGTTCCTCGCGCCCGACGCGTGGGCGACGAGCGACCTGGCGGTCCGCGCCGCGCGGCAGGCGCTGGCCGGCGCCGGCGTCTCGCCCGAAGAGGTCGACCTGATCGTCGTGGGCACCGACTCGCCCGATTACCTGACGCCCTCGACCTCGGTCATCGTGCAGCACGAGCTCGGCGCGCCGAAGGCCGGCACGTTCGACGTCGGCTGCGCGTGCGCCTCGTTCCCGACGGCGCTCTCGGCGGCGCGCGGGCTGATGGGCGCGAACGCCTGGATGAAGAACGTGCTCGTCATCGGGGCCTACCGGATGAGCAAGCTCTCCGACCCGAACGACATCATGTCGTTCTTCTACGGCGACGGCGCAGGCGCCGCGCTGCTGCAGCGCTCGGACTCGCCGGGCATCCTCGGCACCGCGTTCCGCGCCGACGGCGCGTTCGCGAAGCACTGGCTCATCGCGAGCGGAGGCACGGCCGAGCCCGCGAGCGAGGAGTCGGTGCGCGCGGGGCGCACGAAGGTCCGCATGCTCGAGAAGTACCCGCCGGAGATCAACGAGGAGGGGTGGCCGTGGCTGGTGAAGACCGTCGCCCAGCGCGAGGGCTTCGAGGTCGGCGACATCGACCTCGTCGTCTTCACCCAGGTCCGGAAGCGCACCATCGAGAAGGTGATGAAGGGGCTCGGCCTGCCGATGGAGAAGACCCACACCGTGATGGAAAAGTGGGGCTACACCGGCTCGGCTTGCATCCCGATGGCGCTCCACGACGCGATCGTCGCCGGCCGGGTGGGCAAGGGCGACCTGCTCGTGCTCGTGGGCTCGGGCGTGGGGCACAACCAGGCGGCGGTCGCCGTGCGCATCACGGACGCCCTCGTCCGCTGAGGCGCCCGGGCGCTATGCTCCGGCGTCCATGACGAAGCACACCGTCGACGATCCGTTCACCGGCGAGACCGCCGTCACCATCGAGCAGGCCGAGGACGCGGCGATCGGGAAGGTCCTCGATGCCGCCCAGCGCGCGGCGCGCGACCTCCGCCGGATGACGGTCGAGGAGCGCGTCGCGCTGTGCGACCGCGCCCTGGCGAAGATGGAGGCGAACGCGGACGCGATCGCCGCCGACATCACCCGCCAGATGGGCAAGCCCCTCTCGCAGGCGTCGGGCGAGGTGAAGGGCATGGCCGGCCGGTGGCGGCACATGCAGGCGATCGCGAAGGAGTCGCTCGCGGACATCGTGCTGCCGGCGAAGGAGGGCTTCGACCGCCGCATCGCGAAGGACCCGCTCGGCGTGGTGCTCGATCTGCCGGCGTGGAACTACCCGCTGCTCACGGCGGTGAACGCGATCGTCCCGGCGGTGCTCGCCGGCAACGCCGTGGTGGTGAAGCACTCGCCGCGCACGCCGCTCTGCGGCGGACACTTCGCCCGCGCCTTCGCCGAGGCCGGCGCGCCCGAGGCGGTGCAGGCTTTCTTCGCCGACTACGCGACGACCGAGCGGATCGTCGGCGACCCGCGGGTGAACGGCGTCCTCTTCACCGGCTCGGTGCTCGGCGGGCATCGCATCCAGGCGGCGGCCAAGGACCGGTTCATCCCGGTGGGGCTCGAGCTCGGCGGCAACGACCCGGCCTACGTCGCGGCAGACGCGGACCTGGAGAAGACGGTCGAGAACATCGTCGACGGCGCGATCTACAACGCGGGTCAGAGCTGCTGCGCGGTCGAGCGCGTGTACGTCCATCGCGATCTCTACGAGAAGGTCGTGGCCGCCTGCGAGCCGCTCGTGCGCGCCTACGTCACCGGCGATCCGAGGGACGAGAAGACCACGCTCGGCCCCATCGCGCAGCCGTGGCATCCGAAGGAGCTCGACGAGCTCGTGGGCGACGCCACGGCGAACGGGGCGAAGCTGATCGCGGGCGGCAAGTCGAACGGCCGCTTCTTCCCCGCGACGCTCCTCCGCGACGTCCCCCAGGGCGCCCGCCTGATGAAGCAGGAGTCGTTCGGGCCGATCCTCGCGATCCAGCCCGTCGCATCCGACGAGGAGGCCCTCGCGAGGATGAACGACTCGGCGCTCGGCCTCACCGCGAGCCTCTGGACGAAGGACAAGGAGCGGGCCGAGCGCCTCGCGCGGCAGCTCGACTTCGGCACGGTGTACATGAACCGCTGCGACGCGCTCGATCCGGCGCTGCCGTGGACCGGCGCGAAGGACTCGGGACGCGGCGTGACCCTGAGCGCGCTCGGCTTCGATCACCTCACGCGCCCCAAGGCCCTGCACTTCCGCCTCGCGCTCTGACTCCGAAGCGCGGTCAGAACCCGGCGAGCCCGAACGCGCTCGCGGGCACCTCCGCACCGGACGGACGGACGGCGAGCGCGCCGTCCGGCGCGACGTCGATCGTCTTCAGGTGCTGGGTGCCCGACGCGAGCACGTAGAGGTGCTTGCCGCTGCCGTCGAGCGTCATGTCGACGGGCTTCGATCCGTCGCCGGTCTTCGCCGCGGCGCCGTCACCGATCAGCGTGAGCGCCCCCGAGGGATCGATGGCGTACGCGGAGACGGTGCCGCTCGGCGTGTTGGACGTGTACGCGGTCTTGCCGTCGGGAGAGACGACCGCCCAGCACGGCGCCGTCTGCGCGTTGGCGACCGATGCGCTGACCGACGTGATCGCGCGCTCCGCGGTGCCGCGCGGCCCGGCGTGGAACAGCGACTCGAGGGCGTACGACGACGTCGCGCCCGCGCCTTCGGCGGCGCCAAACGCCTCGGTCACCACCAGCTGGCCGTTCGGCGCGAACGCGAACCCGAACGGGGTCTTGCCGTTCGAGGCGAACGCCTCTCCCTGGCTCGCGGTCCCGTCCTGCCGGACGGTGAACGTGTCGATCTTGTCCGTCCCCTTCTCGGTGACGACGAGGACGTCGCCCTTCGGCGAGAACGAGACCTGCGCGGGCGCGGCGCCGGCGGTGCTCAGCATCCGCGTCGAGCCGGCGATCGGCGCGAGCCTCCCGTCGGCATCGAGAAGGAAGCCGGAGACGTTGCTCGGCTCGCCCGCGTTGAGCGCGTACACGACGCCGCCGTGCACGGTCACGCTGATCGGCTGCGTGCCGCCGCTGCTCACGCGCGACCGGAAGAGGAGCGTCGTGCCCTGCACGCGGAAGCTCGAGATCTGGCTCGATCCCGCGTCGACGACGACGAGCACGCGGCGGTCCTCCGACAGCGCGAGGGCGCCCTGCGAGCCGAGGCCCTTGCCGAGACCGCGCCCGCCCGTCGGGAACACGCCCGCGGGAGAGAGCTTGCCGCTCGCGTCGCGCGCGAAGGCGAGGACCTCGTTCGCTTCGCTGGCGTTCGAGATCGTGAACACCGCGCCCTCGTCGGCCGCAGGCGTGGGCGGCTTCCCCGGCTCGCTCGACGGCGCGCCCGGATCGGCCGGCGCCGCCGCGGAGGGATCGGCGCCCGGCGGAGCGCTCGTGGACGCATCGTCGCCCGTCGTGACGTTGCAGGCGGCGAGCGAGAGAACGAGCGACGGAACGGAAATGGCCGACCAGCGAACACGCATCGAAGACCTCCCTGAAGAAGCGCCCCCAGCGGACGCTCGGGGGGTCTACGGGGTCGGGCGCCGATCCGTTTCGCCCGTCGCGGCGATTTTCAGAGGTGCCAGTGGCCCGCCGCTTCGGGCTGGTAGGGGACGGACAGGATGCGGAACGTGCGCGTCGTCCACTCGTCGATCTTCCACGCGATGCGATCGCCGACGCGCAGGCCGAGGAGCGCGGTCCCGACGGTGCTGAAGATCGAGAGTGCGGACTGCCACCGCGGCGACCACGGATAGACGAGCGTCACCTCGCGCGCGACCCCGCCCTCGTCCTCCGCGTAGACCACCCGCGAGTTCATGGTGACGAGCGTCGGCGGGACGGCCTCCGGCTCTGCGATCGTCGCGCGACGAAGCTCCTCGCGGAGCCGTCGCGCTTCGTTCCGGTAGGCGAGCCCGACCCGTGTCGTCAGGAGGCTCATGAGGCGCTTCTCGTCCAGGCTGGTGATGGTGATGGGCGGCAACATGACGACACCGTCACAGTGAGCCACCCCAACGGCTGCGTCAACGCTGGGCGGGGAATGGAAGTCCTCCCGTGGCGGTTGAGTCGCCGGGCACGCGCGCTACATGGAGGGCAGAATGGATCGGCCGAAGTGGACGGTCTGGCTTCCCGCGATCTTCGCGGTGATCGTCGGGAGCTTCGTGGCAGCGACGCTCCTCGCGACGCTGCAGATGCGGGCCATCGACAGCAAAGCGGGCGACATCGCGGAGAACGCCGCGCCGAGCATCGAGCGACTCGCCGCGGCGCGTGCCGAGATCCGCAACCTCCAGCTCATCATGCGCGATCAGCTCGAGCGCGCCGAGCGGCCCTTCGACGACGCCGCGATCGAGCGCTCGCAGCGCCAGCTCGACGGATCGCTCCACGCCTACCTCGTCCTGCCCACGTTCCCCGGGGAGCGCGACCTCTGGCACGACGTGCTCACGTCGCAGAACCGGGTCGACGAGGCGATCACCCGGATCGAGCAGCACGCCGAGCGCGGCGAGCTCGATGCGGCGAGACGGCTCGCCGACGGTGCGCTCGCGGACGCCGCCCTCGACCTGAGCGCGGCCATCACGCGGGTGACGGAGATGAACGCGGCGCGCGCGCACGACCTCGCGATCGAGATCCGCCGCACGCGCGCGCATGCCACCAATGCCGCGCTCGCGCTCGACGTCGTGTGCACGCTCATCGCGGTCGCCGGCGCGCTCCTCCTCCGGCGTGTGGTGCGCGCCCATGCCGAGCTCGTCGAGGCCCACCGCACGCTGCAAGTGGCCCGCGCGTCGGAGCTCGAACAGTTCGCCGGCCGGGTCGCGCACGACATCCTGAGCCCGCTCAACACCGTCGGGCTCGCGCTCGACATGGTCGACCGCGTCCCAGCCGAGCAGCGCGCGCGGCTGATCACCCGCGGCACCGCGGCGGTCGCGCGCGTGAAGAAGCTCGTCAACGCGCTGCTCGCGTTCGCACGTGCAGGCGCGAAGCCGGAGCCGGGCGCCTCGGCGAGCGTCGGCGACACGCTCGCCGATCTCGCGACGGAGCTCGAGCCGTCGGCGACGCGCGACGCGGTCGATCTGCACATCGAGCCCTGCAGCGGTGCGGTGGCCTGCGCGCCGGGCGTGCTCACCAGCCTGGTGTCGAACCTCGCGCAGAACGCGATGAAGTACATGGGCGACGGCCCGCTCCGCCGCGTCGACATCCGCGCGCTCGACCGCGGCTCGATGATCCGCCTCGAGGTCGAGGACACCGGTCCGGGCCTTTCGACCGACGTCGAGGACCACGTCTTCGATCCGTACTCGCGCGGCCGGAACGCGACGCAGCCGGGCATCGGCCTCGGCCTCGCGACGGTGAAGCGCCTCGCCGAGTCGCATGGCGGCTCGGTCGGCGTGCGATCGTTCCCCGGTCGAGGCTGCCTCTTCTGGTTCGAGCTGCCGAAGGCTCAGTCGCGGAGCGCGCGGGCCGGCGTGAACCGCTCCGCGCCGAGCTCGCGGACGGAGAACGAAGCCGAGCGGACGGCGGGCGCGAACGGCGCGCATGCGCCGTCCTTCGACTCGTAGAGCGCGCTCGCCATGCCGGTCACCTGGTAGGCGCGGGCGCGATCGCGCACGAGGGTCGGCCACGCGCCGGTCTCGCATCCGTTCAGCGGGTGAGCGAAGGCCGGGGTCGTGCACGTCTCGTCGGCGAAGTACGCGACGAGCTCCGATTGCTCGGGGAGGCAGCGATCGACGCCGTCGGTCGCGCGCACGACGACACAGGGCTCGCCGCTCGCGGCGTCCACGAGCGGGCCGAGCGTGACGCCGTCGAAGCTCCTGCGCCGGACCGGCCCCGATCCGCGATCGGCATAGGTCGCGCGCGCGAACCTCTCCGCCGGGATCGCGCCGGCGACGGCGAACGTGAACGAGCCGTCGATGCAGCCGGCCACCGGCGCGCCGAGGAGATGGAGCTCTCCGCGACCGCAGCTGCCCTCGAGGACGAGCGCGGCGGACAGCGGGCAGACGGCGCTCGACGCGATCTTCGCCGCCGCGTCCGCGCAGCGCGCCGGCAGCTCCGCGCCGGCGTTCTTGAACGCGACGCGCGACGGGAGCCAGCGCAGCGTGCCGTCGGCCGCGTCGTCCGGGAGGACGACCTCCTCGCGCGCGCGATCGAAGCCCGCGAGGGTGAGGCGCGCGCCGTCGTCGGCGACGAGGACGCGCGCGTCGACGCGCCCTTCGCGCGCCTCGTTCTCCTCGTGCGCCGCGACGAAGGACTCCGCAGGCACGACCTCGCGGAGCGGCTGCATCGAGACGGTGAGCGTCGACCGGACGCAACGTTCGCCGTCGCGGAAGAACGCGGCGCGCTGCTCGAGCGGACCGGTGCGGTGCACGACGGGCGAGCCGGCGCACGCGTCCCGCGGCGTCACCACGGCGAAGGGCGCCTGCACGTCGGCGGCCGCCCAGGGCTCGCTGCACGACCGGTCGGCGTACGGGCCGACGCCCTCGCGATGGATCGCGCGGTTCGCCGGCAGGCACCGGCGCGTCGCCCCCGGCAGCTCGAAGTCGCACGGCTGATCGAGACCGACGTCGTGGAAGCTCTTCAGGACCTCGACGTCGTCGAAGGCCCAGCGATCGGCGAGCAGGCGCGTGCCGCTCGCGAAGTCGCGCAGCGGCAGAGACGGGCTCGCGCCCGCGTCGGTCATCGGTCGGGCCGCCTCGCCGCGCGTGCACGCGAGGAGGAGGACCGCCGGCGCCAGCGCGCTCCTCAGTGCCCGAGCCCGCGGTTCGGGTAGTTGACCTGCTCGCAGCGCTCGACGCAGGCGGGATCGTCGCTGCACTGGCGCGAGCAGTCGGCCGTTCGGCCGCGCTTCTTCTCGCACTTCGGGTCGCGCTCGCACTTCATCGGGTCTTCCTTCGCCGCCTTCTGCGCGGCGGCGCACGAGGCGAGCGTGACGAGCGCGAGGGCGAGCGCGAGGCGCCTCATTTCACGGTCCCGGACGAAGGCGGCGGACGCGTCTGCGCGAGCGGAGGACGGTCCTTGAGGCACTTGTCGATCGCCGGCACGAGCTGCTTCATCGCCGGCGGCATGTCCGGGATCGGGCCGTGCCCCGGCGGGCGGCCCATCACGGGCGCGAACATGCGCGACCAGTCCATCGAGTCCGAGTACGACAGCCAGACGAACAGCGCCCGGCCCTTGATGTTCTCGAAGGGCACGCCGCCGCCGACGCCGCCCCACCACATGCGGGAGTCGTGGCTGTTGTTGCGGTTGTCGCCCATGACCCAGACCTCGTTCGGCTTCACGTAGTACGGGCCCTGGTACTCGCTCGCGAGGCTCTGGTGATCGTAGAGCGTGAGGAACGCCTCGTCCTCGAGGAACTCCACGTAGATCTCGCCCTCGTGCCTCGCGCCGTCCTGCGCCTCGGTGTAGGCGTACTTGCCGGCGTAGCAGCTCGGCACCTGCCATCCGTTGATGATCGGGTGCCCGCCGCGCGCCTCGAGCTTGTCGCCGGGGATCGCGATGACGCGCTTGATGAAGTCCTGCTCCGGGTGCTCCGGGTAGGCGAAGACGATGACGTCGCCGCGCTCGGGCGGCATGTGCGACCAGAGGCGCATGCGGGTCCACGGGATCGCCGGCCCGTAGGTGAACTTGTTCACGAAGATGTGATCGCCCACCTGGAGCGTCGGGATCATCGATCCGCTCGGGATCTTGAACGCCTCGACCACGAACGCGCGCAGGCCCATCGCGACGAGGATCGCGACGATGATCGACTCGGCGTACTCGCGCACCTCGCTCTTGCGCCAGCGGCCGAGGCGGAGATCGATCTCCTGGTCGGCCTTCACGAGCGCGTCGACGAAGGCGTCCTCGTCGAACGGCTTGCGCTCCATCGTGGCCTCGAGCGCCTCGATGTCGGCGCGGAGCTTGTCGCGCTCCTTGGCCGAGAGGTCCTTCTTCACGTCCTCGGCGTGCTTGTCGAGGATCGCCTCCGCCTCCTCGATGAGGGCGCGGGCGCGCTCGAACGGACCGCGCATCCCCTTCGGCAGATCGGACCGGAGGGGCGGATGCGCGTGATAGGCGAGCGGCAGTTGGTGGCGGATCCACCAGAGCGCCATCTCGAAGAAGGTGAACGTCACGATCCCGACCGGGACCGGCTGCTCGCGGACGAGCCCCTCGATCGTGCCGAGGAAGCCGCCGTGATCGATGCCGCTCGGCGGCGTGAGCGCCCAGACGAGGATGCACGCGAGCGCGAACGGCGTGAGGACGAACCAGACCGCCCAGTAGACGGTGCGAAGCACGCGCTTGGGCGGAGGACCGTCGGGGAGCGCCTTCGTCTGGTCGGCGGCGGGCTCGGCCGCTTCGGCGGGCTCGGCCGCTTCGGCGGCAGGCGGATCGGCGGCAGGCGCCGTCGCGGCGTCCTGCTCGTCCTTCTTTTCGGACTTGTCGTCCGTTGCCGCTTCTGAGCTCACGAGGCGTCGCCGATCTGGATGAGATAGTTCACGACCGCCGCACGGTCGTCGAGCGCGTTGACCGGTGGCGCGACCTGCCCGGCGCTCGGCGTGTTGTCGAATACGACGTAGTACATCCCGGGGGCGACGGAAATCGCGCGATTCATCTCGACCCCAGCCTGGAGCACCTGGCCGTCGATGGGGGCTGCGGCAAGCGGGCCGCTCTGCGCGTACTCGTAATAGAGCTGGAGCGACGCGTCGCCCTCGGCCTTGCGCATGAGCATGACGTCGATCGCCGGAGCACCATCCAGGCCGGCCCGGATGAACAGGGCCTTGCCCGAGTCCTCGACGTTGATCGGCCCGACGAAGTCGCGCTGGTTCTGGTGGACCTCGGTGCGCTCGTTCTCGTAGGTCACGCGGCCGTCGCTCGAGTCGACCTGATACGGGTGGAACGGGCGCTTGCCGAGCGGGACGATGCCGAGCGCGAAGTCGACGTTCTGCTCGTTGCCGTCCTTCGAGATGACGGTGAAGCCCTCCTGGAGCTTCTTCGAGACCATCTGCCGGCCGAAGTTGTCGCCGAAGGCCGAGAACGAGTTGAACACCGAGGCCATCGTCCCCTCGATGCGATGCACCTGGAAGCTCGACGCGTCGATCCGCGCGGGCCGGAAGTACGCGTAGACGTCGCAGCGATCCCCCTCGGTCACCTGGAAGTCGTAGCGGTAGGCGGCGGCGCCGCCGCCGGTGAACGTCATCTTCTTCGTGACGTTCGTCCATGCGTAGCCGTAGCCGGAGAACGTCACGTTCATGACGTCGCCTTCACCTGCCGTGCACTGCGTCGGGTAGAACCGGCCGATCACCGGCGAGTCCGTCGAGAGCTTGAGCGGCGCGTTGCGCGTCGTCATCTGCTTGCAGAAGTCGCCCATCCCCTTCCGGAGCAGGGACTTTCGCATCGTCAGGTTCTCGGGCTGGTTGATCGTGCCGCGGAACGTGCAGACCGGGTTCTTGCACGCCGAGACGGCGAGCGGCACGGCGGCGAGGAGGGCCAGGAGAAAGGGCTTCCGCAAGGCCCGGCGAGGTTACCACGTGATATCCTCGGTCGACGATGCAGACGGAGCGCAAGGTCGCGATCTTGGGGGCGGGCGCGTACGGCACGGCGCTCGCGAAGGTGCTCGCCGACAAGGGTGATCCGGTCGCGATGTACTGCCGGCGTCCGGACCTCGTCACGCAGATCAACGAGGAGGGCGTCAACGGCAAGTACCTGCCGACGGCGAAGCTCCCGAAGAACCTCCGCGCGAGCGCCGATCTCGAGGAGTGCCTCCACCACGCCTCGATGGTGGTGTTCGTCGCGCCGAGCCACGCGACCCGCGAGGTGGCGAAGCTGGCCCGCCACTACGTGCCCAAGGAGGTGCCGATCGTCTCGGCGACGAAGGGCATCGAGAACGAGTCGCTCGAGTTCGTCGATCAGATCCTCTCCGCGGAGCTGCCCGACCCGGCCACCGGCAACCTCACGTTCCTGAGCGGCCCGAGCTTCGCGAAGGAGCTCGCGGCGGAGCTGCCCACCGGCGTGGTCATCGCCTCCCACGACGAGCGCGTGCGCGAGCACGTGATGAAGCGCTTTCACACCCAGTACCTCCGCACCTACGGCAGCCGCGACGTGCCCGGCGTCGAGTGCGGAGGCGCGATCAAGAACGTGATCGCGATCTGCGCCGGCGCGGCCGACGGCCTCGGCTTCGGCCACAACACCCGCGCGATGCTCATCACGCGCGGCCTGTCGGAGATGGTGAAACTGTCGCTCGCGCGCGGCGGCGAGGCGATCACGCTCGCGGGCCTCGCCGGCATGGGCGACCTCGTCCTCACCTGCACCGGCGATCTCTCGCGCAACCGCACCGTCGGCCTCGAGCTCGGCAAGGGCAAGACGCTCTCCGAGATCCTCACCAACCTCGGTCATGTCGCCGAGGGCGTGAAGACGGCGAAGAGCGCGTACGACCTCGGCCAGCGGCTCGGGATCGAGCTGCCGATCATCAACGAGTGCTACCGCGTCCTCTACGAGGACAAGCCCGTGCTGCAGGCGGTGAAGGACCTGATGAACCGCGAGCTCACGCCCGAGTTCGAGAGCATGCGGGCCATCAAGGCGGCGACCGACG
>JBDHVD010000208.1:0-13672 GCA_039809525.1 Labilithrix sp. | reverse complement strand
CTCGCCGGCCGCCTGACGATCGCGATGCCGGCGGCGGCGCGCTCCGTCGCGGCGCCGGCGGACGGGCCGGCGGAGGAAGAGGAGTCGCGCGTCGTGCTCGAGGGCGGCGGCGTCGCGATGGCGGTCATGGCGAAGGAGACGTTCCAGCTCGACCCCGACCTCTACGAGGCGGAGCCCGACGCGCCGGCGAAGCCCGGATCGCTCGACGTCGAGGCGGCGAAGTTCCTGAAGGCGACGTTCCCCTTCGAGGAGGCGCTCGAGATCGCGCCCGTGGCGATCGGCGCGCTGCGCGCGTACGTCGCGCGCCCGAAGCAGCCGCTGGCGCCGCCGGGCAAGGACACCGCGCTCGTGCTCGCGCTCCTGGTGGCGCAGCCCGACGGGGCGCTCGAGACGGTGAGCTTCCACGTTCGCGACGTGAAGGGCGAGCACGTACGCAACGCGACCGGTGCGGCGCTGGTCGGGTGCACGCGGCTCGCCGAGCGAATGGCGTCCACCCTCGTGACCGGGCCGCGCGCGCTCGAGCGCGAGCCGGGTCTGCGCCGCATCGGCGAGGACCTCGTGGTGCGCGTTCCCCGCGACTACGTCGCCGTGGGCACGTCGTCCGGCGCGCGGCTCTACAAGCTCCGTCCGCTCTCGCTCTATGCCGGGAGCATCACCGTCTCCGTCGGCGACGGGCCGAAGACGACGGCGCTCGCCGGCGCCGATCGCACGGTCGAGGGCGTGCTCCTCGGGCGAAGGACGCAGTGGCGCGGAAAGACGAGCCCGCGCGGCGGCGGGTATCTCTTCGCGTCCGAGCCGGTCGACGACGGGCGCTCCGCCGGGGTGCTCGTGAAGGCGGCGCGCCAGGCGAAGGTGCTCGACGAGATGCGCGGCGTCGCCGAGACGCTCGCGGTCGTCCCGCGCGATCACCTCGCGCAGCGGAAGCCGACCCCGTGACTGCGCGTACCCTCGGGCAGGTGGAAGCGGAACGACGGGCGCACCCAGTCGGGCTGCGCGCCGTTCCAGGCCCCGCCGCGCACGACGCGCGAGACGCCCGTGGCAGGGCCCGAGGGATCGACGGCGTCGGCGCTCGTGTACGGGCCGTACCAGTCGGCCACCCATTCCCAGACGTTCCCGACGATGTCCTCGACGCCCCAGCGCGACGCGCCGAGCGGGAACGAGCCGACGGGCGCGGTGGTGGCGAATCCGTCGTCCTCCGCGAAGAGTGATCCGTCGGAGCGGACGCCGTGCTCCTTCGACCAGAGCACGCACTCCGGTCCGCACGCGTTGAGGTGCTTCGCCGAGGGCGGCGCGTCACCCCAGGGAAACCGGCGCCCGTCGGAGCCGCGCGCGGCGAACTCCCACTCGGCCTCGGTGGGGAGACGCTTCCCGTTCGCGCGGCAGAAGCGGTCGGCCATGGACCAGTCGACGCAGTTGACCGGGTGGTTTCCGTGCGCCTCGTCGACCGCGTTGCACAGCGGGTCGTAGGTCCTCGCCTCGACCTTCGTCATGCCGGCCCACGCGTTCGTCACCCCGGCGCGCTTGCAGTCGCCCCGGTCGCTGCACGCGCGGTAGGCGTCGGCCGTCACCTCGAAGCGGTCCATGCAGGACGCATGCACCGTCACGTGGTGGGCGGGCTTCTCGTCCGGGCGGTCCGCGTCGGAGCCCATGAAGAAGCGGCCGCCCGGGATGCGGACCATGCCCTCCGGGCACGCGTCCGCGTCGAGCACCGGCGTCATCGCGCTCGTGGCACTGGTCGTCGCCGTGGTCGAGCGGGGCGCGCGCATCGACGACGCGCGCATCCCCACGAAGGCGAAGCCCGCGATGACGAGCGCGAGCAAGCCGAGGCCCGCCGCCGCCGCGAAGGCGACGGCGATCACCGCGCGCGCGGCCGGCGGTGCGGCCGGCGCGGGGGAGCCGAGCGCCGTCGGTGCGGTCGAGTGGAACGGCGGCGCGCGATGGGCGATCCGCCGGAGGCTGTCGACGGCGCGCTCGCGGTTCGCCGAGGACGACCACGCCTCGATCGACGCGATGACCTGCGCGCGCGCGTCGAGGCGCGCGCCGCCGCGCGCACGGACCCAGGCGGCGATCTCGGCGGCGGAGGCGAGCGAGCCCGCGGCCTCGAGCGCGAGCGCCATCTCCCTCGCGGTCGGGAAGCGCGCATCCGGATCGGAGGCCAGCGCCCGGAGCACGATCGCGTCGAGCGCAGGCGGCACCTCGGGGGCGAGGGTGCTCGGCGCGGGGCGTGGCCCCTCGAGCACGCGCTGCAGGACGGCCGCCTCGCTCGGTCCCTGCACCAGCTTCTCGCCGGTGAGCGCCTCCCAGAGGACGACGCCGGCCGCGTAGACGTCCGTCCGGCGATCGATCGGTGCGCTCGTGACCTGCTCGGGCGCCATGTACGAGAGCTTTCCCTTGAGCTGCCCGTCCTGCGTCGTCTGGATGCGCCCGGCCGCGGTCGCGATGCCGAAGTCGATGACGCGGGCGATGCCGTCGGCTCCGACGAGCACGTTGTGCGGGGAGACGTCGCGATGGACGAGCCCGAGCGGCTCGCCCGTCTCGCCACGCGCCTCGTGCGCGGCGTGGAGGCCGTGGAGCATCGCGGCGACGATCGCGCACGCCACGCCGATCGGCGCGCGCCGCCGGTTCCCCGCCGAGCCGAGCAGCCGCTGGAGCGACTCGCCGTGGACGTACTCCATGACGATGAACAGCTCGTCGTGCTCCGCGACGACGTCGATCGTCGCGACCACGTTCGGGTGGCGGACGCGAGCGACGAGCCGCGCCTCGTCGAGGAACATCGCGACGAGCTCGGGATCGCGCGCGAAGCGCTCGTGCAGCCGCTTGACCGCGACGATGCGCGCGAACCCGGCGGCGCCGCTCTGACGCGCCAGATGCACCGTCGCCATGCCCCCGCGCGCGAGCTCCTGCCCGAGCGCGTAGCGCCCCCCGATCGTCCCGACCGCTCCCGGCACCCGCACCTCCCAGGAAGAGAACGCAGCAAGCGCACGGCCGGTTTCGCGGCGCGCGCCGGAAAGTTGCCCAGGTCTGTGGATAAGTTGTGGAAGGAGCGGTGAGAACCCTCGGACGTTCGCGGAAGTGGCGCGCGGGCGGAGCCGATCCGCACGCCCGCGCTTCGATAAGCATCGGTAAATGTTTGACACCTCGGAGCCACCAAAATACCTTGGCGCTGATACGTGGGAAGAAGTGGCGGAGAGTGCCAAAAGTTGGCGCACCGTCCCGAGTGAGAGGCGTCGATGTTCCGCGGTCGCTACGAGCACACGATCGACGCGAAGGGGCGAACGTCCCTGCCGGCGCGTTATCGCGACGTGCTCTCGTCGATCGGCGAGCGCCGCATCATCCTGACGAGCGCGCTCGATCCGTGCCTGGTCGCGTACACCGCGCCCGAGTGGCACGCGTTCGAGGAGCGGCTCGCGAAGCTTCCGCAGTTCGACAAGGCCGTGCAGAAGCTGAAGCGCATCTACGTGTCCGGCGCGGTCGAGTGCGAGGTCGACGACTCGGGCCGCGTGCTCGTTCCGCCGACGCTGCGCGATCACGCGCAGCTGAAGAAGGACGTCCTCTGGGCGGGCAGCGGCAAGTACGCCGAGCTCTGGGACGCGCAGCTCTGGAAGAAGCACTTCGAGGCCACGGACGAGGAGCGCGAGCAGATCGGCGCGCGCCTGGCGGAGCTCGGGCTATGACGCAGCCGGCGAGCAGCGCTCAGCTCGCGTTGCCGGGCGTCGCGACCGAGACTTCCGTCGAGTGGGTCTGGACGGAGGAGACCGGAGAGGAGATCGGCGTGGCAGCCTTCGTCCACGAGACCGTCATGCGCGCGGAGGTCACCTCCGCGCTCGCGCCCACCGAGGGCGTCTACGTCGATGCGACCGTCGGCGGCGGCGGGCACGCGGAGGCGATCCTCGAGGCGCATCCCGGCGCGCGGGTGATCGGTCTCGACCGCGACGACACCGCGCTCGCTGCCGCGCGCGCGCGGCTCGGACGCTTCGGCGATCGCGTCACGCTGGTGAAGACGCCGTTCGGTGCGATCGCCGATGCGCTCGCGTCGCTCGGCGTCGCGTCGGTGCAGGGCGTCTGCGCGGACCTCGGCGTGAGCTCTCCGCAGCTCGACGACGCGGCGCGCGGCATGAGCTTCCGCCGCGAGGGGCCGATCGACATGCGCATGGATCCGAGCGAGGGCGAGACCGCCCTCGAGCTGATCGCGCGCGTCACCGACGACGAGCTCGCGAACATCATCTTCGACTACGGCGAGGAGAAGCGCTCGCGCCGCATCGCCCGGAGCGTGAAGCGCGCGCTCGCGGACAACCAGCTCGAGACGACCCTCGATCTGCGCCGCGCGATCGTCCGCGCCGTGGGGCCGGTGCGCGTCGGCGGCGTCGATCCGGCCACGCGCACGTTCCAGGCGCTGCGCATCGCGGTCAACCACGAGCTCGATCAGCTCGAGAGCCTGCTCGCGGCGCTGCCGGACGTCGTCGCGCTCGGCGGCGTGGCCGCGATCCTCAGCTTCCACTCCCTCGAGGACCGCCTGGTGAAGCGCGCGTTCCATGACAAGTCGCTCTGGCAGCCGCTCACGAAGAAGCCGCTCGCCGCGACCGACGAGGAGGCCGCCGCGAATCCGCGGGCGCGCAGCGCGAAGCTCCGTGCGGCGCGGCGCATCGAGGGCAGCGTGCGGGAGCCCAGCCGATGACCCTCCGGCGCGCGCGCATCTTCCTCTTCAACTGGACGCTCGCGGTCCTCGCGGCGTCGTGTGCGTTCATCGTGCATCTCGCGATGCGCGGTCGCACCGTGTCGCTCGGTTACGAGCTCGGGAAGGCGCGGCAGGAGCAGGCGCGCCTCCGCGAGGTGAAGCGCGTCCTCGAGCTCGAGTCGGCGAGCTACAAGACGCCCGAGCGCGTCGAGATCGTCGCGCGCACCCTCCTGGGCATGGAGCCGCCGGGACCGGATCGCATCGTGACGGTGAACGCGAAGGTGCCCGCGGAGACCGAAGCCAAAAATTCCACCCCGTGACGTCGGGCGGGTTAAGCGTCGAGGTCAGGCCGTAGATGAAGAACCTCGATCCCCTCCGCGCCAAGTGGATTCGCTTCCGCATGGGGCTCCTGTGCGGGACGATGGCGCTCGGCCTCGGCGGGTTCGTCTCGAGCGCCTACCGCGTGCAGGTCGAGGACGGCCCCACGTGGAAGGAGACGGCGGAGAACCAGCGGCAGCGGCGCCTCCACATCCAGCCGAAGCGCGGCGCGATCTACGATCGAAACGGCGCCGCCCTCGCGGCGAGCGTCGAGGTGCCGAGCATCAGCGCCGACGTCGTCGAGATGTTGAAGGGCATCGAGGGCGACAAGGCTCGCGACGCCGCGCTCGCCGACTTCGCGCCGCGCATCGCGCAGGCGCTGGGGCTGGACCCGGGCGAGGTGCACGAGAGGCTCGCGACCAAGAAGCGGTTCGTGTTCCTCAAGCGGCGCGTGACCGCCGACGAGGCGCAGAGCGTCCGCGACCTCGGCGATCCGAAGAAGAGCACGCGCCCGGTGAAGGGCCTCGCGGTCGAGGGCGAGGGCCGGCGCTACTACCCGGGCCGCGAGCTCGCCGGTCCGGTCCTCGGCTTCGTCGCGCCCGACGGGTTCGGCAAGGACGGGCTCGAGCTGTCGCTCGACGAGGAGCTGCGCGGGCGCGTGGAGGAGGTGCGCGGCCTGCGCGATCGATCGGGCCGCCTCATCTTCTCCGAGGGCACGAACGAGGAGCAGGCGCTCGCCGGTCACGACGTCCAGCTCGCGATCGACCAGGGCATCCAGCGCGTCGCCGAGCGCGAGCTCGACTCCGCGTTCCGCACGTACGAGACCAAGGGCGGCTCGCTCGTCGTGATGGACCCGAACGACGGCAACATCCTCGCGATCGCGTCCACGCCCGGGTACAACCCGAACGACTACGCGGAGAGCGACGTCGACGCCCGGCGCGATCGCGCGGTGACCGACCGCTTCGAGCCCGGCTCGGTCATGAAGGTCTTCACCGTCGCCGCGGCCCTCGCCGCGGGCACGCTGAAGCCCACCGACACCATCTACTGCGAGCACGGCAGCTACCAGCTCGCGAACGTCACCATCCACGACACGCACGAGAACGACTGGCTGTCGCCGACGCAGGTGCTGGCGAAGAGCTCGAACATCGGCGCGCTCAAGATCGCGCTCGCGCTCGGCGAGCCCGGCCTCTACAGCGCCTATCGCAAGTTCGGGTTCGGCGAGGCGACCGGTCTGCCCCTGCCGGGCGAGGCGTCGGGCGTGCTCCGGCCGAGGGCGCGCCCGTGGTTCGAGGTCGAGACCGCGAACGCGTCCTTCGGTCAGGGCATCAGCGTCACGACGGTGCAGCTCGCCGCGGCGATGAGCGCGATCGCGAACGGCGGCAAGCTCGTCGAGCCGATCCTCGTCCGGCGCATCACCGACGCGCGCGGCAACGTGGTCAAGGAGTGGACGCCGAAGGTGAAGCGCGAGGTCGTCCCGACCTGGGCGGCGAAGACCGTCGCGGAGATGCTCACCGCGGTCGTCGAGGAAGGCGGCACCGGTGTCGAGGCGGCGATGAGCGGCTTCCGCGTGGCGGGCAAGACCGCGACCGCGCAGAAGGTCGACCCCGCCACCGGCAAGTACTCCGAGGACAAGTACACCGCGTCGTTCGTCGGCTTCGTGCCCGCGGAGAAGCCGCGCCTCGTCATCGCCGTCGTGCTCGACGAGCCGATGATCGGGCGCTACGGAGGAGACCTCGCGGGACCGGTCTTCCGTCGCGTCGCCGAGGCGAGCCTCCGCTACCTCGGCGTCCCGCCCTCCGGCTCCGCCCCGAAGATCAAGGGCGTCACGCGCAAGGACGATCCGGCCGACATGACCCTCGCTGCGCTGAAGAACGAGCCGTCCAGGCCCGCGGAGGTGCCCGCGCCGCCGCCGAGCGCGGCGCCGGTCGGTCCTCCGCCGCCGAGCTCGGTGCGCGTCCCCGACGCGACGGGGATGGGCGCGCGCGCAGCGGTCAAGGCCGTCGGCGCCGCCGGGCTCGTCCCGCTCGTCGAGGGGAGCGGCCGTCTCGTGAGGCAGGTCCCGGCCGCCGGCGCGCCCGTCCCGAAGGGCTCGAGCGTGCGGCTGGTGTTCGAGCCGTCGTCGTGAGCCCGACGGATCCCACGCCTCGTTCGCTCGTCGACGCCGAGGCGCGGCCGAGCGAAGGGCTCACCCTCGCACAGCTCGCGCGCGAGCTGCCCGAGAAGCCGGCGATCGAGGGCGACGCGTCGGCGCGCGTCTTCGGCGTCCATCACGACTCGCGTCGCGTGACGCAGGGCGATCTCTTCGTCGTGCGACGCGGCGCGACGCACGACGGGGGCGCGTTCGTGGGCGCGGCGATCGCCGGCGGGGCCTCGGCGATCCTCGCCGAGCCCGGCGTCGACGTGCAGGGCATGCCCGCGCTCCGGGTGAACGACGTGCCGACGGCGCTCGCGCACGCGTCCGCCGCGGTGTACGGCCATCCCGCGTTCTCGCTCGACGTCGTGGGCATCACCGGCACGAACGGCAAGACGACCACGACGCATCTCGTCCGTGCCGCGATCGACGGCGCGCTCGGGACGCCGGTCTGCGGGACGATCGGCACCGTGGGCCACACCTTCGCCGGGCGGACGATCGACGCCGCCCACACGACGCCCGAGGCCGACGAGCTCGCGCGGGTGATGGCGGTGATGAGGAAGCGCGGCGCCACGCACGTCGCGATGGAGGTCTCGTCGATCGCGCTCGTCGCCAAGCGCGTCGCCGCGGTGCGGTTCCGCGTGGCCGCGTTCACCAACCTCACGCAGGACCACCTCGACTACCACGGGACGATGGAGGCGTACGCGGCGGCGAAGATGGAGCTGTTCACCACGCTCGCGCCGGGGCTCGCGGTGGTCAACGTGGGCGATCCCTTCGGCGAGAAGATCGCCAAGGCGACGAAGTGCAAGACGCTCCGTGTCCGAACGAGCATCGGCGCAGCGGACGCCGACGTCGCGCCCGAGCGCATCGACGCGAGCGCCGCCGGGATGCGCATCGTCGCGCGCACGCCGAGCGGGCGCGTGGAGCTCGCGACGCGGCTCGTCGGCATGCACAACGTCGAGAACCTCCTCGTCGCGCTCGGCATCGTGTCGGCGCTGGACCTCGACGTCGAGCGCGCGGCGGCGGCGCTGGGGACCGAGGCGGGCGCGCCCGGCCGGCTCGAACGGTGCGACGGGCCGGACGACGACGTGACCGTGCTCGTCGACTACGCGCACACGCCCGATGCGCTCGCGCGTGCGCTCGACGCGGTCCGCGCGGTCGCCGGTCGGGGCCGGGTGGTGTGCGTGTTCGGCTGCGGCGGCGATCGCGATCCCACCAAGCGCTTCCCCATGGGCGAGGCCGTCGGGCGGCGCGCGGACGTCGCCGTCGTCACCAGCGACAACCCGCGGACGGAAGATCCCGCGACGATCGCCTCGCCCGTCGAGCAGGGTGTCCGCGCCGCGGGGCGCGAGCCGGTGATCGAGCTCGACCGAGCCCGCGCGATCGAGCGCGCGATCCTCGAGGCGCAGCCGGGCGACGTGGTCCTCGTCGCCGGCAAGGGCCACGAGGACTACCAGATCATCGGCAAGGAGAAGCGGCCGTTCGACGACCGCACCTACGCGCGGGCGGCGCTCGCGCGGCGGCGCGGCGTCACCACTTGAACCCGATGCCGAGCCCCCCACCGCCCGGGAACAGACGCGGGCCGACGGTGAAGGCGAGGGTCGAGCCCTTCTCCTTCGTCAGCGCCATCGTCGCGCCGACGCCGACGCCGAGGCCCGCGAGCGACGCGCCGAAGGCGTGGATGCCCTTCGCGCGGATGCCGGTGACGGAGGCCTCGCGCTCGCGATCCGTCTTCTCGCGCGGCATCGACGGACGGATCGACTCGAAGAAGCGCGTGATGGTGCCGCCGAGGCCCGAGGGCTTGTCGAGGGCGGGCGCCGGAGGCACCGCGCGCGTCAGGAGCGAGCGCGCGGGCGTGCGGATGACCGGACCGGCGGCTTGGGCGCGCGCGGCGTACGCGCAGTACAGGGCGAAGACCCAGAGGGTCAGGGCGATACAGCGTCCAAACATCTGGTCGACGCTAACTGTCGGATCACCGACACGACGAACGCTTTGTCCGGTCGCGCTCGTCGTTTTCCGACAACCTCAACGGTCGGCGCGCGCGGACGCGCGCGGACGGATGCTCGCCCGCGGCGCGGTGAAGGCGTAAAAGATTCGCTCAGCCATGGCGACTCCGATCCCCGAGAATCGCGCGCGTTTCACGCTGGAGGAGATCGTCCTGGCCACGCGCGGCACGGTGAGGACGATGCTCCCGCACTACCGGATCGAGGTCGCGGGCGTCGTCACCGACAGCCGCGCGGTGAGGCCCGGCGGCGTGTTCGTGGCGCTCCGGGGCGAGAACCACGACGGCCATGCGTTCGTCGAAGGCGCGACGCGACGCGGAGCGGCCGTGGCGATCGTCGAGCGCGGACGAGGGGGCGAGCTCGAAGGGCTCGTGGTGATCGAGGTCGACGACACGCTCGTCGCGTGGGGCGACCTCGCGCGCGCCCATCTCGAGCGATGGCGCGAGGCGCGGGCCGAGCGGCGGGTCGTCGCCATCACCGGCAGCGCCGGGAAGACGACGACGAAGGAGCTCACCGCCGCGCTCCTCGCCGCCGTGGGGCCGACCCACTTCACGGCCGGGAACTTGAACAACCGCATCGGCGTTCCCTCCGTGGTGCTCTCGCTCGAGGAAGGTCATCGCTTCGCCGTGCTGGAGATGGGCATGAGCCTGCCCGGCGAGCTCGACGCCATCGCGTCGTTCGCGCCGCCGGACGTCTCGATCGTGACGAACGTCGGCGTCGCGCACGCGGAGGGCGTCGGCGGCCGCGAGGGCGTGATGCGCGAGAAGGGCGCGGTCTACCGCGCGCTCGCCCCCGACGGCGTCGCGATCGTGAACGCCGACGACGACTACGCCACGCGCGCCGCGCAGGGCACGCGGGCCAAGCGCGTCGTCACGTTCGGCAAGGACGAGGGCGCGCGCTACCGCCTCGTCGAGCGCGTCCCCGAGGGCACGGGCTCGCGCGTCACCCTCGCGCGGCCGGGCGGCGCGATCACCGTTCACCTGCCGGTTCCGGGCGAGGTCGCGGCGATCGATCTCGCAGCGGCGCTCGCCGCGCAGGAGGCGGCGAGCGACGAGATCCTCTCCGCGGCGGCGATCGAGGCGGCGCTCGCGCGGATCGAGCTGTCGGGCCGGGCGAAGGTGATGACGCTCGACCGCGACGTCGTCGTCCTCGACGACACGTACAACGCGAACCCGTCGAGCATGCGAGCCGCGCTCGCGACGCTCGCGGAGATCGGCCGGGGCCGGCGCCGCGTGGCGATCCTCGGCGAGATGAAGGAGCTCGGGCCGCTCGCCGAGGCCGAGCACGATGCGCTCGGCGAGGCGGTGGCCGAGGCGAAGATCGATCTGCTCATCGGCTGCGGGGGCCTCGCCACGCGGACGGTGGAGCGGGCGCGTGCGAAGGGACTCATCGAAGTGGTGGCAGCAAACGATACGGCGGAAGCGGCGCGAGAAGCGGCCGCGCGGGTGCGTCCAGGCGACGCCGTCCTGGTGAAGGGTTCGCGGGGGGTCCGGGCCGAGCGGGTCGTAGAAGCGCTCGTAAGTTGGCCAAATCCGTCCGAATCTGCTTCGTCTCGTTCGTCATGATCTACGAGCTGCTCTATCCGCTCCGCCACAGCGTGAGCTGGCTCGGGTGGCTCAACGTCCTCCGGTACGTCCCGTTCCGCGTCATCGCGGCGACGATCACCGCGATGTTGATCTGCTTCCTCCTCTCGCCGTGGTTCATCCGCGAGCTGCAGAAGAAGCAGATCGGACAGGTCATCCGCGACGAGGGAATGATCCCCGAGGCGCACATCAAGAAGCGGGGCACGCCGACGATGGGCGGCGCGCTGCTCCTGCTCGCGGTGCTCGGGTCGACCATCCTCTGGTGCGATCTCCGGAACACGTTCGTCCTCGCGGCGACCGCGGTGACCGCCGGCTACGGCGTCATCGGGTACCTCGACGACTACCTGAAGATCCGGATGAAGAACTCGAAGGGCCTGCCCGGGCGCTACAAGCTGCTCGGCCAGTTCCTCGTCGCCGGCGCGGTCCTCGCGTGGGTGTTCAACGCGCAGGACCACGTGCCGGCCGACTTCTGGGAGATCCGGAACCGCCTCGGGATCCCCTTCGTCGCGTTCGCGAAGCACCCGATCACGCTGCCGGTCGGCCTCTACATCGTCTTCGCGGTGCTCACGGTCGTCGCCACCTCGAACGCGGTGAACTTCACCGACGGCCTCGACGGTCTGGCGATCGGTCCGGTCATCTTCAACAGCGGCACGTACCTGATCTGGGCGTACCTCGCCGGCGCGACGTTCGGCATCGGCGGCGTCGCGCAGCGCTTCGTGGTGGCGAAGTACCTCGACATCCCGTTCGTCGCGAGCTCGGGCGAGCTGGCGATCTTCTGCGGGGCCATGGTCGGCGCCGGCATCGGGTTCCTCTGGTACAACACGTATCCCGCGCAGGTCTTCATGGGCGACGTCGGCGCGCTGGCGCTCGGCGGCGGGCTCGGGATGTGCGCGGTGTTCACCAAGAACGAGCTGCTCTCGATCGTCCTCGGAGGCATCTTCTTCCTTGAGGGGCTCTCGGTCGTCACGCAGGTCGTCTCCTTCAAGCTGACCGGCAAGCGCGTCTTCTTGATGGCTCCGATCCACCACCACTACGAGAAGAAGGGGTGGCCGGAGCCGAAGATCATCGTCCGGTTCTGGATCATCTCCATCCTCCTCGCGCTCGTGAGCCTCGCGAGCCTGAAGCTCAGGTAGCGGCAGCATGGACGTTCGTGGCAAGCGCGTCGTCGTCATCGGCCTCGGCACCAGCGGGATCGCCGCGTGCCGGCTCCTCGCCGCACGCGGCGCGCACGTCGTCGGCACCGATGCCCGCGAGCCCGCGGCGGCCAGGGCCCTCGCGGCCGAGGGCATCGAGGTCGTGCTCGGCGGTCACGAGCGGGCGCGCGTCACGGAGGCCGACCTGGTGGTGGTGTCGCCCGGCGTCCCGCCGATCGCCGAGATCGCGCAGGCCGAGGCGAAGGGCATCCCCATCTGGGGCGAGGTCGAGCTCGCGGTGCGCCTGCTCGCGCATCCCGCGCCGGTGATCGCCATCGGCGGCACGAACGGCAAGAGCACGGTGACGTCGCTCGTCGGCGCGCTGCTCGAGGCCGCGGGCAAGCGCGTGTTCACCGGAGGCAACCTCGGCGAGCCGCTCGCGGCGCATGCCGACGAGACGTTCGACGTGATCGTGCTCGAGGTCTCGAGCTTCCAGATGGAGCGCGTCGACCGGTTCCGTCCGCAGGTGAGCGTGCTGCTCAACGTCACGCCCGATCACCTCGATCGCTACCCGTCGATGCAGGCCTACGCCGACGCGAAGGGCAACGCGTTCGTCCGCCAGACGGCGGACGATCTCGCGGTCGTCCCCGAGGGCGACGAGGTCTGCCTCGCGCAGGCGCGGCGCGGCAAGGCGCGGATCCTCGGCTTCGGCGCCGGGCAGGTGCCGTATCCGATGGCGCTGTCGGGCATGCACAACGAGCTGAACGTCGCGGCGGCGCTCGCGGCGGTGTCGCCGTGGTCGATCGAGGGCAAGGTGATCGCCGAGGTGCTCGCCACGTTCCGGGGATTGCCGCACCGGATGGTGCGCGTGCGCGAGCGCGGCGGCGTCGTCTACTACGACGACTCGAAGGGCACGAACGTCGGCGCGTCGGTCACCGCCGTCCGCGGCATCCGCGAGGACAAGTGCGTGCTCATCGCGGGGGGCAAGGACAAGGGCGGCTCCTACGAGCCGCTGGTCGACGCGCTCCGCGACCGCGGGCGCGCGGTGGTCCTCATCGGCGAGGCGACCGACATCATCGCGAACGCGATCGGCGACGCGGTGCCGACGAGGCGCGCGTCGTCGATGGACGATGCGGTGCGGATCGCCGCCGAGCTCGCCCAGCCGGGCGACGCGGTGCTCCTGTCGCCGGCGTGCTCGAGCTTCGACATGTTCAAGGACTACAAGGAGCGCGGCGACGCCTTCGTTCGCGCGGTGGAGGCGCTCGCATGATGCCCGCGATCAGGAATCGACGCCTGCCTCCGGTCCAGCTCGCGCTGCCGCTCGACGCGAAGCCGAACGACACGTCGCGCGAGCGTCCGGTCGACGTGGTGCTCGCCGCGATCATCATCGCGCTGATCGCCTTCGGCGTGGTGATGGTCTACAGCGCGTCGGCGGTGCAGGCGACGTTGCACCAGCACGACCCGCAGTTCTTCCTGAAGAAGCAGGGGGCGTACGCGATCGTCGGCCTGACGCTCTTCTTCCTCGTCTCGCTCGTCGACTACCACCGGCTCTACAAGCTGACGTATCCGGTGCTCGGCGGGGTCGGCGTGCTCCTCGTCCTCTGCGTCGCGGGGTTCGGTCATAGCGGCGGCGGCGCGACGCGCTGGCTGTCGGTCGGGCCGATCCACGTCCAGCCGGCCGAGATGACGAAGCTCGCGCTCGTGACCTGGCTCGCGTACTCGCTGGCGAAGAAGGCGGAGAAGGTGAAGACCTTCACCGTCGGCTTCCTCCCGCACCTCATCGTCGCGGGCGTCTTCATGTTCCTCTGCATGAAGCAGCCGGACTTCGG
>JBDHVD010000207.1:0-13699 GCA_039809525.1 Labilithrix sp. | reverse complement strand
GCTCTACGCGCTCGCCGACGTGGTCCACGTCGCCTGCGGAGGACATGCCGGCGACGAGGCGTCGATGAGCCGCGTGGTCCGCGCATGCCTGGCCCGCGGCACCCGGGTCGGCGCGCATCCCTCGTACATGGACCGCGAGGGCTTCGGACGGCGCGCGCGCGAGGTGGCGGTCGAGGTCCTCGCCGAACAGATCCGTGCACAGTGCAGCGATCTGCGACGCGTCGCCGAGGCGGCCGGCGCGAAGGTCACGTCGGCGAAGCCGCACGGCGCGCTGTATCACCGCGCGCACGCGGACGCGGACGTGGCGCGGGCGTGCGTGTCGGCGATCCACGATGCGCTCGGCGTCGTCCCCGTCGTCGGCCTCGCCGGCGGCGAGCTCGAGAAGGCGGCACGGGCCGCCGGCCTGCCGTACCTCGTCGAGGCGTTCGCCGATCGCGGCGTCCGCCCCGACGGCTCGCTCGTCCCGCGCGGAGAGCCCGGCGCGCTCGTCGAGGATCCGGCGATCGCCGCCGCGCGCGCCCGGCAGATCGCGCGCGAGCACCTCGCCGACACCGTCTGCATCCACGGCGACACGCCGAGCGCGGTCGTCATCGCCCGCGCGGTTCGCGCCGCCCTCGACGCCGCGTGAAGCCGTTCGGCGACCGCGCGCTCCGCTTCGCCGTCTCCGGCGACGCACGTCATCGCCGCGCGCTGCTCGAGGCGCTCCGCGCGCTGCCGGGCGTCGTCGACGCGATCGTCGCCGAGGAGGAGGCGTGCGTCGTGCTCGACGAGGGCGCCGCGCCCGCGGAGATCGAGCGCGCGATCGCCTCGCTCCGTGTCGACGACGCGGCGATCGCGCCGCGCGAGCACCGCATCGAGGTGGTCTACGACGGCGAGGACCTCGACGCGGTCGCACGCGCCACCGGGCTGTCGCGGAGCGCGGTGATCGACGCGCACGCCGCGCCGTCGTACGTCGTCTCGCTCGTCGGCTTCATGCCCGGCTTCGCGTACCTCCGCGGGCTCGACGAGCGGCTCGTCCTCCCGCGTCGGCCCTCGCCTCGGCCGCGCGTGCGGGCACGGAGCGTGGCGATCGCCGCGCGCTACACCGCCGTCTATCCGTCCGCGTCGCCGGGCGGATGGCACCTCCTCGGCCGCGCCCCGGCGTTCGTCCCGTTCGCGCTCGCGCTCGGCGACGGCGTGCGGTTCGCGCCGGCGGCATCGGTTCCGGAGGCGCCGATCGCGCGTGCCCGCGCGGACGCGCCGATCGCGGCGCCGTACGTCGAGGTCGCCCGCGTGCAAGGCTTCGCGCACGTCGTCGGCGCGCCGATCCACGGACGGATGCACGAAGGCGTCCCGCCCGGAGGGCCGCTCGTGAGCCGCGTGCCCGGCGGATCGATCGAGGTGTTCGGCAGCGTCACGCTCGCGTGGCCCGGTGGCACGCTGACGGTGTCGAGCGGCGGCGCGCGCGTCGCGTACGCCGGCGTCGACGGAGGCTTCGCGCCGCTCGGTCCGATCGCGCGGGGCGATCGCCTCGCGCTCGCGCGACCGGCGGAGCCGTTCGCGATCCCGATCCCGTCGCCTGCCGCCGAGCGCATCGCGGTCATGCTCGGGCCGGACGACGTCGCGCGCGCGGCGATCGACGTGTTGCTCGGATCCACGTTCACCGTCGCGCCGGCGTCGAACCGCGTGGGCACGCGCCTCGAGGGCCCGCCCGTCCCGACGACCGGCGTGGCGCACGATCGCGCATCGGCGCCGATGGTGAAGGGCGCGATCGAGGTGACGCCCGCGGGGCTCGTCGTCCTGGGCCCCGATCACCCGACGACCGGCGGTTATCCGGTCCTCGCGGGGGTGCGCGCGCACGCGATGGATGCACTGTTCACGCATCCGGCCGGCAGTAAGGGCGGAAAAATCCAGTTCGTCGCGGAGTAGTCGGGCATCGCACACCCTCCCATCAATCGCCGGCGGAGATCGTCTGAGACTTGCCCGAGTTGCGCAATCCGTCCAAAACGGGCGCCGTGAAGAGGGGTCTTCTCGCCGGCGCGTTCGCGCCCATTCTCGTCCTCGGCTGCAACGGCTCGACCACCAGCGCGCCCGATGCGCCGCCTCCGGTCTCGACGGCCACGCTCTCCGCGAACACGGTGAAGCCGGCGATCACCTGGCCGGGCGCCGAGGCGATCGACGCGCGTGCGCTCGAAGGGCTCGGCGACGCGCGCTCGCAGCTGTCGCGATCGCCGGTGCCGGTGCTCGCGCCGAGCAGCGACCTCTCGCTCGAGCGGCCCACGGTCGTCGTCGAGGGCGAGTACTACGCGATCACCGCGCGCGTGACCGGCGCGACGATCGCGGTGCAGGGCACGCGCGCGGCGCATCGCTACGAGGGCGTCGACCCGCATCCAGGCAACCGCGCGCTCCGCAAGGGCAAGGGCTTCGTGACGGTGAACGAGGGCATCCGCAGCGCGTCGTTCATCGAGAACGGCGCCGCGTACACCGTCGACGTGGAGTGCGCCTCGGTCGCCGACGCGCGCTGCCAGAGCGACGCGTTCGTCGTCGAGCTCGTCGATCGCCTCGTCTACGTCGGAGGGTCGGGTCGATGAAGGCGCTCGGTCTCGGTCTCGGTCTCGCTGCGCTCGTCGTCGCCTCCTCCGCGAGCGCCGCACCGCAGTTCACCTACGATCCACCGGGCAAGCTCGTGGCGGGCTCGGGCAAGGGCCGCGTCGACACGAACGTGTACGCGCCCGACATGCGCTTCCCGATCGAGAGCGGGCCGGCCTACGCGAACTCGCAGGTGTGGGGACGCGGCGGCATGAACGGCGGCGGCGGCTCGCAGTGCGACGCGCAGAACTTCTCCTACCCGTGGCACGACAACTACTGCGAGGAGCGGTCGTGGGACATGCCGCTCTGCCCGTCCGGCGCGGGTCATCAAGGCCAGGACATCCGGGCCGCGAGCTGCAAGGACCGCACGCATCGCGTGGTCGCCGTCGTCGACGGCACGATCACGCAGGTCGGCAGCTACTCGGTCTACCTCACGGCGGCCGACGGCACGCGCTACGACTACCTCCACATGGCCGACGTCGCGGTTAAGGAAGGCGACAAGGTCAAGCAGGGTCAGCTCGTCGGCAAGGTCTCGAACCAGTTCAACGGCGAGGCCACGACCGTGCACCTGCACTTCAACATCAAGCAGAACGTCGCGGGCGTCGGCACCGTGTTCGTGCCGACGTACATGTCCCTCGTCCAGGCGTACGAGTACCTGCTCGGGATCCGCACGAAGGACGTCGACGCCGGCGTCGAGGCGCCGCCTCCCCCGCCGCCGCCGCCGCCCGCGCCCGCCCCGACGGTGCAGGAGGCGCCGCTGCCGGCCGAGCCGGAGCCCGAGCCGGCCGCCGAGGAGAGCGGCTGCGCGGCGGGCAGCGCCGCGCCGAGCGGCACGTCGTTCGGGATCGTGCTCGCGGTGGCCGCGGGGATCGCCGCGCGCCGTCGCGGGAAGAAGCGCTAGTCTCCGGCGCGTGGAGCCGAGGCGGTTCGGTCCGCTCGACGTCGACGTCCCCGTCGTCGGGCTCGGGACGTGGCAGATGGAGAACGGCGATCGCGAGGAGGCGATCCTCTCCATCCGCCGCGCCGTGGACCGCGGCATGAGCCACATCGACACCGCCGAGATCTACGGCAGCGGCGCGGTCGAGGAGATCGTCGGCGAGGCGCTCGCCGGCTACCGCGCCGAGGTGTTCCTCGCGTCGAAGGTGCATCCCGATCACGCGACCTACGCGGGGACGCTGCTCGCGTGCGAGAAGAGCCTGCGTCGCCTCAGGACCGATCGCCTCGATCTCTACCTCCTCCACTGGCGCGGGCGGCTCCCGCTCGAGGAGACGTTCCGCGCGTTCGAGGCGCTGAAGAAGGACGGCAAGATCCGCGCGTGGGGCGTGTCGAACTTCGACGTGAACGATCTCGAGCGCGCGATCGAGATCGTCGGCGAGGGCGCGATCGCCTGCAACCAGGTCCTCTATCATCTGCAGGAGCGCGACGCGGAGCACGTCCTGCAGCTGTTCTGCGAGCGACATCGCATCGCCCTCGTCGCGTACAGCCCGCTCGGCTCGGGCGACTTCCCGGTGCCGGGGAGCTTCGGCGGCGACGTCCTCGCGGGCATCGCCCAGGCGCACGGGGTGTCTCCGCACGCGGTCGCGCTCCGCTTCCTCGCGCGCCGGCCGTCGACGTTCGTGATCCCGAAGGCGGCCACGCTCGGGCACGTCGATGCGCTCGCGCGCGCGGGCGACCTCGTCCTGTCAGCGCAAGAGCTCGCCACGATCGACGACGCCTTCCCCCTCGGCCCGCCGAAGTCGGAGCTGCCGTACCTCTGATCGCGAGCGCGAGCACGCGTCGATCTCCATTGCATTCTCATTGGTAAGTGCTAACTAACGGTTAGTGAGAACTTACCGAGCAGACGTGCAGCTCGACGCGCTGGGCGATCCCACGCGCCGCGCGATCTTCGAGCGGCTGGCGGGTGGTCCGCTCGCCGTCGGCGAGATCGCGAACGAGCTGCCGGTGAGCCGTCCGGCGGTCTCGCAGCACCTCAAGGTGCTGAAGGACGCCGGGCTCGTGTCCGATCGAGCCGAGGGGACGCGACGCGTCTACCAGATCGATCCGAAAGGCCTCGCGATGCTGCGCAAGTACTTCGACCAGTTCTGGACCGACGCCCTCGACGCATTCCGCCGCGCGGCGGAGGAGACCTACAAGGAGAAGAAGAAATGATGAGCACCGAAGCCACGCCGAACGACACGACGGTCAAGAAGTCGGTCATCGTCCGCACGTCCGTCGAGCACGCGTTCGAGGTCTTCACCGAGCGCCTCGATCTGTGGTGGCCGAAGAGCCATCACATCGGCAAGGCCGACTTCGCCGACGCGAAGATGGAGCCGAAGGAAGGCGGGCGCTGGTACGAGATCGGCGCCGACGGATCCCAGTGCGAGTGGGGCCGCGTGCTCGTGTGGAGCCCGCCGCGCAAGGTCGCCCTCTCCTGGCAGATCACGCCGTCGTGGACCTTCGAGCCGGATCCCGCACACGGGAGCCGCGTCGAGGTGACGTTCCACGATCTCGGCGACGGGCGGACGCGCGTCGAGCTCGTGCACTCCGAGCTCGACCGCCACGGCAAGGGCTGGGAGGCGTTGCGCGCGGCGGTGGAGAGCGACGGCGGCTGGTCGGGGATCCTCGCCGCCTACGGCGCGAGCGCGGAAGCGAGCTGAGCGACGAACGGGTCGGAGCGATCGAGCTTCGCGACGGCCTCGGCCCAGGATCCGGAGCGGCGCACGAAGACGGCGGCGAACGCCTTCTTCAGCGCCGCGACGGACGCCGCCGGGACGCCGCGGCGCTCGAGCCCGACCACGTTGAGCGCGCGCACGCGCGCCCGGTCGCCTTGCGCGATCACGAACGGCGGGACGTCGCGCTCCACCATCGCCCCGCCGGCCACGAACGCGCCCTCGCCGATGCGGAGGAGCTGCGCGACGGCCGAGGCGCCGCCGAAGGTCACCCAGTCCTCGACGACGACGTGACCGGCGAGCTGCACGCCGTTGGCGATCACGCAGTGCGAGCCGACCCGGACGTCGTGCGCGACGTGGCAGCCGGTCATGAGGAGGTTGTGCGATCCGACGCGGGTGGGCTCGTCGCCGCTCGAGAGGTTGAGCGTGACGTGCTCGCGGATCACGTTGTCGTCGCCGATGATCAGCGAGCCCTTGCCCGACACGACGACGCCCGGCTTCTTCATCTGCGGCTCGCCCCCGACGACCGCGAACGGATGGACGACGTTGCGCTCGCCGAGCGTGGTGCGCCCCGTCAGGACCGCGTGCGCGGCGATCCGCGTTCCGGCGCCGACGCGCACGCCCGCGTCGATCACCGCGTAGGGCCCGACCTCGACGTCGTCGGCGATCTCCGCCCGGGGCGAGACGATGGCGGTGGGATGGACGTTGCGGCCCATCGGTCAGGCCCCGCGTTCGACGACGCTCGCGAGGAGCTCGCCCTGCGCGCAGAGCGTGCCCTCGACGCTCGCCTCGCCGCGGAGCTTCCACACGTTCGTGCGGTGTTGCATCACGGTGACCTCGAGATCGAGGCGATCGCCGGGGATGACCGGGCGGCGGAACTTCGCCTTGTCGATGCCGAGGAAGTAGAGGAGGTTGTTCATCTCGTCGAACGGCTCGCTCGCGTAGGCGAGGATGCCGCCGATCTGCGCGAGCGCTTCGATCACCAGCACGCCGGGCATGATCGGGTGCTTGGGGAAGTGCCCCTGGAACCACGGCTCGTTCATGCTCACGCACTTGTGGCCGCGGATGCGCTCGTTCGGGATCACCTCGGTGACGCGATCGACGAGGACGAACGGCCATCGATGCGGGAGGATCTGGAGGATCCGCTCGATGTCGAGCTGCGTCGAGCCGGTGCGGGTGGCCACGACGTCTCCGCTAGCCCTTCACCGGCGGCGGCGAGGTGCGCCGGATGATCGCCGCCGGGTGGATGCTCGGGACCTTCGCCGAGGGCGGTATCGGCGACGACGAGGCGATCGCCGCGCCGCTGTTCGGTGGCGCGCTGCTCGCCCGACGACCGACGAGGCGATAGAGCTCGGCGAGGCCGCGGAGCCAGCGCACGCGCTCGACCGCGGGGTAGCCCGCCACCGTCGTGCCCGGCGCCACGTCGCCGATCACGCCGCTCTTCGCCGCGATGCGCGCGCCGTCGCCGATGCGGAGGTGATCGGCGACGCCGACCTGACCGCCCATCATCACGCCGCGGCCGACGACGACCGATCCGGCGAGCCCGCTCTGCGCGGCGATCACCGTGCCTTCGCCGACGTCGCAGTTGTGAGCGACGTGGACCTGCGCGTCGAGCTTCGCGCCGCGGCGGATGATCGTGGGCGCGATGGTGCCCGACGCGATCGTGCACCCCGCGCCGATGAACACGTCGTCCTCGATCACGACGCCGCCGAGCTGCGGGATCTCGCGCACCTTGCCGTCCGGCCCGGCCGCGAAGCCGAAGCCCGCGTCTCCGATGATCGCGCCCGGTCCGATCCTCACCCGCGCGCCGATGCGGACGCGCGGCATGAGCACGACGTTCGGTCCGATGCGGCAGTCGTCTCCGGTGATCGGCTCGTTCGCCGGCGCGTCGCCCGCGTCGAGCAGCTCCGCGAGCGCCCACGACGCGAACGGATGGAACCATGCGGCGAGGCCCTTCACCTCGGGCGCTTCGAGCGCGGCGTCGACGAGGAGCGAGGCTCCACGCGCGGCCGCCCGGACGGCGTCGTCGACGTAGCGGACGGCGAGCAGCGGCGCGAGGTCGCCCGCGCCCGCCTCGCCGACCGGGACGATCCGGCGAACGACGCCGCGTGCGCCGTTGCGCAGCTCTCCACCGTGGCGTTCGACGAGCGCGTCGAGCGACCGCGGCGCGAGGGGGACTCCGTTCACGGCTTCTTCGGAGCGGGCGCCGTCGCGGGCGGCGCGGCCGGCCCGCCTGCCCCGCTGTTGTACATCTGGATGCAGCGATCGGTCAGATCGAGATCGCCGCGGACGTACGCGACGGTCGCCTTGTCGACGACGAGGTCGATGTTGTCGCTCGTGGCGAGGCGCTTGATGATCCCGAGCATCTTCTCGAAGACCGGCTCGGTGAGCTTCTTCTGCTCCGCCTCGAGCTGCTTGTTGTACTCGAGGAAGATCCCCTGGAGCTCCATCATCTGCTTCTGCCACTCGTCCATGCGCTTCTGGAGTGCGTCCTTCGGCAGCACCTTGCTCTGCTTCTCGATCTCCTCGCGCTGCTTCTGGAGGTCGGCCTGCTTCTTGTTGAGCTCCTGCTGCTTGCTGTCGAACAGCTTCTTCAGGGTGGCCTGGGCCCGGAGGCCGTCCTCGGTGCTGGCGACGGCGCGCTGGACGTCGACGACCGCGACCTTCGTTTGCGCGGCGGCGACCCCCGAGTAGAGGAAGGCGCCGAGGGCGAGCGCACAAGCGAGGACCGAGGCGGCGAAGCGATGAACCATGGCCGCGGGGGTAGCGAATGCGGCGCGGGGGGTCAAGCAAGCCGACGCGCCCGGCCGTCGAGACCGGCCACGGCGGCGACGAGAACCTGGGTTTACACCCGTGCCGGCAATCCGGTCCTACGGTTCACATGACCGGCCGGTGACAGGGGCCGTTTTTTCGAGAGATCCGGCGCCCGCCATCCGTGGACCCGATGGCACGGCACGTGGATACTGGACGGCACCCCGGAGGAATCGCACATGACGTCTCGCTTCCCTGTCCCGCCCACCACGAAGAGCGCGCTCGTCTTCGGCGTGCTGTCCGCGCTCGGCGTCGTCACGTGGAGCGGATGCGGCCCGGGCGCCGAGACCCGGTATTACTGCGACGACGCCGCTTGTTACACGTGCGATGCGTACGGCTGCTCGAACGTCACCCCGGCGGCCCCGAAGGCGTGCACCGGCACCAAGAGCTGCGGGGCGGGCGAGGTCTGTACGGCGACGGGCTGCCTCAAGACGTGCACCGACGACGCCAGCTGCGGGGACAAGTCGGGGTTGGTCTGCAAGGGCGGCTATTGCGTTTCGCCTGCGACCAATCCGGGCAACAAGGTCGAGTGCTCGACGAAGGCGGACTGCGGTGACGGGAAGGTCTGTGTCGAGAACGCCTGCAAGGCATGCGGCGGAAGCGACGGCCCCTGCCCGTGCACGCAGCAGAGCGACTGCTCCGGCGGCCTCTCCTGCATCGGCGGCTCGTGCACGGCCCCGCAGAACGGCTGCAAGTTCTCGAGCGAGTGCGCGGACGGGAAGGTCTGCGCCGACGGCCAGTGCCTGACGAGCTGCGAGGCGACCCCCTGCGCCGAGGGCTTCACCTGCACGAAGGGCGTCTGCGAGCCGAACCCGACCGGCGGCCAGACCACGCCGTGCACCACCGATCCGGAGTGCGGCGCGGGCAAGTTCTGCGACCAGGGCGCCTGCGTCGTCGACACGCGGCCGACGGCGCCGAACTGCACGACGGACGCGCAGTGCACGGGCACGCCGGCCAAGAAGTGCGTGGGCGGCTACTGCAAGTACACCTGCGACAGCGACCAGTACTGCCGGACGATCGACAACCGCATCGGCTACTGCGCGAAGGACGGCGTGTGCCGCACGCAGCAGGAGGCGAATGCGTCGTGCGTCGACGCCAGCGGCTGCACCGGCGGCCAGTCGTGCATCGACAATCAGTGCAAGTGAACGATCGCTAGCACGTGCGGAGGTGCTGCCTCGCTCGGTGGAGCAGCACCCGCACGTGGCCGCCGGTGATCCCGAGGGTCCTCGCCACCTCGTCGTGCGGGAGCTCGTCGAGCAGGCTCAACATCACGACGCTCCGCTGGAGCGTCGCCATGCGCAGGATGCACCCGTTCAGCCGCGCGAGCTCCTCGGCGCGGACGATCAGGTCCTCGCTGCTCTCGGCGCCCGTGCGCTCGACCTGCTCGAGGAGGACGTGGGCGCGGTCGTGACGCGCGCGCTTGCGCCTGCGGTTCTGCAGGTTGTGACGCACCATCACCGTGAGGACCTTCAGGGCGTCGTCCTCGTCGTCCGCGATCGCCCGCGCCTCCGGCAAGAGGAGGAACGAGACGAACGCGTCCTGGACGGCGTCCAGCGCCTCCTCTGCATCGAGCCCCCGCCGGCGCGCATACGCGAGCAGCCGGCGTCGATGGGCGTGGACGAGCGCGGCGACCCACGGAAGGAAGCCGCGCGCTCGGGTCTCGTCGTGGATGCCGGGCTCGTGCGAAGTCATGGTGCGTCGAGGCGGACGGCCTCTCTACGATAGGTCGCCTCCGCGCCGGACGTTACAGCCGCTACCACTTTCCGGCGTGGGCCCCTCCGTCGACGTGCAGGACCTCGCCCGACACGAAGCCGGCCGACTCGAGGAACAGCACCGCGTCCGCCATCTCGTCCACCGTGCCGAGCCGATTGGCCGGGCTCAGCCGTTTCAGGAGGTCGTGGCTGTCCTTCGGGTGCATCGGCGTGTCGATGGCGCCGGCCGCGACGGTGTTCACCCGGATGCCGTGCGGGGCGTACTCGATCGCGAGCGAACGGGTCGCGGCTTCCAGGCCGCCCTTGATCAGGATCGGCAGCGCCGAGGGCACGCCGGCCACGGGCTGGCTCGACAGGGACGTGCCGATGTTGACGATGTGTCCGGAGCGCTGCGCCGTCATCGGCCCGAGCGCGGCCCGGGACATGTGGAAGAAGCCCGCGAGGTTGGTGGAGACGAGGGCGGCGTAGTCCTCGTCCGTGTACTCGGTGAACGGCCTGGCGATGAAGATCCCCGCGTTGTTCACCAGGAGATCGATCCGCCCGAAGCGCGACAGCGCCACGCCGACGACCTCGGTCGCCGTCCGTGCATCGCCCACGTCTCCGTCGACGAGCGCGACCGCCGGCGACGCCTCGAGCCGGCTCCGCGACACCTTCCGGGACGTCGCGACGATCGAATAGCCGCGGGTCTCGAGGGCCCGGGTGATCCCGTAGCCGATCCCGCTCGATGCTCCGGTGACGACGGCGACCTTCGAGGACATGTTCCCGCTCTCCGTTCCGACCGGACGACCCGGTCACCGAGATAGGTCGCGAGGCGCGCGCCCGTTACGCCGTAGCGCCCGGCGCTCAGCCGACCTATTCACCGTGGAGGAGAACCGCCATGCATGCGATCGAGATCCTGGTCGGGCTCGAGGTGAAGGACGACGCGACGTACGCCGAGTACCGGGCGCAGATGACGCCGCTGCTCGAAGCGCACGGGGGCCGTTTCGTCGTGGATGTCCGGGTCGCCGAGGTGCTCCGCTCGCCCGGACGCGCGACGATCAACCGGCTCTTCACCATCCGCTTTCCGTCGCAGGAGCGCCTCGACGCGTTCTTCGCGCATCCCGAGTACGTCGCGATCCGCCGCCGGTGGTTCGAGCCGAGCGTCGGCGACGTCGATCGACTCGCGACGTACCACGTGCTCGGCTGAGCGCCCTATGCGCTTCACGCATGGCTCGTACGAAGACTATGCGTTGGACGCTGTCGTCCGGGCGCCCCATGGTGCCGGGCATGAAGCTCTACTTCTCTCCCCTCGCCTGCTCGCTCGCGACGCGCATCGCCCTGTACGAGGCGAACGCCGAAGCCTCGTTCGTCGAGGTCGACGGCAAGACGAAGAAGACGTCGACCGGCATCGACTTCGCGACGGTCCATCCGCTCGGTCTCGTGCCCGCGCTCGAGATCGAAGGCGGGATCGTCCTCACCGAGAACGCCGCCATCCTGCAGTACATCGCCGAGCGCTTCCCCGAGGCGGGGCTCGTCCCGACCGATGCGTTCGCGCGCGTGCAGCTCCGCCAGTGGCTCAGCTTCGTGTCGACGGAGCTGCACAAGGCGGTGTTCGTCCCTCTCCTCGACAAGACCGCGTCGAAGGACGTGAAGGCCTACGCGCTCGAAAAGGCGGAGCCGCGCCTCCGGCTCGTCGCCGATCGCCTCGACGGCCGGGACTACCTGCTCGATCGCTTCAGCGTCGCCGACGCGTACCTGTTCGCGGTGCTGAACTGGACCGTCGTGACGCCCGTCGACCTCGGACCGTACCCGGCGATCCGCGCATACCAGAAGCGCCTCCGCGCGCGGCCGAGCGTCGATCGCGCGTTCGGCGAGGAGCGGATCCTGTACGCGCGCGAGGTCGCGGGCAACGCCGCCTCGGCCGTCTGGAACGCCGTCGTCGGCCGCTGACGACGTCAGTCGCGCGACTCGACCTGCACGGTCACGTACTCGACCTTGAGCTTCTCGCGCAGGTGGTCGGCGGCCTTCGGCCCGATGTGGAGGTGATCGGCGCCGACGACGAGGTGCGCGCTCACCGCGTCGTGCCCGGTGCCGAGCGACCAGACGTGGAGCGCGTGGACCTCCTTCACGCCGTCCATCGCGAGGAGCACCTTCTTCACGCGCGCCACCGGCAGGTGCGCCGGCGCCGCGTCGAGCAGGACCGCGCCCGCGTCGCGCAGCAGCCGGAGCGCGCCGACGACGAGGATCGCGACCACGAGGAAGCTGGCGATGGGATCGACGAGCGGCGAAGCCCCGTAGCGGATCGCGAGGCCCGCGATGAACGCGGCGACCGAGCCGAGCGCGTCGCCGAGGAGGTGGAGCCACGCCCCCCGGAGGTTGAGGTGCGCGCCTTGCGCGTGCGCATGGCCTTCGCCCTCGTCGGGCCCGAGGTCGTCGTGATGGTGATGATGGTGATCGTGACCGTGCGCATGGCCGTGCGCATGGCCATGACCGCCGTGGACGTGCATCGCGCCGTGGAGCACCCACGCGCTGATGCCGTTCACCACCAGCGCGCCGGTCGCGACGATCAGCATCAGCCCGGACTTCGGCATCGTCGGATGCGCGAGGTGCTCGACCGCGTCGCGCACCAGCTCCGCCGCGACGGCGAGGACGAGGACGCCGTTGAACAGCGCGGCGAGCGGCTCGGCGCGGCGCAGGCCGTAGGTGAAGCGCGCGCTCGGGTGCGAAGCCGCGATGCGCATGGCGGCGAGGCTGATCGCGAGCGCGAACACGTCCATCAGCAGGTGGTAGGCGTCGGCCTCGAGGACGTCGCTCTCCGCCGCCTTCGCGCCCGCGAGCTCCACCACGAAGAAGAGCGCGATGACGACGAGCACGATGAGCAGGCGGCGCGCCTGGTGGCGCTCCTTCGCCGTGACCTCGGCGGACGCCGCGGCGACCACGGACGCCGGCCCGTGGTCGTGATCATGACGGTGGTCATGATCGTGTCGATGGTCGTGCGCGTGAGCCATCAGACGAGGATGTAGTCCTCGGCGACGGTCGCGGTCGTGCTGCCCGCGAGGACGTTCGCCGTCTCCTCGTCACGCTCGACGGCGAGGAGGTACAGCCCGGACAGGATCGCCGGATGATCACGGACGAGGTCGAGGAAGTCCTCGCGCGGCAGGTGCAAGGTCACCGTCGGATGCACCGCGACGACGTCGGCGTTCGCCTTGCGCCGGAGCACGAGGGCGACCTCGCCGACCGTCTCGCCGACGCCGAGCGTGGCGATCACGAACGACTCGCCGCCCTCCTCGTGACCGACCACGGCGACCTCGCCCGACGCGACGAGGTGGAGGCCGCTGGTCTCCTTGCCGTCCTCGATGATCTTGTCGCCCTTCTCGAAGACCTTGGTCTCGAAGCGCTCGACCAGCGCGGGACGCTCCTCCGGCGCGACCGAGAGCAGCGCCTTCGACGTGCGCACGAGGTTCACCACCATGCGCCGGCGGCAGTGCGCGGCGAGCTCGATGCCGATGTCGGGGCGCTTCTCGGCCACCGCCTCGAGCGCCTCGCGGCGCGCGACGAGCAGGATCGACGGACGGCACGCGACGACGCTCGCGGCACGGGGCGCGCGCGAGAGGAGCGCCATCTCGCCGAAGAGCGCGCCGTTCGTGAGGCGCGCGAGGGTGACGGTCTTGTCGACGCCGTCGTTCGACACGACGCGCCGGACCTCGAGCTCTCCCCGCGCCACGATGTACGCCTCGGCGCCCTCCTCGCCCTCGGCGATGACCGCCTTGCCCGCGGGTACGGTGATCATCTCGAAGCAGCCGATGAGCGCCCGGAGCCCCTCCTTCTCGAGCGCGCTGAAGAGCGGCAGCGGCGAGACGAGCGGAGGCTCCGAGTCGCTGACCGACTCGTACTCCATCGAGGCCTCGTGGATGATCTCGGTCGCCTTCGACAGGAGCGCCGGTCCGCTGAGGAACGAGCTGAGCGGCTGGAAGCTCTCGT